>SXSK01000247.1 GCA_005793375.1 Verrucomicrobiales bacterium | reverse complement strand
TCGCATCGGTGGGATGGGCGTCACGGCTATTCATCTGATACACCGGCAGTACTTCGGTGGGTTCCGCAGGGTACCGAGGATCATCCAAGAGACCCTGGACCGCGTTGCCGGGAATGTTAAACCAGGCGGCAAAACGCAACATGCCTTCCCGGGTCTTCAAGAACGAATAGAACACCGCCGAACTGCCAGCAGGCACTTCGTTCTTGGAGAGGTCCTTCACACCCTTGACCGCGACCGTGTACTTGGTCGCGCCCGGGGGTTGGGCGGCTGTCGTCAGGGTGGCCACCTTCTTTTTGTAGGTGACCGCGGTGATGTTCAGTGCCGGCGTGATGGTGTAGTTCGCCAAGGTCGTCGCCGCGGTGGCATCCACTTCTTCCGAGAACGTGATGTTCACGGTGTCAAAGGTACCCGTAGCAGCCGCAGAAACCACCGTGGGCTTGGTCGTGTCTTTCGGATCGGAACCCGCCTTGTATTCGCACAAGTTGTCGCAACCGTCGCCATCGGGATCCAATGTCGCATCGGCAGCGTTGGGATTGAATCCGAATTGCGTTTCCCAATTGTCGGGAATCCCGTCCTTGTCGGTATCCACAGGGGCACTGAAGGGAGATTGGCCAGCAGCCAAGGCCTTGATCTCGTCATGTGTCAAGGCACCCTTGAAAATCGCGACATCGTCAATGATAGCGTCCGGGGGTGACCCATTGTTCGCTCCACCGATCGTGAGCTGAGTGTACTCCGTCGGCAACGGATCAGCGCCATCTTCTTGCGAGGTCAACAAATTACCATCGACGTAGATGGCTTTATGACCCCCGTTTTTTACGAACGCGTAATGATGCCAAGCAGTCCAATCGTGCTCGGGGAATTCACCAACGACATTTTTAGCCAGACGCTGGCCGGGTTGCGCACAGCAACCACCGGCTGTGTCGAAGTAAATGGTGCCATCAGACCACGGAATGTGGAATTGGAAGGCGCGATTGTTGACAGGTCCGATAGCCCAGAAAGAGCTGCTGTTGATGTTGGAGTTGTTCTTTTCCCAAAGCGTCACGGTCATGGAATCCGTGGCAGCCGCCTTGGTCATGGGATTCGCGTCGCCTTCACCGAGGCCGCCCGCTTCGAGCAACAGCCAACCTGGATTGTTTTGAGAGATGTCGAACCCTTTGCCGCCACCCTTCGGACGGCCACCAGAGCCATCGGTCAAGACGGCACTGCCAGAGATCGTGCCGGCATAATTGCCGATCACGGATTTAATAGTGACGCCATCGGCTTCGACTTTTTCGAAGTCCCAACCGGCGACCAATTCGGCTCCTTGGGAGCGTGCGGCTCCAAGTGCCAGGGCAGCTAGGATGCTCGCCCGGAGTAGTATTGTTTTAGATTTCATCGGTTTTCCGTGCAATCAGGTTGATTTGCCTACGCGACCCAGACGCCACCCAGCGTCCATTATCTCCTGCGAGTCGCGGTGGATCTACGTGAACTCAGCGCCACTAGCCAAGTTTGTCCAGTTAAAAACTCAAAACGAATCGACTAAAATCCTCAGGCCCGGACTTGACTTGGCAGGATTCAAACAACCCGAATCCATCCGAATCCGCTTTATACAAAGCGTCCTCAAGTTTCTTAATTCCACCTCGCAGTTGGCGGCAGTCGAGGGAGAACACAGGTCATTTTCCCTGTCTGGCCTCGATTTCACGGGCTCCATTCGGGATTGGGATCACCTGCACCGCCCCGCCCGGCCAGCGAATCCACAAACTCTCAGGCAAACGACGCATCCCTAGCACGGGCGTTGTGCCGTCGCAGGAACCCCACCCTGAGCCGACTTGAATCGCTCGGACAGGCCCTGATGGCGAACCGCCATAGTTCAAACGGAGGATTGCCCCCACACCGGCCGGATTGGCCGGGGTACCTCGAACTAGGACACGCAGACCTGGTTTTGCTCGCTCGTTCAGGTACAGCATGGTCTCCCCACCATTTTGGCCCACGGCAATATCGACTCGACCATCGCGGTTAAAATCGGCCACTGCCGCTCCGCGCTGCTCCCCTTCGATGACAATACCGCTCTCCGACGCGTCGACCGCCTGAAAGGCTCCATCGCCTCGTCCTCTCAACCAAAGCCCGCGTCCAGCATCGTCCCGTGTCAACCCCGAGGCACTCCCAAAGTGGTTCTGGCTCAGAAAGATGTCTTCCAAGCCATCCCCATCTAAATCACTGATATGTACCGAGGCGACAGGGCTCCACTGCGCTTCTGGGGGCAGAGACCGTCGCTCGAAGTGGGATCCGCGATTCAGGAACACAGACGACTCCAGGGTGGTAACTTCTAACCAATCGGCGTTGGAAACGGTGGCGCCCAAAAGATCGGCAATTGTCGCCTGACTAAACGCCCCATGCGTCGCAAAACGTTGTTCGATTCCAGGAAATCCACGCGCCAGCCAATTCCGGTCGCGCCAGGGCATCCAATGGGTACCCGCCTTCCGCGCCTCCACCAACTGCACACTTCCCAATCCGTTCCAGTCACCAAAATACAAGCGCATCGGCCCGGGCGATCGAAGCTCGTAGACAGAATTTCGACCCTCATTTCCCACGACTAAATCGAGACGCCCATCACCGTCGACATCGCCCGCGGCAATACCGGACCAACGTCCCGAAGACTCAGCAAATCGCCACACCTTGGTCATGTCTTCTAAGTGGCCTTGGACATTTCGGTAGACTCGGACCGGTCCCCAATCCGTGGCCACGGCCAGATCCATGACTCCATCGCCATCCAAATCCGCGATCGTTGAACTGCGCACCAACCCAGCCGAGCGAATCGATTCCGTCCAACCGCCATCCAAGCGCAATGTTCCCTGGTCATTTCGCCAAAGCGTCGATCTGCCTGGCTCAGGGAATTTCCCGGAATTGGGGCGCCCTGCCACAAAAACATCCAAGTCGCCATCCCTATCGAGATCTCCCACGCTCACGGGGCCTACGTTCGTGGTTCCCAAGGATAACGGTTGGAAAGCGGTCGACAGGAACAGGAGGAGTCGACTGGCCGAGCCAGTTGGGAGTTCGTACGCAGATTCCGACAGAACGAGCCCTGAGTCCCCTCGACCATTCCACCATACAGCAATACCCGAATGGTCCGCGCGCGACGGGTCGGGAGATTCCATCTTCTGAAACTGATTCCCCTCTTGATTGAAGAAGATCCCGATGCGCCCCCCACGAGCCGCAGTCACAATCAGGTCTTCCCAACCGTCCGCATTCAGATCGTGCCAAGCTAGAAATGGACCCGAACGACTGAGACGGTAGGGCAGAAGTGGTTGGAGACCCCAGTCATCAAAACCGCTTTCCGCATGGACGTAGCTCAGGAGCTTGGAGACATTTTTGAAATGGGTGGCATTCGCAGCCACTGGGGCGTGTAACACTCCGCCTGGGGAGCCTGAGGCAGCTGCTTGGTCGACTTCCAGCAGGACGTTCGGAGCGACATTGGAAATCATGCTGGACTGCCCATTCGGCCAGTGAACCGTCAACTGATGCTCCCCACCAGCCACCTTAGAAGCCGCAAACACGCGCACCGCGTCATCGCCCGAAAGATAGCGTCCACCCGCGTCTATCACTTGGCTCTGAACTACCGCCCCTCCTTCTAACTTCAACCGCGCACCAATACCCCGCGTATTGGGAGCCATTCCCTTTAAACGAACTAGGATCCGTGGACTCACGGTGTCGTTGCGCCAGACCGTTGCGGGGGCATTCAAGCAGTTCATCACCCCATCCAAATCGCCGTCGTTATCCAAATCGGCCAATGCCATGCCGTTGGCCACACCCCGTTGCGTTAATCCCCACGCTGCCGCCATGGACTCAAAGGTGCCATCCCCCCGGTTACGGAAGGACGCGGTTTCAGTGTCCCATCGCGGATGACTCTGGCGATATCGCTTCATCTGCTCCGGTGTCCATTTTCTCCGACGAATCTGATCCATGCTGTCGGCATCCAAGACGTTCTGCTCGAATCCGGTCGTGATGAGGAGGTCTTCGTAACCATCCAGATCCACATCAACAAACACGGGACACCACGACCAGTCGGTTGCCGCCACGCCCGCCATCAGTGCCGTCTCGACGAAGGTTCCATCAGGTCTGCCAAGGTAGAGTGAATTCCGTCCGAAAAGGGGCTTTGCATTGCTGACCTCTTGGACACCGGGTTCCCAATCCGATTTTCCAGGATGCTGAAGACGATTGGCCGGGGATGCGGCCAACATATCAACAACCAGCAGATCATCCCAGCCATCTCGATTCACATCCGCCACATCTAACCCCATGGACGAATGACTCCCATGGCGCATCGCGGAAGTCTTGAGACGAAACTTCCCCTTGCCTTGATTGATCCACAGACGGTCGGGTTGACCGTTGTCATTGCAAACAAAGAGGTCTGGCAGCCCATCGTGATTCAGATCGCGAAACACGGCGCCCAAGCCCAATTCTCGTGGCAGTGCCATGGGCTGACCACGTTCGTCTGTAAACGTGCCTGGGGTCGATTGAATGGCGGTGAATCGGCCATCGCCTTCGTTGCGATAAAGCAGGTCCGCTTCCGCGAATTCTTGCACCTGGCCGTTAGGCAAAACCTGAAACCGATTATTCCATGGAGGATCAGTGGCTGGCTGGCCGTTCACGTGGGTAACCACTTGGCGTCCCCCCTGATTGCCCAACACCAATCGTGTAGTCGGATCGGCAAGATACATCGCATCGGTGTAGGTCGCGCAGAACAGATCCAGATCGCCGTCGCCATCCATATCCGCCAACGCCATGGACATCGGCGTGGACGTCCGCGACAAAGCGCCATCGCGAACCTCGGTCCAGTGTGCTCGACCGTCGTTGAGAAAAAGGCGTGTCCCCGCCGCAATTCCATTCACGAGCAAATCGAGGTCGCCATCTCCATCCACATCCACCAACACGGCGCCGGTCGACAGTTGTTCCGCACAGGCAGCGGCACCGAGTTCCATCGATTGAAAGCGCCATCCACCCAGGTTTCGAAACAACCGATTCGGCCCCTGCAATGCGCACAAATAGACATCGACCCATCCGTCGCCATCAACGTCGCCGAGAGCAACGCCAGAGCCGTTGTGAGCGACGGCATTGGTCAATGCAAGATCCCCTTGCAACCGATTGGTGAATTGAATGCCAGAGGAACTGGGAGCGAGCAACGTGAACCCCGTTTTGCCTGTCGTCAGTGGCGGCAACGGACGCGTGGTCCAGCCCAAACCCCGCGTCGCCACCACCGGATCCGCACCACGGATTTGGCACAATCCAACGAACAAAAAGAGGCACCCAAGCCGACCTGCGGCAAAACGCATCGCCCAGAAAAAATGGTGTCGCATTACCCGCAGAATCACGACCGAAACCATGGAGGCCTCGTTCCGACGGAGTCAAGCGGGGCGGTACGTACTCAAAAAGCATCCCGGAGGGATCCAAGCCATTAGCCGGTGGTAAAGGCGCTCCGCGCGCCGACACCACCGGTTGGTGGTAAAGGCGCCCCGCGCGCCGATACCACCGGTTGGCGGTAAAGGCGCTCCGCGCGCCGATACCACCGGTTGGTGGTAAAGGCGCCCCGTCGCCTCAACCACCGGTACGTGTTCAAATTAAATTCCCCATCCCGGAGGGATGGCGGCCATTAGCCGGTGGTTGAGGCGGCACGCCCGCCTCAACCACCGGTACGCGATCCAATCAATTCGGCATCCCGGAGGGATGCGAGAGACCCCACACGGAAACGACAACGACGATCGCCACACCCAATGAACCATTGCCCCGGGGAATCCGGATGCCGGTGGTGTCGGCGCTCGCGCGCGCCTCAACCTCCAACCGGTGGTGTCGGCGCTCCGCGCCTTTACCACCGGCTAATCGCTGCGATCCCTCCGGGATTGGGACGGTTTGCATCGAATAAATGAGTATTGGCGAGGGCTCGAAAATACATTAAGGGGAGTTTACCCAAACTCAATCGCATCCATTGCTGATGCCACGCGCGACCCATGGCCTCAACCTATCTCAGCCTGCATTATCACTTGGTGTTTTCAACCAAACACCGAGAGAGGCGAATCACACCAGATTGGCGGGACCGCCTGCATCAGTATCTTGGGGGAACACTCCGCAATATGGGCGCGTATCCAGAAGGTGTCGGCGGCGTCGAAGACCACGTCCACATACTCGTTGGATTGAAATCGACCCATTGCCTGGCAGACGTGCTGCAGGGATTGAAAAGATCGTCCTCCATCTGGGTACAAGATGAGGTCGGTGTAAAACCATTCGCCTGGCAGGAAGGGTACGCGGCATTCACCGTCAGCGCGAATGCACGAGTAGCCGTGAAACGCTACATCGCTAACCAAGAGGAGCATCATCATGCGAAAACATCTCGAGATGAACTCATCGATATGATTCGCCGAGCAGGAATTGAATACGACCCTGCGTATCTGGACTGACCCACCGCCAACCGGTGGTGTCGGCGCTCACGCGCCTTTACCACCAACCGGTGGTGTCGGCGCTCACGCGCCTTTACCACCAACCGGTGGTGTCGGCGCTCCGCGCCTTTACCACCGGCTAATTGCCGCGATCCCTCCGGGATCGGATATTCTTCTCGCACCACCCGGTTTGTTTTGATGTCTCAATCCATTCTCCATCCCGTTTCTCTACCGTCCGCTTGACAGTCGGCTGCCTTCTCAACGAGGTTCGACTAACTCGTTGATTTTCCGCTGCACGATCACCATCGCCATGAAACTCTTTCGTCGCGGCAAATCCCTCAGTTTGAAAGACCGCTCAGCGGTGGCGGCGGTAGTTGCGGTGTTGCTGTTGGCGACAACACGTTGCGTAGGGCAGGCGAATCCAGGCTCACCGACTACGGAGCCCAAAACCCATGGGAGTTCTCCCCAGGCGCTGGCAGCAGAATTAAAGCAAGAAGCCGTCCAGGTGGCTGTGAGTATCGCGGAAGCTTACCCAACCGATCCATTGGCGTTCGCACTCCTCGGATCTGCCTATTACAACACGGGACGTTCTGACGAAGCGGCCGTCAATCTCCGCAAATGCCTAGCCCTGAACCCGGGTTTAGCGGATGCCTACGAAGTTCTGGCTCAAGTGGCCTATGATCGCGGTGAAATTGATGAGAGCGTTCGATTGTTTCAAGAAACACTCAAGCGCAGTCCGGCCTCCATCACCGCAATGAGTCGCTTGGGCCGCGCCCTGATGGATTTAGGTCGCACTGAAGAATCCGTCGAGACGCTCCGGAAGGCCACCAAGCTGCCGCAAGCTACCAGCGAAAGTTTCTATCTTCTAGGGCAAGCCTACCTGCAAGGCCGAGACTACGCGCGCGCCAAGGAGAGCTTCATGCAGGCCACTCAGATTTCAGCGGAACATACTCAGGCGTATTTCGGACTCTATACCGCGTGCAGTCGGTTGGGGCAATCGGAAGAGTCAGCGCGTTATCGGGAACAATTCCTCAAATTCGAAGCCCGCGATCGCAAAGATCTCACGGATCGCAATGCGGAAGCCGACACCCTCACCGGACTTCCGTTCGTTCGACAGACAGTCGCCCAGACTCTGTTTGGAGCAGGTCAGATCTACAAGTCGCATGAACAACCCACGATGGCGTCCAAATTTTTCCGTCGAGCGGCCTTACTCGACGAAGAATCAATAATCTATCGTTCCGCCTTGGAGGCGATTTACCTCCAACGCAAATCATTCGCCGAAGGCGTCACCGTATTCGAACAACTGGTGGCGGAACAGCCGAACAACTATTTCAACCACATTTTCCTGGGGCGCCTTCACAATCGCCTCGATCATTTCGAAGCGGCAGAACGGTGTTTTCAAAAGGTGCAGGAGTTGGCCCCGAAATGGGCGGAGGGTTACCGAGCTCAGGCCGAACTTTACTTGAGGACCAATCGACGTCTCCCAGAATCCCGCGTCATGGCCCAGCGGGCCGCCGATCTGGAACCGAAAGCCTCTCATTATCACCTTCTCGCAGTTGCCTGCGTGAAGAACCAGGATCGATCCGCGGCGGTGGAAGCTCTTAAACAGGCCGTCTCGCTAAACCCCGGCGAACTCAAGTATCAACAGTTCCTCCAGCAACTCCAAAAGACCCCCTAGTCTTGCAGCCCCTGATTGGATGATTTCCAAACCTTCCGCGCAATCTCGACCTGCATACAAACTAGGGATGGTTCTGACCTGGTGGATGGCCAGCCTGTGGGTCTGCATAGGCGCGGAGAACCCCATTCAATTCAAGGATGTCCTCCGCGAAACCGGCATCCGCTTCGTGCATAACGACGGCAGTTCGGGGCGCCGGTACATCGTCGAAACCGTCAGCGCCGGCCTCGCCACGTTCGACTACGACCAGGATGGGTTGATCGACATTCTGTTTCTGAACGGGACACTACTCCCAGGTGCAACCAATACCACCCCGGCACCCCGCAATGCTCTCTACAGAAATGAGGGGAATTGGAAATTCAAAGACGTGACCACCCAGGCCGGATTGACAACTCCAGGGTATCAACTCGGCGTTTGTGTGGGTGACTATGATAACGATGGGCATCCAGACATTTACCTCAACAACTTCGGACCCAATGTGCTCTATCGAAACAACGGGGATGGCACATTCCGCGACGTGACCCAGCAGGCGGGTGTCCAGGTGGGCAATCATGTTGGAGCCGGGACGTGTTTTCTGGATATCGACAAGGACGGCGACCTCGACCTGTTTGTCGCGAACTATGTCGGGTTCACGTTCGAATCTCACAAAACCTCGATCATGAACGGGTTCCCCGCCTATGTCGGCCCGCTCAATTATCCACCGACTGCGAACCTCTTATTTCGAAACAATGGGAATGGCACCTTCACCGACATCAGCCAAGAGGCAGGCATCGCAGGGTTGTTAGGTTCAGGCATGGGGGTCATCGCCGCGGATCTCGATAATGACGGCGATTTGGACATCGTGGTCGGCAATGATCTACGCCCCAACTTCGTTCTGCTGAACGATGGCACCGGAAAATTCAAAGAGGTCGGAGCCACTCTGGGATTGGCTTACGACTCTTTCGGCAACGTTCAAGGAACCATGGGCGTGGAATGTGCGGATTGGAATAACGACGGGTGGCTCGATATTTTTCTGACGCCCTACCAACGTCAATTAGCCACCTTGTACCAAAATCAAAAGGGGGCCTATTTTGACGAGGTCGCACGCCAGACTGGCGCGGCCACCGGCACACTGCCCCAAGTCAAATGGGGCACCGGCCTCATCGATTTCGATAACGATGGACACCGCGACATCTTCATCGCTTGCGGCCACTTGATCGATCTGGTGGATCAATTCGACAACACCACGAGTTATAACGCGCGAAACATTCTTCTGCGAAATACCGGTGCGGGAAAATTCGTCAATGTTTCCGACCGATCCGGTGATGGCCTGCTGCCAAAGTTCAGCAGTCGAGGGGCGGCATTCGATGATTTGGACAATGACGGAGACATCGATGTCGTCATTCAGAATGCGCGAAGTGAACCGACCGTGCTGCGCAATGATTCCCCCAAAGGTAATCAATGGCTGCAACTCCAACTGAAAGGAACCAAATCCAATCGGTCGGCGATTGGCGCTCGAGTCACCGTCACCACAGCCGGCACCACTCAGATCGATGAAGTTCATAGTGGTCGAAGCTACCAGAGCGATTTTGGAAAACGTCTCCACTTTGGTTTGGGGTCACATCGCAAGGTCGATAAGGTCCAGGTCCGATGGCCCGCAGGCGGGACCGAGGTTTTCCTAAATCTTGAAGCGAATCGTATAATCACGATTCTCGAAGGCTCGAGTTCCAGCACCCCCTCGCCCTCTCCCAAGGAAAAATGAGCCCCTCGAATCGCATTCATCGCGGGCGTGCATCCCAGCATTCCCTCTCGTCGCGTTTCTGTGGAGGTCGTCGACGACTACCCTGGATGATGGTCTTGGCCCCGTTTCTCCATGCCGCGGAGCCGACTTCCCCCATTCAACTCACCGAAATGACATCGCAGTCTGGCATCCGATTTGTCCATACGGATGGCAGTTCCGGTCGCCGTTACATTGTCGAAACCGTGAGCGCCGGTTTAGCCACATTCGATTACGATGGGGACGGTAAGATCGACATCCTGTTTCTCAACGGGTCCGCACTTCCCGGTTCACCCACCAGTCCAGCTTCGGCACCCGCGCGAAATGCACTCTACCGGAACGAGGGCGGTTGGAAGTTCAACGATGTGACGGAAGCCGCCGGGCTCAAGGATTCCGACTATCATCTGGGGGTTTGTATCGGGGATTACGACAACGACGGCGATGCCGACATCTACTTCAATAACTTTGGACCGAATCGGCTCTATCGCAATCAGGGCAACGGAACGTTCGTGGATGCGACCAAAGAGGCTGGGGTCGCAGTGGGCAATCACGTCGGTGCCGGTGCCTGTTTCCTCGATATCGATGGGGACGGAGACCTCGACTTATTTGTCGCCAATTACGTCGACTTCACGGTCGAAAAGAATCAAACCCGACTCGTCAACGGTCACCCCGCTTATGTCGGGCCCATGATCTACTCCCCAACACCCTCCGTGCTGTTTCGCAACAATGGCAACGGGACGTTCACCGATATCAGCCGCGAGTCCGGCATCGCCTCGCGACCCGGTACCGGCATGGGCGTGGTTTGCGCGGACTATGACGGAGACGGGGATACCGACATTATTGTGGGGAATGACGCCATGGCCAACTTTGTCTGGCGGAACGATGGCAAAGGGCATTTTGAGGAGATCGGTATGCTCACTGGATTGGCGTATGACGCGAATGGCATCGGCCAGGGAACCATGGGGGTGGAATGCGCGGATATGAACAATGATGGTCGACTGGATTTTTACATGACGGCCTATCAGAAACAGTGGGCGATCCTTTATCAAAATGCCGGCGGCGGTTTCTTCGATGATGTGACCCACCGCACCGGCGCAGGCACATCCACTTTCAATCAAGTGGAATGGGGTGTCGGTTTGGTGGATTTCGACAACGACAGTCACCGCGATATCTACATCGCCTGTGGCCATTTGCACGATAACATCCAACTATGGGATGACACGGCACGGTACGAGGCCGCCAACATTCTACTGCGCAATACGGGTGTCGGAAAGTTTGTTGATGTCTCCGCTCAATCAGGCAGCGGCATGGCCATGTCCAAAAGCAGCCGGGGAGCGGCGTTTGACGATTTGGACAATGACGGTGACATCGATGTGGTCGTCCTCAATTCGAGAAGCCAGCCCACCCTGCTCAGAAACGATAGTCCGCGGAAGAACCATTGGATCGGCGTGCGATTGCGAGGAACGAAGAGCAATCGGGATGGCATCGGCGCGAACGTCCGCGTGATCTCCGGCAGTCAAACCTTCGTCGATGAGGTTCATAGCGGGCGCGGCTACCAAAGCCATTACGGAATGCACCCGCATTTCGGTTTGGGGAATCGGACTCGCGTGGATCGTATTGAGGTCCGATGGGTTGGTGGGGGTACCAATGTCATGTTGAACCCACCAGTGGATCGGTTGGTGGAAATTACGGAATCCACTCGATAATCGTGGGAAATTGGTTGGGCAGCGCGTTAGAATGTGGAGTGCGGTTGCCCTCTACCGCTTTCTTTTGCAGGGCCACGCAGACCAAACCTCGTGCCGGTGATTTCGCGGGATGAATCGCCCATACCGAAAAGCGGCAGAGGGCTGCCGCGCTACACAAAAAAGGCCGGACATTGCTGTCCGGCCTTTTGTGAGATTATGAGACTACTGAGTCATTCGGAATTACTTCCGGACGGCGCGGTAGAACCTCGCGTCGTTCGCATCGACCGTCAGCGGGCTTGCACCAGCGACATCCGTGTAGGCGCCACCGGCAGTGGGCGACGATTGGAGCGTACCTTCGAAGGTCAACGTGACCTTGCCAGCAGCACCACGGGCAACCCCGAGGGCAGGAGCGGTTGCGGCCACTTCAACGGAGTCGAAGGGCCAGTAGGCAATCAGACCCGTCGCGGCAGGCAACGCCGAGGGCGCGGTGCCATTCTTGAGGGCGGTAACATTCGCAGCGCTCAGTTCCTTACCGAACACAGCGAAGTCGTCGATGATCGCATGGCTCAATTCACCACCGCCAGCGCCAGAGCCCATGTAGAACGCCGTGTGGTCCTGGAACAACGGATTGGTATTGTCGCCCGACAGGAACAACTCGCCGTCCACATAGATGTTCTTCGCAGCACCCTTCTTCGTGAACACGAAGAGATGCCACTTGGTCGTCCAATAGGTGCCGTCGGCCGGATCATAGCCACCAAACGTGTCGATACCGGCGGAGATGCGCTGGGTGGAGCCATCACAGCAGCCTGTGGTGTCGAAGTAGATGTTCTGGTTGCTCCAGGGCACGTGCGCATGGAACCCACGACCTCCAGCTCCCGCCGAGGGCGAATGCAGCGTGAAGGCGGAACTGTCCGCGACATCCAGCTTCTTCTGCCAGAATGCCACGCTCAGCTCATCCTTGGCTGTGGCCGCATTGGCTGCCGCCAGGAAGGCCGCATCATACGACGCAACCGGGCCACCTTTCATGGTGAGGTTGATCGCCTTGTCACCGGCTTTACCAGTGTGTCCAGCAGCATCGGCAGTCAACACGGAGCCGCCTTGGAGCAGCGCCGGATATCCACCCACCTTGTCGGCCGTCTTACCGCTGTAGGCCGCCGCGGTGAAGCTGTATTCCAAGGTCGCAGGATTGCCACCGGCATCGAGGTAACCCACGGTCACCGTGTGAACCGAAGCGCTCGCGAAGAGGGTCTTC
>SXSK01000246.1 GCA_005793375.1 Verrucomicrobiales bacterium | reverse complement strand
GAGTCAGGTGCCTTCAACCACTCAGCCACCTCTCCGCTCGACCGGTTCGGCGAAGTAACCAGTTGGCGATCGTTCTGGCAAGTCTGAGGTTGGCCCTTCTTCCTTCAAGGGTCTGGCACTTGTGGCGAAGTTGCCGTGGCGAGATGATTCCCATCTCTTAGAGTTGCCTCCGTCCGCATCTTCTAAAGGCGTGATTACCACCAACCCTCGCCGAGGTATTCACTGATAGCCAGGACCAACCGTCGTCACACTGGACCACCATTTCGCGTCGACCAGGGAATCGCCTGCGGGAACATTCAACCCCGTGTTGCTGCCCCTCCCAAATGTCCGAATCTTGCTTCCCACCCACCGATGAACCTCCGAGTGGCCATCTGAAAAAGAGAATCCCGCCGCGCCATTGTGATACGCGGCCGGGAAATCGATGATATTGCCTGCCTTGGCATCCGGCCGGATCATCTGAACCGCGCAAGCGGCATCGTTGATGCTATCTGGATGCTCATCTACCAAAACCCAGGTGGCCGTTGGATTGGCGATGTGGTCCAGGCGTCCGTAGGTCCGGTAAGGCGGCGACGGCAGCCAACCGCCGTGATCAAAGACCTGGCTCATCGACTGGCTCCGAACCCGGGGCACTTTCTTTCCAGCTTCCACCCTAACGGTGCGATCCGCCGGGCATTTCCAAACCTCGCGACTGTTGCCCATGTATTTCATTAGGGGACTCTTGTCGATCGTGTTGGTCGGAGAGTCACTGGCGCCCCCCGCCACCAGCAGCGCGCGTATGTTTGCTTCTGGCCCGCCATCCAGGGACTTGACCAGCAATCCTTGGAAATCCTCGGCGTACAGTCGCCAAGCCAACATCATCTGTTTGCCGTTGTTCAAGCACATGATGCCTTGGGCTTTCGTCTTGGCCTTGCCCAGGGCTGGCAGAAGCATCCCTGCCAAAATGGCGATAATGGCAATGACGACGAGCAATTCAATCAATGTAAACCCACGCTTTGACCTCGGCGAGACGGCGAGTTCGCGGCTGGAGATTTGAGGCAGTTTGTGCATAGGGCAAGGGCTTGTTGTTCTCGCGCCTAACGGCGCATTTAGGGGGTGGCTACGCTTTGATTCAAGCATTCCGTCAATCCGCCGTCAATGCAGTAAAACTGTCCTTGTGAGCGAGTGATCGAGCGTGAGCGGCGGACAAGCTGGGGTGTTTGGAACTTGTCAAAGCTCGACCCGGTTGTGGCAACTCAGCCCAAGGGGATCATTCCACAAGAACCGATCGCTTCATTCAACCTGGAGCTCCTCGCATCGCTCATTTGCCATTCTTTTCGATCGTACCCAAGACTTCTTGGAATCGTGCCGCTTGTTGCAGGCCGGCACGGGTGGAGCGCATCCGCTCCGGTAATGCCTCAAATTCTGTGCGTGCTCGTTTCCATTCCTCTCGAGATTCCCCTTCGCGTCCGGCCAATAGCAGTATTTCAGCCCGACGCATCAACCAGCGATCCTTGCGCGGGGCGTTTTCCAGGATTTTATCCAACCGCAGCAAGGCCGAATCCCAGCGCTTCAATTCCAATTCATAATCGATCGCAGCGATTAGCAAAGTGAGGATGGGGCCCACCGTTTTCAACCCCTCTTCCAAACCAGTAATCGCGTCCTGCAATCCCCGGGCACCCAAGGATCGGCAGGCCGCAGCCCGTTCCAGATACAAATCAGGCCCCGAATCCGGGGAATTCCGGATGGCGTCCGAAAAATCCCGGATCGCATTACGGTGATCTCCCAACCAAACCAGGGATCGCGCCCGAACCAAAAGAGCAACGGCATTTGAAGGATGACGTGTTAAGAATTGTGTTAGATGGTTGGTGGCCTGGTTCGGCTGACCGGCATCGAAATGAAGGCGTCCGCGCTCCAGGATCGCCAAGTCCAGTTTGGGGTCGAGGTCGAGCGCTCGCTCGATGTCCCGGAGAGCATTGGTCCAATTGCCATCCAGCCGATACAATTCTCCACGGCGCAGCCACAAAGTCGCCTCCTTGGGCCGAGTCTCCAATTGGCGATTAACGTCCAGGATCAGGACATGGGCATCGCCATGACCCCAGGCCTGTACCATTGTCACCCAAATCCCCAGCCCCCAACAGGCAAGGAACCGATGGAGTATTGCGTTGGGCATCCGGCGAAACGCTACCGACCCCCACGCCGATTTGCAACGCCACCGATTCGTGTCGGATGGGGACGAGCGTGTGCGCAAGCGGAAGTCGGCCTAAACGAACCCAAAATCGTCGTGTGATCGTAAAGGGCGCGCCCTGTCCAAGGTATATTCAACAAATCCACTTTGTCAGAAGCCCCGACTTGTGGTTGGGTAACGACAGAACTTCAGAACAATGGGTTGGCAACTCTTCATTGGTCTCGCCGCGCTCAGCTTGGTCACATGGGTGGCCTGGAAGCTCAGCCAGGGGCGCAATCTGATATCAAAGGAGGACTCCGATCGATTGTTCCTCACGACGGGCATCTTGATTTCTGTCGCATTGCTTTCCGGCGCGGCTCGGTTGTTAGACGCCAAGACCCCGGCGGCGATATCCCTTCTGGTGACATTGGTGGCAATGGGGGCTCTACTCTACCTCTGGCTGCCGCGAATTGGCCGGGCGATTTTGAGCCCCCTCACCTCCGCGTACGATGGCGGTGACGAAGAAGTGGAACTCAAACCCTTTTATCATCGGGCTAACGCCCTGCGAAAGCAGGGCAAATACCTGGATGCCCTCAGTGAAATCCGATCGCAATTGGAGGAGTTTCCTGACGACACCGAAGGCATGATGTTGGAAGCCGAGGTTCAATCGGATGATCTCAAGGACATTCAGGCAGCGCTCGGGACATTGACTGCGATTCTCGCAACGCCAGAGCGGGAAGGGCGCGACCAGATTCTCGCCTTGAGTCGTATGGCGGACCTTCAGTTGCGCCTGGAGGATATCGGCGCCTCACGCAGTTTTCTTCAACGAATCGTCGATGGTTGGCCGGGCACGGACGCGGCTCGACTTGCCCAGCAGCGGATTCTGCATTTGCCGGGCAGCGAATGGTTGGCAACCCAGAAGGAATCGCCCAAGATACAGATGGGCAATTACGAGAAAAATCTCGGGCTTAAACCCGAGGGGGAAACTTATCGCGAACCGGCCCTCGCCAGCCCAGCCCAACAGGCCTCCATGCTGGTAAACCGAGTTACCAAAACACCCGAAGATTGGGAAGCACGGGAAAAACTTGCGGCACTATACGCGCGTCATTTCAAACGCCACGACCTAGCCAAGGACCAGATGGAAGTGTTGATCACCGCGCCCAATCAGCCCATCAAAGCGGTAGTTCATTACCTCAATTTTCTGGCGGACCTGCAACTCGACGCGCCCGACGGCGCAACGCTAGCCCGTGAAACATTGCAGCGGATCGTGACTCTTTATCCCAATACCCCCTGGGCGGAACTCGCACAGTCGCGAGCATCGCGTCTAAACCTGGAGAATAAATCCAAAGAACCAGTCAAAACACTTAAGATCGGAGTGTACGAACAAAACATCGGGTTAAAGCCAACCATAGAAACGCCTGAGCCGCCCAAATGATGGAGAGGTTCGCGGTTCGTTTTCTGTTCTCCCCGCTGCCGGGATCAGAGGGAGGCTTCAGTGAACGTGCAGTTCGCTGCGGGTGTTGATCGATAGCATCCCTTAATCGTCATCTTCCTATCCCGCTCGACCGAAAGCGGCACGCCTCGGCCATGGCATAAGGCAATGTCACGGGTGTCTCCAAACTTCAAGTGCTTCCGGCAGACTGCCTGATTGGACCATCTGTGCCGAGGCCCGTTGCATTCGGTACAGCTTCCGCGTGTAATTGAACGCCTCAGGCAACGGGGTTAATGAAACCAATCGCCGAGGTGCCAAAGCACCCGCCACTTCCGGGATATCCGTCACTCGAAGCACATTGATCAAGGCTGGGTGTTGCCAATGGGAGCTCGGAGGATCATTTAGAATCACCTGCTGAATTCGTCCATCAGACAACGCGGCATAGAGACCCAGAATTCCCAGGTCACCCTTGCCATAAAATGACAGCGCGGAAGCCGGAAATTTCTCTTCCTCGAACAGCCATTTAACGGTGCGCAAAATGTCCCAGACTTGCATCGCAGCAATGGTTCGACCAGTCCATGCAGATGTCATCTCGATACTGGCATGATCGGCAGGACTTATCGGCACCTCGCTGAAGCGCGGATTGAGAATCAGCACCGAATAATGCCCAAGCACTGGCAGCAGTTCATCGAGATCCATGAAATATATCGAGTCTCCCGGCCGCTTCACGTAGAGGAGCACTGGCGCGTCGGCAATTCCTCGTTTGGGGGTCAGAAGTTGTGCGCGTATTCTAACTCCCATTTCCGTCTGAAAACTCACATCCTTATAATCCGCATATTTTGGCGCCCAGCCTCCGCTATTGCGTGAAACCCGAGTTTCGAACGGGATCGTTTCCTTGGGAAACCACCGAAAGACTTTCTGGTTCAACTGCTCCAGCAAGTCCTTTCGACGCTTGGGCCAAACGCTCCGCGAAGGAGGTTTCTTAAGGGTCACAGGCCCCGTCAACTGATTTTGAATCCGGTAGTTGATGGCATCGGAAGGCATTTGGGTGAGGCACGCGAGATCTTCAGCAGCCTCGCGCGGCAAAGCGTTGGTCTCTACACCAAGCGGCATGGATTGATGCTGAAGCCATCGGCGCATCCACTCCCTCGCTTCGCGGAGAAATTGGGGGGTATCACTATGTCCCACATCAGCGTCCACTTCGCGAATTCGGTCTGGCTCTCCGGTGGTATATAATTCGTAGATTTTTTGGGCCCTTCCGAACACCTCGTGGTAGCCGTCGGGAGGAAAATCTAGATCCAGCCGCCCACTCATTATCAGAAGTGGCCGCGGTGCGATGAGTGCGGCGACCATCGGAAATTCCCAGCCATAGGTGTTGTGGAAATAAATGCAGTCGCATTGTCCTGAGGCGCGCCAATTGGCTGCTTGCGACCCGAAAGTGAACGTCGAACAGACCGGTGCCGCCACCTGGACTCGTTCATCCACCGCAGCCAAGTACCAGGTAATGGCACCGCCTCCCGAAATCCCAGTGACACCAAAACGCCGGGCATCGACCTCGGGCCGCGTCTCGAGGTAATCCAAGGCCCGCATGGCATTCCAAACCTCGGTCCCAGCGGGTGTGTACCCCAACGACAGCCAATGCCAAAGGTTCAGGTCATGCGTGCCATGATGAATCCCAGGCACTTCGCCAAACTCGAGTGTATCCAAAATCATACAGGCGAAGCCGTGGGACGCAAACCAGGCGGCACGGTCCTGATAATTAACCTTCGCCCCGATTGGGTGGGGCGCATGACCGCAAAGATAAAGGATCGTTGGCAATGGTGCCTCTGCGTTCTTTGGCACATAGAAATTGCCAGTGACATAAAGCCCAGGGAGACTCTGAAAGACCAATTTTTCGATCCGATAAGTTGAACGATCGAGAACGCCGGTGATCCTCGCCTTGAGGGGTGTGCGGGCCGGCAACGGGTTCAAGCCCAGCATGTCCATCAACTGGCGGTGCCACTCCGGTCGGTGTTTCTTCCAATCCTCCAGGGAGCGAATTTCGGTCAGAAAACTCGCGGATAGTTCCGCGGCGACACGTTTCACATGGTTGGTCGCCATCCTGTGACGCTCAGCGGGGGTGTCTTGAGCAGAACCACCACAAGCTGAAATCAGGAATAGGATGGGCAGCAGGAGCTTGGCCTTCAAGAGAATCGGTAGACGGAACGTGTTGGTGGCCATGGAAGAAGTTCTCCGATGTGTCCTCGTTATAGTTTGAAAATATGGTTTAATGGCAAGGCAAGCCAATTGATTGACCCTACTCCCCGGGAAGTTGAAGTCTGTAATTACATGCCAATGCACTGGAACATATCGCCAAGTCCATGAGGATTCGACCCATACGGCAAATCAAACGCGAGGCTACGGCTCAGAATTGAGCTCTTTTTGCCCCTCGTCGACAAAATACCTGTGCTTGCGGCCATTGGCTGGATGTGCTGTTTATTCCAGCACCTTGATGCATCCATGAAGACGCAGCCAAAGCAGCCAACCCGGAATACCCATCCATGGCTGAGAAGCGCGAAGCAAGGGACCAACGGTTCTCAACCCGCAACCGGTCGGTGCCGGTTCCGAAACTGTCGACTAGTGGCGTTGGTATTGGTGTCGGCGTTCGTCTACTGGCTGGTTGTAGACTTAAGCCCAGCCACCGCACGCGAACCCGTCCAAAAGGATTCCCTGTGGTCCCTTAAGCCGATCCAACGCCCCGCCATACCATCGGAAGCCAGCCCATCCGACAATCCCATCGACGATTTTCTCGCGGTATCCAACCGTCAACTCGACCTGAAACCCACCCCCCCGGCAAACAAGGCCACATGGCTCAGGCGTGTCACGCTCGATCTGACCGGCCTGGCGCCGACTCTGGAGGAGCAGGATGCTTTCTTGAAGGACGACTCAGCGGCTGCCTCGGAAACCGTTGTGGATCGGCTATTGCGCAGCGATCAGCACGGCGTGCGTTACGGCCGGCATTGGATGGATGTTCTGCGGTACACGGATATGGATGAACACATGCCAGCGGCACCTGGGATTCACTATTGGCGCGACTGGATCATCCAATCCATCAATCACGATGTGCCAGCCGATGAATTCGCCAGGGCTCAGATTCTGGGCAACCGCGCCCGCAACCGGAAGAACATCTCGGCTGCTGGTCATCTCACCGCGGTCGAACCTCGGCCTGAAGATATGTTTGCCTTGGGTTTTTTGGCGCGCGGTGCCGCGATCCGTGCGAACTCTGATCATCAGTTAGCATTCTCAGCGGTGGAGACCATTTCCACTGCATTCCTCGGCATGACGATGGGGTGCGCCAAATGCCACGACCATTTTTACGATCCCATCCGGCAGAAGGACTATTATTCCATGAAGGCGTTGTTCGATCCATTGGCGCTGCGGCAAGTGGATCTGGCGACACCTGAACAAGTTTTTGCGCGCGGCCGGGCAGTCGACAACCACGAAAAGATTTTAGACCGACTCGTCACGGCCATGCGGAAGTTCATCGAGCCGTATCATTCCAAACTTTACGAAGAACGCCTGCTGACATTCCCTAAGGAAGTCCAAGATGCCATCCGCAAACCCGACTCTGCCCGGTCCGCAGCCGAACAGAAAACTTACGAAGACTACTATCCCATCCTTCGTATCGATCCCCCGAAACTGAAGGCCATCATGGCTCCGGACGTCATCAAAACATATGACGCCATGCTGAAGGAGATCGAGGATCACAAGGCGCCGCCGGCGCCACCGGTCTTTTGGACAGTGGAGGAGGATCCCAAGCGGTTGGCGGAAAAAACCTATGTCCTGACGACCGGCGATCCGGCTCGACCTCGCAAGGATTTGGAAGCAACTCCCAATGTTCCGTTTTCCGACCGTCCTCCCGAATTTCGAGAAGGCCGACGCGAAACCTTCGTCGATTGGTTGACTGCGCCTGATAATCCATTGTTCGCGCGAGTGCTGGTAAACCGGGTCTGGGCGTGGCACTTTGGTTTAGGATTGCACGCATCCGTCAGTGACTTTGGCGCCTTGGGTGGAGACCCGGTTCATCCAGTTCTCTTGGATTGGTTGGCTTCGGAATTCATCGCCCATCAATACAGCCTGAAATGGCTCAACCGAATGATCGTCACCTCCGACACGTACCGTCGCACCTCGGCAGCTTCGGAAGCCGTCGAGGAACACAATCGGAAGATCGATCCATCCAATCGTCATTTTTGGAAATTCCCGCTGCGACGACTGGAGGCCGAACCATTGCGTGATTCGATGCTTCAGCTTTCTCAGTCGCTGGATATGAGCTTGGGCGGTGCGTCATTTGACGACATTGTTACCACCAACCGCCTGGCGCGCCGCACCGCCTACCTGCGTCGCGGATACCGCTCGTTCCAAGACGTCATGCCAGACTACCTTGAGACCTTTGATGTCGAGGACGGACGGCAGGTCTGCACTCGGCGAACCCAGACAGTGACGGCCCCACAGGCATTGTGGCTGATGAACCATGAACTCGGGCAGAGAGTATCGACCGAATTCGCGGCGCGTTTGAAGCGCGAATCGGGTTCTGACCTTGAGAACGCCGTCGCTCTCGGTTATCGTCATTCCCTTGGAAGGGCACCTTCTGATGGCGAACGCGACCGTGCACTGGTGTTTCTCGAAGGCGACACAACTCGATTGCCATCCCTGGCATGGGTTTTGATCAACCTGGACGAATTCCTTTACGTTCCCTGACCCCTTGCCACAACCATGAATCTCGCAGTGAACCCAACCTCGGCGGCCACCGGCTCGATGGGGCGTCGGAAGTTTCTCTTTGAGGCCGGCCTCGGCTTTTTTGGGAGCGCGATGGGGGCATTGTGGGCGGATGAAGGGAAGATCGCGAATGCCCAGGCGCACTTCACTCCCAAGGCAAAATCCGTCATCTTTTTGTTCATGTGCGGCGGCGTGAGCCATATCGACACATTTGATCCAAAAGACAATCGGTTGGCCGGCAAGCTCATCGACGCCATTGGGTTTGGCGACAATATGGCTGAGATGAAGCGGCCCGTGATTCCGTGTCGACGAACCTTCACCCGATACGGTCAATCGGGCATTCCCGTTTCTGACTGGTTTCCGCACCTCGGCTCGGTCGTGGACGACATTGCCTTCGTACGATCGACTTTTTGTCACGAAACCAATCATTTTCCGGCGGTCATCGAAATGGCGACGGGCCATCGCGATCGACTGATTGAGCATCCCACGCTCGGAAGTTGGGTGTCGTATGCGCTGGGGGCGGAGAATCAGAATCTGCCAGCCTTTGTGAATCTGGGTAAGCCCTCGTCTCCGGTACAGTTGAGCGGCGGGTATTTCGGTGCCGCCGTTTCGGCGACACCACTTCAAGCTGGGGAGATTCCCATCCACAATTTGGCCACACCAGCCGGAGTTAGCCGTCGAGAACGCGAGCGTCAGACGCACGCCTTGCTGGCGCTAAACCAGGAATTTCGGGAGCGTTATCAAGTGCATTCGGCCATCGCGGCACGGACTCGGGCTTACGAACTGGCCGCCCGTCTCCAGCTTTCGGCGCCAGAAACTGTCGACTTTGATTCGGAAAGTCCGGCGACGCGGCGCCTCTACGGTGTTGGGGAGCCCGACACCGATTCGTTTGGCAAACAATTGCTGCTGGCGCGACGTCTGGTGGAACGTGGTGTGCGGTTCATTCAAGTATGTCATGCGGGAGGCAGCGGCAATGGTTCCTGGGACGCTCACGACGACATGGAAAGTCACGGACCCCTCTGCCGCCAAACGGACAAACCGATCTCCGGGTTGATCCGGGATTTGAAACAGCGAGGATTGCTCGACAACACACTGGTGGTTTGGGCCAGTGAATTCGGCCGAACGCCCTGGTCTCAGAACACGACGGGCCGCGATCACAATCCCAAGGGGTTTACGACTTGGCTGGCCGGAGCCGGCGTCCAAGGTGGGACCCTCCATGGCGCCACCGACGAATTTGGCTACAAGGCAATCGAGAGTCCACAGTACATCAGTGACCTCCAGGCCACGATCCTCCATCAACTCGGTTTGAACCATGAACGGCTCGAAGTCGAAATCGAAGGGCGCCCCGTACGGTTGGTCGAGAAAGGCTCCAAACCCATCTGGGGAGTCTTGGGTTGAACTTGGACAGATCTGAGTCGGCATCGAAGCCCAGCGGTCGATCAGGGCTGTATCCAGCTCAACGATTTAGGCCGCGAACATTGCAATTCCAGGGTCAGCCTGCGGTCGCTCTTTTGGAGATTATCTGAAACTCAGCGCAAAAGATCCTTGCCCCAGACTGTCCGTCTCCCCTTAATCCGCGGCGCCAGGGCCCATGGAACGCGGACTTACGAACCCCGCCAGGGCCGGAAGGCAGCAACGGTAGTTTGCTCCCGTCTGCCGTGGTCACCCTGGCATTCTTCTTCCTGCTCGCGCTGGGCTCTCCTTCGAACTTTACCAATTCCTTCAATTAGGATCCAGAGATGACTTGGGTCCTCAACGAACCTTCATTCTCCCCGCTTTTTAGGTTCATCATTTTCGAATTTTGTCTTCTCATTCGGTTGTGTCCTACCAGGTCATCGCCCGCAAATATCGTCCACAACACTTTGCCGATGTGGTCGGCCAGGATCATGTCACGCAGACGCTCTCGAATGCCATCGCGAGCGGACGCATCGCCCACGCCTACCTTTTCTGCGGCCCACGCGGCACGGGCAAAACCACACTCGCACGTATCTTTGCCAAATGTTTGAACTGCACCGGTGGCCCCAAGGCGGAGTTTCCAGATGACGACCCGCGCGCCATCGAAATCGCCGAGGGACGTTCACTCGATGTCATCGAAATCGACGGTGCCAGCAACAATGGGGTCGATCAGGTGCGTGAGCTTCGCGAGACCGCGCGATTTGCGCCAGCCGGGTCAAAGTTCAAGATCTACATCATTGACGAGGTGCACATGCTATCGACACAGGCTTTCAACGCCTTGTTGAAGACGCTCGAAGAACCCCCGGCCCATGTTAAGTTTCTGTTCGCTACCACCGATCCGGAAAAGGTCCTTCCGACGATCCTGAGTCGTTGTCAACGGTTCGACCTCCGCCGCATTCCAACCGCATTGATCGTCAAACACTTGTCTTGGATTGCTTCCAAGGAAGGCGTTGAAATCGATGATTCGGCGCTGCACGCCATCGCTCGCGGTGCCGACGGCGGCATGCGCGACGCCGAATCGACCTTGGATCAGCTGATTAGTTTTTGCGGCAACCGCATCGTGGAAACGGACGTGCTCTCGATGTTCGGACTGGCTGCTCGCAGCCAACTCCTCGAATTGAGCGAAGCCCTCATCCGGGGACATGCCGCTGTCGCGCTTCGTGTGCTTGACGAGTTGGCGCGCAACGGAAAAGACCTCAGCCGATTGCTCGGCGACCTCCTCAACCATTTTCGAAACCTGCTCCTATTTCAACTCACAAATGGCGACAAGAACCTGCTCGAAGTGAGCGAAGCCGAGATGGGGGTCATGGCCACTCAGAACCAGTGGATCGATTCGGAGGCAATGGCTCGGATGCTCGAAACCCTGACCACAGCTGAAGGCCGCATGCGCGACGCGGCTTCTCGCCGCATCTTTCTTGAGGTAACGCTGATCAAATGCATTCAGGCACGAGAGGCCACAAGTCTCGATGCCGTGCTGAAGCAATTACAGGCCTTACGTCAGGGAGCAACTGCGGATGTGACGCGCACTGCCGCATCCACGCCGCGCGCAGTCTCAACTGCGGGCACAATTCCTGTTCCCGCGGCCAAACCCAACGGGGCGTCGACTCCCAGCACTCCGCCAAGCCCGCCCGCGGCGCCAACTCCGCCGGTCGAACCGGCCGCGATGTCCCCAGCGGCACCCCCAGAACCACCGCCACCCACAAAAAGAGCCGAGGTGCCCGAGCCTGAAGCGCTTCTTACACCAGCAACCCTGCCCTTGTCGCCCCCCGTAACAGCAACTGCAGCCGCCGCCGCGCCTGGTGCCGGCGAGAGTCCAATCCAACTCTGGCCGCGTGTCGTTGCCAACCTGGGCATGCTCCAACGCCACTATTTCGAAGACGCTCAGCCGACCAGTCTCACCAAGGGAGTTTTGACCATTTCTTTCCCCAAGGGCGGCGAAAGCTTTGACTTAGCCAACTCACGTGAAGTGATCGCGACACTTCAAGCCCAATTCGCGGCGCTCGGTGCGCCCGATGTCGCCCTTAAGTTTATCGAAAGCGACCCAATCACGCCGTCCATACGCCCAGTCACTACCGCCTCAATCACGCCGGCACCGGTGCCGAAAGCGCCGGAAACCGGGCCATCCGCTTCCAAGAACGACTCCAAAAATCCCAACGCCGCTGCCGCCTCCCAAGCGACCACCATAACACTCAGCAAAGAAGAATTCCTGAACGACCCCTTGATCCGGGAGGCGATTGAAATTTTCAAGGCCACTCTGGTCGAAGTCCGCGCCCCAAGCCCAGAGACAGCCGCCTAATCGACTGAACACTTTCAATTTCCTTTCCTCCAACTCATCGCCAGACTGAACCCCATCATCATTTCATTATGTCCAGCATCGGAAAACTCATGAAGCAGGCCACGCGACTCCAACAGCAAATGGAGCGCATCCAGGCAGAACTCGCCACCAAAACGGTCGAAGGTATCGCCGGCGGTGGCGTGGTCCGAGTCGTCGCCAAGTGCGATCAATCCATCGCATCAATCAAGATCAGCCCGGAAGCCGTCAACAAGGACGACGTTGCCTTTCTGGAGGATCTCGTCCTGACCGCAGTCAATCAAGCCCTCAACCAAGCCCGCGAAGTCTCGAGTAAGGAGATGGGCGCCGTAACCAGTGGTCTCAGCATGCCAGGCATGCCTGGGATGTTCTGACCCACTGCACTCGCAAACGCATGCTCATGAAGCCAATAAAGTTCGCAACGCTGGCGGTTCTGGCCTGCGGATTGCCCATTCAAGCCCAGCTTCCCATCCACCCGAGGTTTGGCTTCCCCGTCTACACCAATCAACCCGCCGGGAAACAGCTTTCCGGACAACATGCTCCCGCCACCACCCCGGCACTCAGTCCGGCAGATGCTCAAAATAAATTTTCCGTCCCCGCAGGATTTCAGGTCCGTCTGTTCGCCAGCGAACCTGAAGTGGTCAATCCCGTCGCCATGTCGTGGGACGATCGAGGACGCATCTGGGTGCTCGAGCTCTACGAGTATCCCATGGGTGTTGCTCAAGGCCACAAAGGACGGGATCGAATCAAGATCCTGGAGGATACCGACAACGACGGACGCGCGGACAAAGTCACCGTATTTGCCGACGGCATGTCTCTCGCCACGGGATTGCTGGTCGGTAACGGAGGGGTATTCGTTGGTCAGGCACCCAACCTCTATTGGATGGAGGACACGAATGGCGATGATATCGCGGACAATAAAACCATAGTGCTCACCGGATTCGGACTTGAGGACCGCCACGAGTTATTGAACGGGTTCACCTGGGGCCCGGACGGTCAACTGTATATGACCCATGGCGTGTTCACTCACACCAAAGCCATCGACCCCAGCCAACCCACAGATCCGGTGGTTGTCACAGCCGGCGTGGCCCGTCTGAATCCACAGACCCGCCGCTTTGAAGTGTTCGCCGAAGGCACCAGCAATCCTTGGGGAGTCGACTTCGATACGGAAGGCAACGCCTTTGTCAGCGCCTGTGTCATCGATCACTTGTTTCATCTCGCCCCGGGAGGCATTTATGTCCGGCAAGCAGGTCAACCTCCGAACCCATATGCCTACGATTTGCTCCCCAGTATCGTGGACCATAAGCACCATATGGCGGCCTATGCGGGTGTCCAAGTTTATCACGGCAATCAGTTCCCCGCAGACTACTACGGCACCATCTTGATGGGAAATATTCACGACAATGCCATCCATCAGGATCGATTGGCCCGGAAAGGCAGCTCGTTTGTGGCGTCATTCGGTCAGGATTTCGTGCGAGCAAACGACGGTTGGTTTATGCCGGTCTCGACCCAAGTGGGCCCCGATGGCGCGGTCTGGATCATGGATTGGTACGATCGGTATCCTTGTTATCAAAACGCGAATGCCGATCCAGCTGGAGTGGACCGTGAACGCGGGCGCATCTGGCGCGTAGTCCATGTTGGCGACAACCCCAACCGTGCGGTGCCTCCACGCCCCAGCGCCGATATGAATTTGGGCCGCCTCAGTAATCCGGAATTAGTCGCACTCCTCGCCCATCCAAATTCCTGGCAACGGCGCACCGCCCAGCGTCTGCTCCAGGGACGTCAATCCGCTGACACCAAGCCCGCATTGATCGAACTGATGAGTAGCGGCGCCACCCCGGAAGCTCGATTGACCGCTCTCTGGACCTTGTTCAGCTCTGGCTTGATCACCGACCCGATTCTCGATGACGCCGCAAACGCCTCAGATCGTGGACTCCGAGTCTGGGCAGCGCGCTTCACCGGAGAACGCCACGAGACCTCTGAAGCCACCAAATCTCGATTGGAAAAACTGGCCACCGATGCGGATCCGTCCGTCCGCAGTGCTGTCGCGACAGCAGTCCGCCAATTCCACAGCAGCACATTGACGATCGATACCCCGCCACACGCCAATTCCCAGGAGGCCAATCTAGGCAATACTTTGGCCCGCCTGATCGAATCATCCAAAGACGCTTCAGATCCGGTGATTCCCTTCATGATCTGGCAGGCCGCCGAACCACTGACAATTCCGGGAGTGGATTTTGCCCTCGGTTATCTGGCGGACTCCGGGCAGAAAAACATGCCTCTCTCAGGTCATTTAGCCGCTCGAGTGTTCCGCCGAATTTGCGATGCGCGAAATCCGGAATTGCTGGATAAGACCGTCCGTTTCTTCATGGAATTGCCGGCCGAATTGGACCCCTTCGCCGCCGCCGCAATTCAGGGAATGCTCGAAGGGTTGCGAGGCAAAGCAATAACTCCCAGCGTACCGACCGAGCCGTTGATCAAAAAGTTTCTGGCCAGCTCCAATCGCGACCTCGCCGTGAGGGCCCAACGCCTCGGCGCCCTTTGGGGAGACGCCACGGCGCTGCGCGCTCTGTTAAGCCGGATCCATGATAGCGCCGCTTCCGAAACCGAGCGCATCACAGCGATCCGTTCGGCTAGACAGAGCAAAACTGAGGACACCCGCAATGCCCTGTACCAGGTTGTCACCAGTCTCGCGCCCGATGCTGTCAAAATCGAGGCTATCCGCGCACTGAGCGAGGTGAATGCCGACGACACCGGAGATCGCCTCTTGTTGGAATGGGAAAAGTCCTCCCCTGCCATCCGTCAAGCTCTCGCGGAACTGATGGCGACCAGGCCTCGGTGGACCGGCGCATTCCTCGCAGCCGTGCAAAAAGGATCCATCAAACGCGGCGACATTCCACCCAACGTGGTTCGCAATCTGGGCACCCATAAGAACAACTACATTCGCAATGAGGCTATCCGAACGTTCGGCCGATTTAATTCGACGCCCGCCGAAAAAATCGCGGTGATCCGAGCCAAACGTCAGATCGTCATCAACGGCCCAGTCGACCTGGAACAAGGGCGCCAGATCGCCGCCAAATCGTGCTTAATTTGCCACAAACTCCACGGTGAGGGTGCCGACAACGGCCCCGACTTGACGGGTGTCGGACGAAGTTCCTTGGACGCCCTGCTCCACAATGTCATCTCACCCAATGAAATTATTGGTCAAGGTTATGAAAACGTGGAAGTGGAAACTCGCGATGGCCGCACCCTCTCCGGCCGCATGGTGGAAAACACCGATGTCCGCGTGAAACTACTGCTTCCTGGCCCCATTGAAGAAGTCGTTGGCAAGTCGGATATCAAGTCGGTGCGTGTGACGGAAAACTCGGCCATGCCGGAGGGGTTGGAGAATATGCCGGATGAGGATTTTCGGAATCTGATTTGGTACATCTTGGCCCCGCCCCAGGACGGCAAGCCACTCACACCCAAGCGCCGACAGGAGCTCATCCAGGCCGGCGGCGATCAGGCCTCGGCCGAAACAGCCAAACCCGATGGCGAATCTGTCGCGCTGTGGAATCCTGAATGGCGGGTCCTCTGTCCGCCGTTTGAGGGAGTCCCGGCCAAGTTTCCTGAGTTTGCCGGTCGTCGAAACGTCCTCATGACCCATCCATTTGATCGAGAGCGCGGCGCGACCTTGGAACGGACGCTCGCTCTTCCCACGGGAGTAAATGCGGAGTTGAGTGTCTGGGTGGCTGCCCATGAACAGGGCGACTGGGAGCTTCGCGTTCGCGTCGGCGACCGCCTGTTGCATCGTCAATCGGTCAATCACGATGGCCCCCGCTGGAAGCAGGTTCAAGTGGACCTGTCTTCGCTGGCTGGTAGCACCAGCACCATTCGCTTGGAGAATTGTGCGACGGATTGGTCCTGGGAATTCGCCTACTGGGCGGATCTCCAAATCCGCAACCTCACCGTCTCCACGGCAACTTCCAATTAGCATCGGCCCGCCGTTTCCATTCATCCGCTCACCCGCTCACGTGCACCACCCGCCAATCCTGGATGTTCAATCGCTCACCAAGAATTATTCGACCAACGCCGGAGACTTAACGGTACTGCGCGACGTCAGCTTCTCGCTCAGCGAGGGGGACACCTGCGCGATTGTAGGTCCCAGCGGCAGTGGCAAGACCACGTTGCTGGGATTGTGCGCCGGATTGGATGTGGCGTCGTCAGGCAGCGTCACCTTGGCAGGCCAGGACCTCAGTCGACTCGATGAAGACGGCCGCGCTCAGTTGCGAAACCAAGTTGTGGGTTTCGTGTTTCAGAACTTCCAATTGCTGCCCACACTGACCGCGATCGAGAATGTCATGGTTCCTCTTGAATTGCGTGGCGATAGCGCCGTGCGATCCCATGCGCTTGAGTTATTGGAAAAGGTTGGGTTGGGAAAACGTCTCGACCATTATCCCGCACAATTAAGCGGCGGCGAACAACAGCGAGTCGCGCTCGCGAGGGCTTTTGTAAACCGTCCTCGAATCCTGTTCGCCGACGAACCCACAGGCAACCTGGACGGAGATACCGCTCATGCCATTGTGGAAATGTTGTTCGGCCTCAACACGGCCGCGGGCACCTCCTTGGTGCTGGTCACGCACGACCTCGAACTGGCCCGCCGTGCCGGCCGGGTGATTCGGCTCCGGTCTGGAGCTCAAGTCGAAGCAACCTTATAGCAATTTCCTGTTTCTTCGCGAAGCTGGTTGGTGTTTCTTGGTAACACAATGACTCACAACACCACCCCACGCCATCTGGTCCACGCCAGCGTATTAATAATCGCCATCGGGATTGCGGCCATCGCCGCCGATTCCAAGACCGATCGCGAACCCCCGGTCGTCTCGCCAGGTTCCGCCGGTGCCCCGCCGTCTGACGCCATCGTGCTCTTCGATGGCACTAACCTCGACAAATGGAAGAACGAGAAAGGCGGCCCCGTTCAGTGGAAGGTCGAGAATGGTTACGTCGAGGTTCGACCCGGCGGTGGAATTCTTACCCTGGAAGAATTTGGCGACGTTCAGCTCCACGTCGAATGGGCGTCACCCACTGAAGTCAAAGGTGACGGCCAGGGACGGGGAAACAGCGGGGTTTATTTCCAGGGCCGCTATGAAATCCAGGTTCTTGATTCCTACAACAACAAGACCTACTTCAATGGACAAGCCGCCTCGTTTTACGGCCACAATGCGCCACTCGTGAATGCCAGCCGTAAACCCGGAGAATGGCAGGCCTACGATATCATCTTCCATGCACCGAAGCCGGAGGCGAATGGTCAGATTGCCCCCGGATCGTTCACAGTCCTCCACAATGGAGTCCTGGTTCAAGATCACATACCCATCAAAGGGGATGCGACTGTCGCCGCCAAATTTTCTGGCGCCACCCCCAAAGGACCGCTCTTCCTTCAGGACCACAGCAATCCCGTCCGTTATCGCAACATCTGGTTGCGCAAACTCGATTGAAGCGCACGGACATCCAGTTGCGCCGGGCCAAGGAAGCCGATTTTCCGCTCATTCAGCGGTTGGCCCGGCAGATTTGGTACGAGAGCTATGCCGAGATGCTCGATCCCAAGCAGATTGAGTATATGTTGCATTGGATGTACCACACCGAAGAGCTCCGACGACAACTCACGTCTGGCGTCGATTGGCAACTCGTGGAATGGCAAAGCGCCCTCTGCGGTTACCTTTCCACCACTTGGCACATCGAGACGCGACAACTGGAGTTAAACCGATTGTATTTAGACCGGGCACATCAGGGAAAAGGTATCGGAAACACCCTGCTGGCGACGGTGTTGGAGAAGGCTACCGCCCTAGCCGCCCATGAGATCCACCTCCGCGTCAATAAGTGCAACCACCGAGCCATCCGCGCCTATCATCGCGCTGGATTTGAAATCAGGGAGTCTTTGGTGACAGAGATCGGCCAGGGCTTCATCATGGACGACTACATCATGATCCTAGAAGTGCAGCCCAAGGACGTTTGAATGCCGGAACTACCCGAGGTTGAAGTCCTCGTTCGCCATCTTGGACCTAAATTACGCGGACGGTGCATCCAGGCAGTAGAGGTGTTCGCACCGCGAACGGTGCGCCCAGATTCGCCTGAGACGCTCAAGTCACGGCTTCATCAAGCCGTCTTCGGCCCGATCACTCGCCGCGCCAAGTTTCTTTGCTTTCTATTGACCCGACCCTCCGGGAAATCGCTTCAACTGATCGGTCATCTCGGCATGACTGGCCGCATGTTTCTGCTGCCCGGCGATCCACCGCTTCCCAAGCACACGGTGGTGGCCTTCGATCTCGGTTCCGACCGGCTTGTTTTCGAAGACACACGGCGCTTTGGTCGGCTGACCCTCGACACCTCTGTGCTGGAGGGTCTCGGGCCTGAGCCATTGTCCGAGGATTTCCAGCCAGAGACTTTCCGCATGGCACTACGAGGCAAGTCCCAGCCTATCAAAGTGGCCCTGTTGGATCAATCGTTGGTAGTCGGCGTGGGAAACATCTACGCCAATGAAGCGCTGTATCGCGCGGGAATTCATCCCAGACGCCGGTGCCATTCCATCCGCCAGGACGAAACGCGAGCCCTCCATGAAGCCGTTCGGCGAGTCTTGACCGAAGCCATTGAGTGCGGTGAACGTTTGTCCCTGGATTTTAGGGCTGGAACCGGTGGGCTTTTTTACTACGGAATGGCGTCAGAAACAGCCACCGATCCTAATGCCGAATGTTTTGCGGTTTACGGTCGAGAAGGAGAACCCTGTTTGAAATGCGGGTCGCCAATCCGACGTTTGGTCCAGGCTCAACGCAGCACGTTTTTCTGCCAAAAATGCCAGCACTGAGCCTCCAACTCAGTGGCCTTTGTGACCTCGAGCGGTGGCGCGGCGGATATCTCGGTCAGCTTCGCGTTTCTTGATATCCTCGCGTTTGTCGAACTCCAGTTTTCCGTGGCAGACGGCGAGTAACACCTTGACCCGCCCGTTCTTCCAATAGAACGACAACGGGATGAGGGTATTGCCCTTAACCGAAGCTTTGGCGGCCAGTTTTCGGATCTCGGACCGGTTGAGCAACAATTTGCGGGGAACCTTGGGGACGTGGTTCATGATATTCCCGTGGGAATACTCATCGATGTGGACATTGTGGAGCCACACCTCCTCATTCTCCACCCTCGCAAAGGCATCAGCGATTTGGCCACGCCCCGCTCGGAGAGATTTGACTTCCGTGCCACGGAGCACCAGTCCAGCCTCATACGTTTCCAGAACATGATAGTCCCGGCGCGCTTTGGAATTGGTCAGCAGGTCTGCCACAAACAGCAAAAGCCAGAAGGCAGCGCCCTCTGGCAGTAGATCCGTCAAAAATTAAATTCGTGTCGCGGAAACAACTCTAGCCGCGTCGTTTCTTACTTCGGATGTGAGCCGGCTCTGGGGGCTCTTCATCGGGAAGCATTTCAAAACCAATCTTGTCCTCGATTACTTCCAAGAGAGCGACATCCGCAGCTCCACAGCCGGGAGCCACTTCCACCAGCGGACGAGACAAACCGCCACCACCGCCGTTCAACTGACGGACTCGGCGAGAAATCAAGTTAACCAGAATGTGGGGGTTGCCCACCTTCTCCAACGCTCTCTTCATCAATTCAGCATTCACGACAGTTTTACAGAATTCGGAAATTACAACCTATTCCCGGAGTGGGCAATGGCAAATGAAATCTCACCAAATTCCTGAACCCCATCATGGCACCCGTGCAGCGACTCCTGCCTTCCCAGAACTCAGCAGAATCAAATCAATCAGTATCCGTTGCGTCTCCTTCAAGTGGACATCTGCCGCTACGCCGGAGTCTTCCACTGCTTCTTCACCGTCCTCGTCGACCCCATGCGATTTGGCAGCAGCCGCACTGCCAGCACTAGCAGCAACCGTATCCGTCGATGGATTTGTGATCTTGGAGGTGGCATTCGTCGTTACGACACCAGGCTTGACTCCAACTGCAGCAGTCCCGGTCTTAACGGGACCGTTCAAGGTGCGCTCGTCATTCCGACTAATCGCGACCACCGTCTTGTTCGTCATGGGAGGCGGCAATCCGGGTTGATCCGCCAGTTTCAGCGTGATCTCGTAAGTCGTCGGGAGCTTCTCATCACGAGCCAGCAGTTCCTTCTTGCGAGATTCCGCGCGCGCTTTGTTCTCTTCCTTTTCCTTCAAACGAACCGCTTCTGCCAAAGAGACATACTTTTCATCCTTGAGCTTTTTATAACGTTCAATGTCCTCGCGGACGTATTCAAAATCCTTCTCTTTGCTGACTCGTTCGGTTGAACGCCGACTCAATTCGGTGAAATGCGGTTGAATCAATGTCAGCTTTTCGAAGTCGGCCGACGGGATGGTATCGTATGGCAAGGCATTCGGAAGCGCACTTTCGCCGATGTCCGCGTGATTATTGACATTGGGCAGGATGATATCGGGTGTGACTCCCTTGAATTGAGTGGAAGCGCCACTGGCTCGATAGAATTTTCGTATCGTGATCTTAGTGGCGCCGGGATCATGCTCCAGGTTGGTGTTGCGCGACCGGGTCCACTGAGAAAGCTCTTGCAACGTCTGCACGGTTCCCTTGCCATGCGTCATCGAGTCGCCCACGACTAGCGCCCGGCCATAGTCCTGAAGCGCTCCCGCGACGATTTCAGAAGCTGATGCGCTGAAGCGGCTCGTCAAGACCACCATGGGACCATCATACAGGATACTCGAATCCTCGTCCTCATCGACCATAGCGCGTCCGCTCGCCCCTTTCACCTGCACCACGGGACCTTCTTTGATAAAGAGCCCGGTCAATTTCACGGCCTCCTCCAACGAACCCCCACCATTTCGCCGAAGATCCAGCACCAATCCATCGATTTTTTCTTCCTTCAGTTTCCGCACCAGTTTCTCAACATCCGTAGAGGTTTTCTTCTCCGAAGTTTGCTTTCGACCACCCACAGGAAAATTTGCGTAAAAGCTCGGTAGATCGATCACGCCAAGGCGATGAATCCTGCCAGTGCTGTCGGGAAGCTCTACAAGCCTGGCCTTGGCTTCCTGTTCCTCCAGCTTGATTTCATCCCGGACGATTTTGATCACCTTGCGTGCTGACGGGTCGGGAGCATCCGCCGGGATTACCGTCAGGCGAACCTCGGAATTCTTCGGGCCCCGAATCTGTTCGACAACCTTGTTGAGTTTTTCGTCGATGACGTCAACCGGCTCCTTGTCGCCTTGAGCCACCGCCACAATCTTGTCACCGACCTTGAGCTGGCGGCTTTTTTCAGCAGGACTGCCCGGCTTCACCTCTCGGATCACCGTGTAGCCGTCCTCGGTCGATAACGTGGCACCAATCCCGAACAGGGACAGGTTCATGTTGATCGCAAAGTTATCGAGCTCAGACTTGCCAAAATAATCACTGTGCGGGTCATAGGAATGGGCCAACCCGTCCAAATAGAGCTGAAGCACATCCCCGCTGTCGTATTGCTTGAGCGCACGCAATGTGCGATTATAACGGCGTGCCAGCGTCTTGAGGATATCTTCGTGACGACTCTTTTCCAATTTCGACTGCAACACCTGGGTAAACGCGGCTGGCGCATTTGTGGTGGATGTCACCGGAATCTCGACCCCGGTCGCGGTCTCTACCAATCGAGTAGGATCCTCCCTTCGTTCGAAGGATTGCTTCACATATACCGCCCACTCTTCGGCCTTGTCCTTGCCAAGCGAGTTGGTCAATGAGTGTGCGATCTCTCCAAACTGACCAGCGGCCGTTTTTTCCCAAAGCGTCTGAAATGTCTTCTCGGGGGAGACCTGGTTCAGTTTTTCGGCTAGATACTCAAACCGGACCCGTTCTCTCCAAAGTTTCTTGGCTTCATCCAAAGCCGCAGGGCGCTTCGCATCCTTGCGGTTCACCAAGTACTTCTCGTCGGACTCAAATGAAAACCGCTCAGTCCTCAGCAATTCCGTCACCCACTGATATTGCTGGTCCACCCGTTCTAAGAATCGGTTGAAAATCTCGTAAGCCGGTTTGGTATCCCCCTCCCGCGTCAAGTCATCCAGCTTGCGGCGTAAGCCCTCAAATGCCTCGAGATCCGTCGCCAGAAAATACATCCGTTGTGGATCCAGTGTTTCCAGGTATCGATCAAAAAACTTTTCGGAGACACTGTCATCCAGCGGATGTTTGCTATAATGGTTGAGTCGGAGGAGGTTCGCCACCAACTGTGCCACAGTCTTGTTGTCTCGGCCTGGACTGAGCACCAATGAGTTGGTGTACTTTCCGGAGAGCAGCGTCAGGTCCAGCACGTCCAGCGCGCCGTCAACCCCAGCAGCTCCAGCTGCGGCCGCTAAGGGGGGATTGGACTGGGAGCCGGCCTTTGGATCCGTCGACCCCGGTTCCTTTGCCAGCACAAAACTCAGCGCAAAAACAGCTGGAAACAATTGGCGCAAATACATCACGTGGCGACTATGCACATCTTATCAGATGCTGCCAACCAAGGTTTCGTTCGAGCTTCGTTGAACAAATATCCATCGGACACCCCGATTCATGGAGCAGGCCGTCCGTGTCAGACTCCATTCGAAGGCTCAGATGCGTGATTTTTTAATAAAGGCGACAATTATCGAGGAAAATCAGGTCAAAGACCGAATTCACGCACAAGGAACATTTGGCAGACAGGTGACGGAAACCCTAGCCTAGCTAACACATGTACGGAATGGTCAATAAGGCGGTGGAAGAACTCGTCATTTCCAATTTCGGCGAAGCCCGATGGGAAGAAATCAAGGCTAAGGCCGGCATCGATATCGATGTCTTCAGCAGCAATGAAAGTTATCCAGACAAGTTGACCTATGGCTTGGTTCGGGCCGCCAGTGATGTGTTGGGGCTGACTGCCGACCAAATTCTGGAATCTTTTGGCGAATGGTGGATTCTTAAAACCGGCCGGGAAGGTTACGGCGAACTCCTCGACGCCACCGGCCGGGACGTCGGTGAATTCCTGGAAAATCTTCCCAATTTCCACGCTCGAATTGTGATGATCTACCCAAATCTGAAGCCACCGAAATTCGACGTGGTGCGAACCGGGGACCGCTCCATCCATCTCCATCACCAGACTCATCGGCCCGGACTCACCCAGTTCGTGGTCGGACTTCTCAAAGGGATCGGTAAAATGTTCAAAACCCCGGTGACAGTCGAGATTGTGAAGTCACGCGCACAAGGTGCTGAGCATGACGAGTTTTTAACCCGATGGTGACAAATCTGTCAGCGCCAACACTCGTCTTGTCGCCTGACAAAGTTAAAGAGATTTTTCCGTTCCATGTCGCGTTTGGGGCCGATTGGCAAATCCGTCAATGCGGCCGCTCGCTGAGCCGCATCTGCCTTCAGGTCCGTCCGGGGAACCGATTCCCAGACGTTTTCACGCCCACCAGACCCGAAACTCCTTTTGATTACCAGACTATCTGGAACAGCAAGCCTGATTCGTTTCTTCAAGGCCCGAATACCGACCCATTGACCGTTCAGTACATCCGCATGCAGTTGTCGCTCGGGCAAGGATTCTCTGCGGAACTGGTGAATTATTCCAAATCGGGCCGCGAGTACTGGCTGGCCATCGAAGTCCAACCCATCTACGACCTGAATGGCCAAATCACCAACTTTATGGCGGTGGAGACCGACATCACCGCTCGAGAGGACAGTGAAAGTCGCCTCGCCATGCAGTTCCAGGTCACGAAGGCGCTCGCGGAAACCGGAGATCTCCAGGAAGTGTTGCCCAAAATCCTTGAGGCGATCTGTCGACACCTTGATGGATACTCCGGAGTCGCCTGGCGTGCCGACCCAAACTCCCATCGACTGATCCACATAGAACATTGGGTTTCGCCCTCGCAGTCTAACCTGGCGGCTAGACTCCACCCACCAGCGGAACTTCCGCTGGACGACAAATCTGTGGCGGCAAGTATCGTCTGCAATTCAAAACTGCCCCGATGGGAGCGCGTGAACCTGGTCGGAGACCCAATCCGCCTCCGCCAAGTCCTGCTCAACCTAGTCGGCAATGGTGTCAAGTTCACCGATCGTGGCGAAGTTCGCACTCACGTAAAACTCATCCACCTCACCGATTCCGAAATCCGAATTCGTCTCGAAGTTCAGGACACCGGTATTGGATTGGATGGAGATCAGATCGGAAGACTGTTCCTACCGTTCGTCCAGGCCGATGGCTCGGCAGCCCGACGCTTCACGGGTTCAGGTCTGGGGTTGGCTATTTGCCGACGGCTTATCGACCTGATGCACGGGGAAATCGGAGTCCATAGTCAAGTTGGAATCGGTTCAACCTTCTGGTTTGAATTACCGACAAAACGGGCGACTTGGGTCGAGGAACCAAAACCCAAATCAAAACATTTCAAACCTATTTGGATCGTATCCACCGATCTCAGCTTATTCGAATCCTTGGAAGAACATCTGAAGGGCCATGAACTGACAGCCTGTCGAATTCCAACTGCCGAGGCACTCCTGCAACAACTTGCTTCCCACTCGGAAGAATGTTCTCTGCCGTTAATCGTTCTGGTGGACGAACCGGTCTGGCAGGCAGATCAAGCGCTGGTACAAGGGGCATTACAAAGTCGTCAGTCCCAGTTCCCTTCAGTGCTCCTCGCTCGACCCGCAACTGCCGTCGCCATGGCCAAGCCATTGGAAGCCAGTTTCTCAATCGTGCTCACTAAGCCCGTCAAGCATAACCAACTGGACCAAGTCCTTCACAAATCATCCGACTCGTCAGACCAAAAAATCGCCACAAACACCTGCCCAATCCCCCAGAACTCGATGGCTACGAAACCACCCGGGCGATCCGCCAATTAGAGTCCGTGCGAACACGCCCTCACCGAGCCACAATCATCGCGCTGACAGCCAATGCGGTCATGGGCGAACGTGAACGATGCATCAATGCTGGAATGGATGATTACCTCTCCAAACCCATCACCTCCACACAACTGAAAGCAGCGGTTCAGCACCACTTCCAGATTACCGATATCCCAGAGTAAGCGGCGACCAAAATGTCAGCAATCACATCAACCGATAACGTCATGCATACCAACACAGTTCAGCTTGCCGCCTGCGACATTGCCAGGCTGCGCCAACTCTGCGAAGAACTGGATGCGGATTCCGTGCGAGAGCTTGCGGAGGAATTTTTGCGCGAATTGCCGGAGCGACTTCGCGAGATTCAGACGCTCAGTATTGCCGGACCGACACCCGAATTTCGACGATCGGCACACTCACTCAAAGGTTCCAGTGCCTCCATGGGGTTCGATGCACTCGCGGCCTACTGTGGTGAACTCGAACACGCTGCGGATGTTGGCGATGCCGGCAGCATTCAAACATTAGTGCCTGGACTGGACCGCATTGCGCGCAACGCGACGTCGGCAATGCGGGCATGGATGGATTCCGTACCCAGCGCATAGACCTTGAATACCCCCAGTATTAACGAACCGTCAGTACTCAAATTATGTTCCTGATGACGGAGTCATTCTAATGACTACATAAAATTAGCACTCGTCTAAATGTCTATTCATACGAATTATAGAAGGGGATAATTGGATGAGACTTTTATACGTCCACGAGCGCTTTGGGGCACTGGCGGGGGCAGAAGCGAATGCTCAGATCACCGCGACCGAGCTTGGGAATCGGGGTCATTCCATGGGTATTCTTCACGGAGCAAGTACCGGGAAGAACGAACCGGGCTGGAATGCCACGTTCCCCTATCGCTTTGCCATCGATCCCGCATCCTCCGCGGCCTCCACTGAGATCGCCTTGAATGATTTTAAACCCGACGCGGTTTACGTCCACAAGATGGCTGACCTTAAAGTCATCGATTCGCTCGTTGAGTGTCGAATCCCCCTTGTCCGCATGGTTCATGACCATGACATCTACTGCATGCGGAGTTACAAATATAACTATTTTAATCGCCAAATATGCACACGCCCGGCGTCGCCATTTTGCATCATTCCATGCCTTGGCTCCGTCGCGCGAAACCCCCAGGCTGGTTTTCCACTAAAATGGAACAGCTACTTCGACAAGAAGCGCGAAATTGCCCTCAACCATCAGTTTCGACGAATGATTGTGGTAACGACCTATATGCGAGACGAATTGCTGAAGAATGGATTTGATGCCAGCCGCATCCAAATTCTGGCTCCGGTGCCTCGTGAAGGTGATCCCAACCTTCGAAGCACCTTCAGCGATCGAAACCTGATCCTTTACGCCGGCCAAATCATCCGAGGTAAAGGCGTGGATGTCCTGATTGAGGCGCTGAGCCGGGTAAAGACGCGATTTGAATGTATCATCTTAGGCGATGGAAACCACAAGCCGCACTGCGAAGCACTCTCCCGAAAACTGGGGCTCAACGACCGGGTCCATTTCAAAGGCTTCATTCCGCAGGAAGAGCTAAAGGCGTATTACAGAGAGTGCAGCGTTGTCGCCCTATCGTCCGTCTGGCCTGAACCCATCGCCACCATCGGTCTCGAAGTGATGCGCTATGCACTTCCCGTGGTCGCTTTCAACGCCGGCGGCATTAAGGACTGGCTTATCGACGGCCAGAACGGTTTTCTCGTGCCCTGGATGGACCGCGATGCCTATGCCTCGCGATTGGACCAACTTCTTCAAGACAAAGCCTTGGCTCGCCGACTCGGTGAAGCCGGCCTGGAATTTGTCAACGACCGCTACGAGTTCGACGGTTACATCAAGGATCTTGAGTCGTTGTTCAAGGAAGTGGCTTTTACCCCTGCGGATCCATGAAACCTCAATTCATCGCCATTGTGGGGGGCAGCGGTTCAGGCAAGAGTTGGTTAGCGAACCGTCTAGCCAATCAACTCGGCCGTCGTGTCGCGCGATTGTCGCAGGATGACTTTTATGCCGATCGAAGCCGCCTGACCATAGCCCAACGGAAGCTAGTTAATTTGGCTCTTCAGCAGAATCTGTGGGTGATTTGGAGTGGAATAGGGTGTAAGTCGATGACTTTTTGGGATTGGATTCTGGTTGGTGGGGT
>SXSK01000245.1 GCA_005793375.1 Verrucomicrobiales bacterium | reverse complement strand
CGTGGTACTTCCAAGAGGAGCGAAGCGCGGCGGAGGTGGAGGCGGGAATCAAGGCGCGACATCGACGACGGAAGCTGGCGATGGAATCTAAGTTCCGTCGCGAAGCCAGCCGGAAGAAAATTATAACAATGTAGAACTAGGAACGCGTTTGTTGTGCGAGGTCTCTACGATGCCCGTCCGCGAATGGGAATATTGCCGCCGGATCGATGGATCGAGCGCAATAATATTTTTTTCAGTGACCGAAAAGGCGACAATCCCCTGGTCGACACCGTCGCCATTGTTCCCGATGCCACATCGCGAAGCGTCAAACTCGGATTTCGCGAACGGTTGAAAACTCTGGTCACACAGGCACGTCGGTTGACTCCGGAGGATTTTCGGATCACCGAGGAAGATGCCGCCGAGACGCCAGGTATGTCGTTGGAAGAGATGCGGCAAAATGGCTGTCGCCCCGAATCTGTGGGGCCAAGCGGACGAGTGGCCGCTGGCGGGCAGTATAAAACCCCAATTTGCTCAACCACCTCGTGGTTGAATTCTGCATTCCGGCCAATCCTCAATTGAAAGATTTCTCGGCGAGCTTGGTATCAAAGGTTGAAAAGAGACACTACTCGGTTCGACCATGAAAAATACTTCCCGCTTTTGGCTACTAGTTCTGGCCGTTGGCTTCGCTGGGCTTCTGAGCGCTGATATTCCGAAGATGATTCACTATCAGGGCTTTATTACCGACACCTCCAATCGTCCCTACACTGGTACCGGTCACTTTAAATTCGCCCTGGTGAACCAACCTGGCACCACGACCTACTGGAACTTCGATGGCTCGGCCACTGCCGCAGGTGCGGAACCCCCCGGCACCGCCGTGAGACTTGGTGTGCTCAAGGGACTTTTCTCCGTCCTGCTGGGCGACACCAGTGTGCTCAACATGAATTTGCAGATTGAGCCGGCGATCTTCGCCGATCATTCACAGGTGTATTTGAGGTTGTGGTTTAGTGAAACTCTTGGCGGACCCTATAGTCTGGTGACGCCGGACACGCGCATTCTTGCGGTCGGCTACGCCATGGTCGCGCAAACGCTTGCCGATGGTGCCATCACCGGCCCGGAACTGGCCCCTTCAGTGACCCTGGGTGGGGCTGCGGGAAAGGGGGAGTTGAACCTGAAATCCGCTGCCGAACTGACCCGGGTGGTGCTCGATGCCGGTCCATCGACGGGCGGCGGCTCACTGGTGCTTGTGGAAACCGATGGCGTGACCGAGTCGGCCAAATTGGTTGCCCATGAGTCAGGAAAAGGTGGCGGCCAACTGGCGCTAAGAAACGGCCTCGGCCAACTCACGGTGGAGATTGATGGGCAAGACGGAACGTCCACGTCGGCGGGAGCGTTGGTGAATCTAAGGAAGGGCGACGGTTCGAAGACGGTCTCAGCCAAGGCAGATATTGGGGACGGGAATGGTGGAATCCTCCTCTTCACTGCCAATGGCAATGTCGAGACCATACGCATCACCGGCTCTCATGACGGGACCGAGGGTGCCTTCGTCGGCCTCAAGAACAAAAGCGGCAGTGCCACAATCCAGTTCGACGCTCAGGACGGGACCCAATCTACCGCAGGGGGATCTCTGCGGATGCGCCGAAATGATGAAAAAACGATGGTGGAACTGAAGTCCGACCTGGGGGATGGAAGTGGCGCCATACTACTCTTTGATGGAAATGGTTCCGAGCGGGTGCGACTGACCGGATCACAAGATGGCGTTGAAGGAGCGTTGCTCAGTCTGAAGAACAAGAATGGCGATGCCACCATCCCACTGGAGTCCCAAGACGGAAACGACACTTCAGCGCCCGCCGAATTCCGGATGAAAAAACCAGACGGTACGGTCACCGCAAAACTGAGCAACAAAGACGCCGATGGAGCCGGCGGGATCGAGTTGATGCGGGCAGGGGGCGAGCGAACGTTACGCCTGAGCGGGGACCTGGAAGGGAACGGCAAAGGCGGGTTGCTGTTATTCTCGAGCAATGGAACGACCGAGAAGGTTCGCATCGTCGGTTCACGTTTCGGCACAGGTGGCGGCTACGCCGAGTTCACCGACAAGAACGGAAACGTCACCGTTCAAATCAATGGCGATAACAATGGAGAAGGGAGGATCACGGCCCAAGTGCTGGAGATCACTGGAGGCGCAGATCTTTCTGAGAATTTCGACATCAGTTCCAAGCTTTCCGAGCCCGAAGCCGGCATGATTGTCTGCATCGATCCGCAACGTTCGGGCGAACTCCGGGTCAGTGACGAACCGTATGACCGCAGCGTCGCAGGGGTAGTGAGTGGCGCAGGTGGCGTGAGGCCCGGCATGTTGATGGGGCAGCAAGGGACGCGCGCCGATGGCAGGCATCCAGTGGCTCTTTCGGGGCGGGTCTACTGCCGCGTGGATGCCGACTTTGGAGCAATCAAGCCCGGAGATCTCATTACAACTTCCAAAACTCCGGGGCATGGTATGAAAGCCGATCCGACACGTGCGCCCGGTGCGGTCGTTGGCAAAGCCATGACGTCACTGGCAGGGGGGCGGGGCCTGGTCCTTGTCTTGGTTTCGCTTCAATAACCAAACCTTGATCAAAGTGAAGAGTATTCATATGCAACGGCTGATTCGCACGGGTTCGGTGGCCCTGCTGTTTTGGACCTTCCTGGGGACTTTGCACGGTGGCGTTTCGTGGCGAATTTCGGTCAAAGTGCTGCTTGGGTCCCAATCTCAACGACCCGGGATCACCCCGGTGACGGACCAGGAAATCCAAACGCAGGTGGATTTTGCAAATACCAATCGATTCCTCGCCGGACGCGGCATCCAGCTGAACCTCACGGAGATTCGAGAGATTCCGAAACAAGCGTCTGAATCACGGAATTGGTTCGGCGCCGACTTTTACGATTACAAAAATGATTTTGAAGCAGAGGCCAAATCCATGCGGCCTATCTATGGCGAGACGACCAGATTAATATCTATATCAACCATGGGACTCCCGGCGGCATCTGTTCGTTCCCGTCGATCCTGGGAAACAAGATTATTGCGAGTGGTGCTGATACGGTAGCGAGTGAACCGGACCATTTTCTGCACGAAATCGGCCACTTCATGAGTGTGAGGCACACTCATGAAGGGGCGAATTGCTCGTCGGAGAAAAAAGAGGATTGTGCCAACTGTCCCAATCCGAAAGGCGGAACGCTCGATCTGATCGTCGACACACTCTCCGATCACCACTGCTTCAATCAATCGGGAATCGCGAAGGAAGCCTTTGGAGTTTCATACTTTGAACTGAACACGAAGCAACAGGAGGAAGTAAACAATACCTTCTTCAACATCATGTCCTACCACGATGAACGCTCCGTTCTCACGACGCTTCAACTTGATGCGATGTGCGACACGTCCAATCAGCAACGACATGAAGTGGTCAATGGCGATGTTATTTTCGTTGATCCCCAAGCGCTGGTCTCGCCTCCCGGCGGGACAAGTCGGACGGGACTTTCTGGTGGTCCCATTCCCGATCTTAAATCTGCCATCGACATGGCTGGCGCGGGTGATGTGCTCCTTTTGCGCCCCGGCGACTACACCGAAGATCGGGTCATTCGGAAAGCCATTACCCTGCGAGCTGTCCGGCGCGATATGCTCGTGGCTGGAAATGCCACCATTCGGGTCAAGTAACTTTCGAACCGTTGTTGGCACTATGAACACTTCCTTTTTCAGAGTTGCGGATTGGTCCCGTCGCCATGCTTGCTGGCTGGTGTGGTTTCTTGTCGCCACTCGGGGTCTGGCGTTCGACATCAGCGGCTGGCAGAGCTTTGGCTCGGGAGGGTCGGTCGGCCAGGCAGGCGGGTTCAACATTCAAGTATCCCTTGGTGCGATGGCGACAGGGTTTCGGTTGAGCGGGAAGTTCGCCATTTCGGATGGATTTCTGGCGGCATTGGATGCCAATAATGAGACCGATCCGCCTACAGCCGGAGCTCCGACTATTTCACACATCGGCCCGCAAGTGGTGAACGAGGACGAGCAGACAAGTTTCATACCGTTCCAAATCAAGGATTCCAATACCCCAGTCGACGCCTTGATCATCACCCGCGATTCCAGCGATCCCGCCGTCGTTCCGTTGACCGGGATCATTCTCGGTGGCAGTAGCTCGAACCGGACGGTCCGAATTAGACCCGCGGCTAATGCTTCGGGCCCGGTACTTATCACTCTTAGCGTCAGCGACGGGGTCAACACCACCCGTGAATCATTCGTGGTAAATGTTCGGGCCGTAAATGATCCGCCAACGTTGACTCGAATCATTAACTCAGTGGTAAACGAGGATACCGCAACGGATGAACTTCAGTTCGTGGTCGGGGATCTTGAAACCCCTGCCGGCGACCTCAAGGTGTCTGCGAGCGCGCCTGATACGGGCCTGGTTCCTCCCGGTGGCATCGTTTTCGGCGGAATGGGTGCGAATCGTTGGTTGAGACTGACTCCTGCCTCGAATCGCTTCGGCGGCACGACCATCACCTACCGGGTGACCGATGGCGACGTCACGACGGAGCAATCATTCCCCCTCATGGTTATCAGCAATAACGATGCACCATCCGTGACATCTATCGCCGACGTTTCCGTCGCGTCCGGTGAATCCGCCACGGTGGAATTCACTATTGCGGACGTCGATCATTCTCAGGCTGAGTTGAATGTAACCATACAATCGGACAATACCGCACTGATCAAAAGCACAGGCCTAAAGCGCACTGATCTCGGCGGCGGCAGGTACAGCTTGATGCTCACGCCGCTCGCAGGTGTAACTGGAACCGCGGTAATCACGATTCTCGCAGCGGATCCGCGTGGCATGCCCGGTCGGTCTTCGCTTAAACTAACCGTCACACCGGCGGTGCCCAAGCTGGACTTTGGCGACGCGCCGCAGACCTACCCAGTGCTCCGTTCGGCGAATGGTGCGCGGCACGCGATCAAGCCCGGCTTCTTCCTGGGGTCGAGCGTCGATGCCGAGACCGATGGGCAACCCAATCCCACGGCCACAAGTGATGATGCGAACTCACCCGATGATGAGGATGGCGTGAAATTTCCCCTGAACACTGCGGGCCAAGCCATTCTCATAACTGCCCAAACGGGATTAGGACCTAATACTAGTTCCAACACGATCATCGTGACCGCCTCCGCTGTTGGCAAACTCGATGCGTGGGTAGACTTCAATCGAGATGGCGATTGGAATGACGCGGGTGAACAGATTTTCAAGTCCCGCGCCCTGGTCGCAGGCGCCAACACGCTGCCCATCCTAGTGTCAAATACCGCGGCCGCCGGTGCCACCTTCGCCCGATTCCGCCTAAGTTCCGCTGGAAATCTCCTGCCGGAAGGCAACTCGGAGGATGGCGAAGTGGAGGACTACGTGGTTCTCATAGCACCCGCCCAAGCTATGTCGCTAAACCTCTTCGGTGGGCTCAGGTTCAACTCGATCGGAGATGCCAAGGTTGAACATGATTCCAAGGGCTTACTGATCATCTCCAATCTGACGACGCAAGCCACCCGGGGTGTGTCATTTGAGCTTGGACAGGCGATGGGCGTTGAAGGTGAAATATCCCGGCAACGAGGGAGGCCATTGAGCAACAGCCTTTCCCTCCGGTTTCGAGGATCTCAAGGGGGTCAATCAAAGGACGTGGCTCAGGGAACGGTGTTACTACCTCAATGAGGACTAGTCTGAACGTATGGCTTGTATAGCTTGCAGGATTCAGTTTAGACGACTCATAAAAACCCACTCGTACACCGGATTGATCGACACTTCGGAAACTCGCCATTCGACCACTGCG
>SXSK01000244.1 GCA_005793375.1 Verrucomicrobiales bacterium | reverse complement strand
CCAGTTCGCTCCGACCGAGGATTTGGCGAAGTATCCACGCGATTTTCGCCGGGACAACCGTTTGTGCCGCGAGGCTGGGGCGGACGCGATATTCTTCCCTACGGACGAAGTGATGTATCCAGGTCGGGAGAAAGGTCTGTATAGCACGTATGTGGTGGAAGAGACACTTTCGAAGACCATGGAAGGGGTGTCACGCCCCACTCATTTCCGGGGGGTAACGACGGTGGTTGCCAAGTTGTTCCATTGTGTCCTCCCGGATTTGGCGGTGTTTGGTGCCAAAGACTGGCAGCAAGCCGCGGTGGTCCGCCGAATGACTTGTGATTTGAACTTTCCGATCCAGATCGTCGTCGCGCCAATCCACCGGGAAACTGACGGACTGGCGATGAGTTCACGTAATGTTTATCTGACGACCAGGCAACGTGAGCAGGCGGTCGTGCTGTGGAAATCGTTGCAAATGGTGCGACGCCGAGTGTTCGCATCCAAGCAGGCGATCGCCGTTGAGAGCTTGCAAGCGGACGTCGAGGCCATGGTCAAGACGGCGTCTGAAGCGAGGCTTGATTACGTCTCCTTTTTCGATCCCCACACCTTGGAGCCATTGACAACCGTGTCGCGAGGCGCGCACGTGGCGCTGGCGGTGTTTTTCGGGAAGACGCGGTTGATCGATAATTCGAGGCTGTGATGAACCAATGGGGATGTCGCGGTTAGGCCGTCTCGTCGTCGTTCCCATCTTTGAGGCCGGATTGAATGTGTTGGATCGCTTTGACGCTGAACAACCCGACAGGTTCACCTTTTTGGATGTAAGCCCAATCCTGCACATCGTTGAGGTCCACGGAAACCACTGAGCCCAGTTTGAGTGTTCCCAAGTCGACGGGATCATTTCCCAACCGTCCTCGGATGGCAGTTCCCTCAATGGAATCGACCTCGATCCATATAAATTCCGTCTTGTTCGAGTGAGTGATTGGCGCTTTGACCCCGAAATGTTCTGAAGCCGTGCCCGAACGATTTTCGAATGCCTGAACAAACACGGGCCACTGGGATCGGGCTTCTTTGGCTGCCTCGAACAAACGCGGGTCGTCCTGGGATACTTCGATGACGGGTACAGATGCTTCCGTGTGGAACAATTCGAGGGGGTTCCCAGTCTTCAATTTTTCTTCCAGATCTGGAGTCCAGGGGAGCCATTGGTTGGTCTCTGGGCAGAATAGTGCGATGGAATCAGCACCACACAATTCCCCGATGAGCTTGGCAATGGGCGAATAGGCTGCGATCCGTTCGTCGTGCTCTGCTGGAGGCGTCATGAGATCAACGCTCAACCAGGCTGAGTTCTCCTCTAGAGTCGTTCTCAATCGGAGCTCACCCACCTCGTCTGCCAGCGCCTGAGGATCATCGAAGTACGGTTGATCGAAGCAATTGACCAGAAACACACCGGCGGGGGAGGTTATCAGGAAACTGGGTTTGCTGCCGACGACTCGTCTGGCGGCAACCGATTCCAACCCCGTAGACTCCTGCTTAGTGCTGCTGTCCACTTCTGTGTATTGATAAGTGTCACCCCATGCCGCTTGGGCATACTGAGCCAGTAATCGTGCATTCATGGCCCGGGGTTGTCGCAACAACATAACCAGCGAGGTCATGGGAGGGCGCTTGGGATCCAGCATAGCATCCTCATTGGCCGCCTGCTGCAGCGCGAGTTGAATGGGGGAATAGGCGTACCACATGCCGCTCGCGACGGCGATCGCCAGCAAGGGAACGGGCAGGATCCGCCACGAATCCGCTGTCGCTGCAATGGTTAAGCCGGCGAGAATCCAGGTGCCTCCCAAGGCCACCCGAGTCCAATGACTCAAGACCCAGAGCAACGGGGTTATCGCCATCAGGACCATGCCAAAGGGTTTCACCACGATGGGATCCCCAATACCCAGACCCAAAATGGCAATAGCAGCCGAAATGACGTGGATCATCGCCAAGGGTGTCCGAGGACCGCCTGGCATTCGGAGTTTCATCAAATTCGGGAAGTCGTGATGCCTGACAAGCCCTCAGCACCTCAAACCCCGTAATACGTTTCGTACACCTGGGCCGCGTTCCGCCGTGCGGTGTCCCAGTCCCAGGGCGATTGGGTAAAACGGTCCGGGCTCAGGCTGCGGACATAAGGGCTTGGATCGACATCGGACATCGATTCAAGGAGCAAACGCCCGATACCGCCAGAACCGGAGATGCCGTGTGCATTACAACCGCCGGCCATAATAAAACCAGGCACCTGGGAGCTTTCACCAATAATGAATCGGCCGTCCGGTGTAAAGGTGGGCCAACCCTTACCCACCCAGCTTTTCTCCACGGGGCCCGCAGTCGGAAATAGCGTGGAGAACTTGGATTCGAAACTGTTCAGCACGGTCCAATCAGTCACGACGGGAGGTGGTTCGTTGTCCGGTGAAAAACTTCGTGGATCCGTACTGATGGATTTCGGTTCCCACCCTCCCAATAGCAAACCGCCATCGCGGATACGGCCATACAAGGTCCATTCCGGAATTCGGAAACAGGGGAGGTCGGGAGTCAGACCTGCCATGGGCATCGTGACAAAGTATTCATGCCGGACAGGGAAAATGGGAAGCTCCAGCCCGACCAGCGAGGCGATGTGGAAGGCATTCGCTCCTGCCGCATTGATCACGTGGCGGCACTCGATTCGGCCGAGATTGGTTCGAACTGCCGATACGCGCCCTTGGCGGCGCTCAATGCCTTCTACGGCGGTGGCAGTTTGGAAACGAACCCCCAACGCGGCCGCATTGTGGCGGTAGGATTCGGCCACACTGCGGGGTGTCATGTAACCGTCCGTTGGACACCACAGGACCGATTTGACCGAGTTGAAGTGCATCAGGGGCCAAAGCCGCTTTGCTTCTGTAGAGTCAATCAGGTGAACTTCCAATCCCGCAGCATTGGAGGCTGTCTTGAGGCGTTTGAATTCCTCAGCGCGTCGATCGCTTAGTGCAATCCGGACTGAACCGACCTCATGCCAGTCGGGTTTGACTTCCGACTGTTGCAATTCGCGAAACGTCGCCACGGAATGCATGGCCAGTTGGATGCGATCCACGGCATCTCGAACTTGACCGCAAAGACCGGCGCCTTGGGAGGTGGTGACCTGGCCGACATGATCGGCCCGCTCGAGTAGGAGAATATCGCGCCGCCCACTCTTGGCCATGGCGTACGCACAGCCAACCCCGACGGCTCCACCCCCAATGATGACAAATTCTGCGGAACGATTCGCATCCATAAAACGGGAGACAGTTGCCAGAAATGGGACCGTTTGCAATGGGTTAGGCTGCCTTGGTGTTTTGGGGTGTACTCCAATTTCAATATTCCGGAGAAATCCTCCTGCTGAGCCTATTGGCAACGGCAGAGTTTAGGAGCGGCCGCCGAATCAGGACGAACGTTTTACCTGGTCCCACCAACGGACTTAGGGTCTTGATACTCGACATACCCGGCTGATCGGCGCACAGGTGACTTGTTAAGAATTCTGAAATCTGCAACAAAACGACCGCTCCATGAAACGTCTCCGAATCCTCACCCTGTTACTTGGCCTGATTTCACTGGCAACCAGCCGTGCGGCAGATCCGTTTCTCACCCTGGAAGGTGGGGCTGGACTTGGCAATGGGCAGCACATTGTTTTCGTTACGGGGGAGGAATACTACCGATCGGAAGAGGGCATGAGCATGTTCGCCAAGATCATGGCTCGGCGGTTTGGCTTCAAATGTACCGTGCTTTTTGCCATCGACCCGACCTCCGGACATATCAATCCCAATCGAAACAAGAACATACCTGGACTCGAGGTATTAAGGAACGCCGATTTGATGGTGATTTTTGCTCGGCTTCGAGAATTACCGGACGCGGACATGAAACACATCGTGGATTATGTGAATGCTGGCAAGCCGGTGCTGGGAATCCGCAATGCGACCCACGCCTTTCGTTATCCACCAAATAGTTCGAGTCCGTACAAGCATTGGGACTTCCAGAGCAAGGAATGGCCCGGGGGGTTTGGGCAGCAGATCCTGGGTGATACTTGGATTGCGCATTACGGCGCATTTCAAAAAGAAGCGACCTTGGCTCACATCAACCCGTCTCAACGTCATCATCCGGTCTTGCGTGGTGTCCAAGACACAATCTTTTGCCATACCGATGTGAACTCGGTCGAGCGATTGACCCCAAGTGACACGGTGCTCTTTCATGCGCAGGTTCTCTCAGGCCTGAATCCTACGGATCCACCGGTGACTGACCAACGCAAGGACACTCGGATGCCGTTTGCGTGGTTTAAGACTTACACCACACCCTCAGGCAGGTCGGGCCGGTCATTCACGACAACGGCTGGTGCGTCCTTGGATTGGCTCAGCGACGATATGCGGCGATTGATGGTCAACGCGATGTTATCTCTCACGGGTCATGAGAAGGAGATTCCAGAAAAGACCAACGTCACCTTCATCGATCGCTATGATCCGAAGCCCACGGGAGCCCTTACTGATGCCGTCTGGGCCGCCCAAAAGCTGACTCCTGCAAGATTTGGAATGGCACCGTCGAAGTAGGCTGTGCTCAACCCCGCCGTACATTAAGCCATGTCATACGAATGGAACGGGTTCGATGCGTGGCGGGACCCGTCCAAGCTGCGCCTTCCCAATCGACTAATGGCCGCACCCATGTCCTGGTTGAACCAGATCTGGAGCTGGAGCTGGCGGCGATCGACGCTCCACCTGGTTATCCCGTCTTACGCGGAGTAGCCCGCCATGATGTAACTCTCCATCTGGTTGAGTGCGGCATCTTGAGCGGAAATGATCCAGTTGACCAGGTCGCCGATGGAGATCATGCCGATCAGTTGGCCGCCTTCGACGACGGGCAAATGCCGGATGCGATGGCTCGTGACGAGCTGCATACAGGCATCGATCGATGTGGCTGAAGTTACGGTCACGACCGGAGTCGCCATGATTTCGCCAATCCTGGTTTCACGTGAGGACTTGCCCTTAAGGACGACCTTGCGCGTGTAATCACGCTCCGAAATCAAACCGAGCACCTGTCCGGCTTCCACCACTGGGATGGCGCCGATGTTCTTCTCGGCCATCAGGCTGATGGCGTCGAATACTGTGGCATCAGGCCCGACCGTCCAGACGCCGCCGGATTTGTCGCGTAGAATATCGCTGATGTGGGCGGAGATCTTCATGGCTTCGATGGCTTTTAATTGAGTTCACGCGTCCGCCAGATCAAGGAATCTTTCCGGATGGTGTGGGGTTACCATGCCGAGTCGCTTTGCCCTTGGCAATAACTTCGTAAGAGACGGGCCCGTTCGCTGAGGACGGTATCGCGGATTTCCATTAGATCATGCAACCGGCCATTCGCGGTTACTGCGCTCTGGGTCACCACCAAAAACTCGGGCTGTTATCCGTTCGAATGCGCATTTTGGCGAACGGGACCCATTCGGAATGGCCGTCGAGCATCAGGGTGTTGCCTCCCGCTGGAAGTTTTCCATTCAAATGGGGTGTCTGATGGCCTTTCCAACCGCCATCGATCTTTATATACGTGTTTTTCGTGCGGTCGGTTTCGTTTTCGCCGTTTGAAATCGTGGCGTCCGCGACGATCACTCGACTCGACGGACCGGGCTGGTATTCACTGCCGTCTTTCATCTTCCAGGGCTTTGGGTTATAGGATTCGGTGATATTCGTGGCACGTATCCGGCCGGCTCCCTTGAATGCCACGGCATAACCAATGACGCGGAATCCGGTGGCATTATCTGCCGCCACCTCGTTTTGGGTCATTCCAGTGAAACCCCAGAGTTCTGCGTTGTCTTGTTTCGGAAAGCCCGGGCAATAGAGGATTTTGCGATTGCCACCATTCTTGACGAAGGCGTTTGCTGCGAGGGCTGGCAAGTCCCACGGCCAGTTGCCTCCCGAGCAGTCCGGAAACAGGTCGCGGTTGTCGTCCGCATACATCCGAATGGCAATTCCCAGCTGACGCGTGTTGCTGTTGCACTTGACTTGAATCGCCTTGCTTTTGGCTTTACCGAGCGCCGGCAGCAGCATCCCTGCGAGAATGGCAATAATGGCGATCACCACAAGCAGCTCAATCAGGGTGAAACCCCAAGTGATCCGAGGGCGCGAAAAGGCAGGACGTTGCATAAAATAGGTCGGGTTTGCACCAATTCCGACGAGCTTCAAGAACGTAACAAAATCAAGGCAAGCTCGGAAAAACAATCCAAATCTGCCATAAAAACGAAGGAAAATGAACCCGGACACGCTCGGTCTGAAACGGTTTTCTCGGAAGTCCGTTAGGACCTCAGGAAAGGCATTCCTCCAAGAAGCTCTAAAGTACCTTCACTCCTTGCCGATAGGTCAGTGTCGTTGAGGCGCTGAGAGATTGGCTGACCTTGAGGATGAGGAAAACAGGGTGAATCCTCAACCAAATCACCTTACGGCATGGATGCCGGATGAAAGCAACACGCTCCAGCAATTGGAGCGTATCACGGAAGAGATCGTATGGTCATTAATACAAATGTGGCGGCACAGTCAGGTGCCCGGATGTTGATGGATTCGAGCAAGATGCTAGGTAAGTCTCTGGCACGTTTGTCATCGGGTTCGAAACTCATTTCCCCAGAAGACGATGCCGCCGGCATGGCGGTGACACTCCGGTTTGACGCACAGATGGGTCGTCTTTCAGCGGCGAACAACAACGTCAACAACGCCATCTCGTTCAATCAAACGCAGGATGGGTTTCTGCAGAAGGTCGGCGTGGCGTTGGGGCGGATGAGCGAATTATCGATCATGGCCCAGGATATCACGAAGTCCGATGATGACCGGAGCTTGTACAACGCGGAGTTCACTCGATTGGGAGAGTACGTGGACGATGTGGCGACAAAACAATTCAATGGGGTGGACCTCTTCTCTGGGGCCACACTGGACGTGACGACGGATAGCGATGGCACGACGTATTCGATGGCAGGCACCGATCTCAGTGCCGGGGTGTATACGACGGCGACGGCGAGTACGATTGACACGACAGCCAATGCAGTCACCGCACTGACGAATGTAAAAGCCGCCATTGATCAGCTATCCAACGATCGAGCCATATTAGGTGCGAACATCTCCAGACGAACGGTGTTACCACCCCAATGGGTTTCAAGGAGTCCGCATTGGGGTGTAGTAAATCTTGAACAGTTCGTGGCGACCTTCGGCTGAAGAGCGGGACAGGGATCTGCGCGCATGTT
>SXSK01000243.1 GCA_005793375.1 Verrucomicrobiales bacterium | reverse complement strand
CGCAAAAGTCGGGTAGTTTACCTATAACTCCTCGGACCTCACCGCGGCTCCGTCCAATCACGGAATAAATCGGGCGTTCACACCCCTCCCCATTCTCAAAATCCGTCCTCGCCCGATCTATTCCGCTTCGGGATTAGGAGGTAAACCGGAATTGATTTTCAGCGTGAGATGGTCAGTTCTACCGCTTTTGCTGCGGTCTGACACGGCCACAACACCCTCAAAGTTTGGCAGGATCGACGACGACATGCTTCACCAAAAGCCGTTTCCAGGTGTAGGTGATATGCACCATGCCATCCGCCGCTTGAATGATTGCGGGATAGGAATATTCACCGGGCTGATCTTCCAATGTAAGGACTCGTTTCCAATCGGTTGCTGGGGCCTTCATGGCCACGGTCAACGGCGTACGGTTCGTGGATGAATCGTTGAAGACCAATAAGTGGCGCCCATCGTTCAGGGTGACGGCATCGGTCCCGGAATTTGGATTCGGCAGCCCGTTCAGTGCAATGGCACTCCAGCTCCTGCCCTGATTGGTGGAGCTGGCCTCCCAAAGGTTTCCCTGCCGACTGCGCCCCAGCGCCACCAAACGTCCCTCGGGTTCCATCAAGATGCTTGGCTGTATCGCCCCAAGCGCCATGCCATCATTCAGGGAACCCGTGCGAAACCACGTCCGACCCAAATCGGGTGTCAGTTCGAAATACACCCGCCAACCATCATGCTCGGAACTCGTGGGACATAACAAATCGCCGTTGGGCAGCAGCACGGGCTTGTTCTTAATCGGTCCCAGAATGCCCTCCGGCAAACGACGTGGTTCCGACCACGTTTTGCCGTTATCCGAACTGGTGATCAACATTCCCCACCAGGTATCAGGGCTGGCCCCAACCTTATAAAACAACAGGAGCGGCCCGTTCTTGGGCTGGAAAAGGACCGGGTTCCAGCAGGGATAACGTTTCACCACGCTACCCGGAGCGGTGTACTGAATACCATTCGCCACCTGGACAGGCTCAGACCAAACCCGTTGCTGGTAGTGCGCCGTCCAAATGACCACATCGGGATTCTTTTCGTGTTTGCCGCCGAACCACGAGGCCATTTGAGTGCCATCCGGTAGATCGACGATGGTGGTGGCATGGCATTCCGGCGTCGGTTTGGCCGTATCCGGATAAATGAATCCCGCGCGTACAATCGATGGCGGCGGCGCGGCAACGGGAGGAGTTTGGGCCGCAACCACGATGCTTCCAAAGCACAGACAGGCGGCAAACAAGGGCTTGAGGGAGACCATGGCGTCAGCATGCGGGATGAAACCGCTGCTTGCCAATCGGATCCTCGAAGCCGCTAGCGATTCTGGAAATCTCGCTGCGTCTACGAAAGCTCCTTCTGGGGCAACTTTAATGCCAGCAAGGCCGCAGGAAGAAACAGGAACCCAGCGTACAAGAGTGCGGTGCGGTAGTCGTTCACTTGATTGAACAACCCGAAGAAGATCGTCCCGCCGGCGGCGAAAATGCGCCCGATATTATAGCAAAAACCCGCACCCGTTGTGCGAAGTAGCGTCGGAAATAACGGCGGAAGGCACATCGTGAACAATCCGAACACTCCCTGGCAAATGCCTACAATGACCAACCAGACTCGCAATGCATCATAACTCCAAGCCTGCGAATAGGTGAGCGTCATCGCGATAAGGTAACTGGTGAGGAGAAACACGATGGATTTTCGGTAGCCCCATCGTTGAGCCAGCCACCCGCCCAAAAAATTTCCAACGATCGATCCAGCCATCACCAAGAATAAGGCAATCAATGCTTGGGTCTGTTTGCCGGCCTGATCGAGACTCATCACTTCTGGGAGCGAGCGCAAGTGGGTTTGATGCCAGAACATGAACGTCCAATGCGCGGTGAGCGATACCGCGCACAACGCCAACACAGGCCACGTCACGCGGGCAACATCTCCGCGAAAAAGATCCAAAATCCCGGGCGTTTCCTTGGATTGACCACGGGCCCGATGCCATTCCTCGGGTTCGGGAACAGCACGGCGAATCCAGAGGACAATCAACGCGGGCAGGATTCCCGCCAGGAAGACCGTTCTCAGGGGTTGCCCCTTCAAAACCCAACCCACACCACAGGCCAGGATCACACCCACATTCACTCCAGTCTGCAACACGGCGGCAATCCAAGGACGCCATTTGCGCGGCCAAGTCTCCGACAGCAACGACGCACCCACGGCCCATTCGCCACCAATACCCAATGCGGCAAGAAATCGAAAGATCAGCAGGTGCCACCACTCGGTCGAGAAATAGGACAACCCCGTGAAGCATGCGTAAGTCAGAATGGTCAGACACAGCGCCCGACTGCGTCCCAACAAATCCCCGATCCGGCCAAAGAACCCTCCACCCAAAGCCCAACCCACCAGAAAGGCCGCCTGAATGATGGAAGCGTTCGTGTCCACCATCTTCTTTTGATCCGGAATCGTCAGTGACATCCGCATCAACTCGGCGACGAAGGGCAGCGCCACCAGGGTGTACAAATGCATGTCCAACCCGTCGAACATCCATCCCAGCCAGGCAGCAAGGCCGGATTTCTTCTGATGCGAGGTCAATTCGCGAAACGACTCCGCTTCGCGTGGGGGCGCGGCATTCATGGCATGAGTAAGACGGTGAGAGCGCGCTCAGTGAAGCAAACACCATGGCAAGTGGCCACTGGTTTGTTTTGGGCGGAAGACCCGACGAGGACGAAAAAATCGGGAGTGGCCGGCCACGCTCCACGGCCGATCAAAGTAACTCGGACAGGGTTTGCCCAACTTCAGACCTCAGCAAAAGCGGTTGAAATCGCGATCAGAACGCGGAAATTCAATTCCTCCCTTCCTCGTAATCGTAATCTGCGGGTTTTGCTTTGGAAACCAATGGAGAGATTACGAGTAGGAGTAGGAGTAGGGAATTGGAGTTGCCCGAGCTTATGTAACTATCGGTTCAAATTTTTGTTAACCTCTCTCATGGCGGTGCGGTAGATATTTCGACCCATCTCCAAGAGGCCCACCCGCATCGCTTGCAGAGAGCGAAGGACGCGGGAGGGCCAACTCGCTGTCCAGGCGGTTGGCGATGCGTTTTGTCGACCCCACTGATGTTCCCAGATGCGCGCCGATAACCAGCCAGCCGTACCAGCCGGATTAATCTCGGCATCGAACCTTCACTGTCGCCAACAACACGAGTGCCAGACCGAGCAACGCACAGCTCGCTCCGGTGTCGGGAACACCTGTCGTGCTAAATCGTCCTCGGAATGCCAGAGAGAGCGGGAATGCGGGATCGCCATTGAACAGATCCACAGGGGTCATCCCACCGTTGCTCGAGAAGTAATTGTGCGAGAAGTTACCGTTCACATCCGTATCCGTGAGGCCCAAAGACGCTCCGAATGCAGTCACGGTATTGGCGGTCTCCGCGGCTTGGAAATCGGAGCTGACCACCAAAAACGGGAGGAAACCGAACCGCGGCGTGGCGCCAATCATGCCGGTGGCATTACTTTCGGCGAACGCAGCCAAGCCACCCCCACTGTTTAGGTAGTCGAGGACGTCGACAGCATGACCGTTCAAGAAACTCAACTCGTCCCCACTCAGCATCCCGCCATGGTCGCTCGCGATCACAATTGCGCTATAGCTCCCCAGGGCAACTCTGAAATCTGGCAACACATTCAGATCCGCTGCATCCATGTGAACGACATCACCGGCGGCATACTTCAAACTTGCAGTGAGAAAAGGCGCTTCGTGGGCGTTGCCACCCGGGACGGCAACTGTTTTGGATTCAACGAACAGAAATGGCAAAGCGGAACCGTTTCTCGCGAAATCAATGGCGGTTTCGGCGAGGCTTTTCGCTCCCACAGCATTCCCGCCAAAACTCGAATGCCAAACCGGATCATGCCCGGTAACGAACACTGAACCATCCGCGACCGCAGAGTTAGTGACAACGAGACCACATCCCAGAGCCAGGAGTTGCTTCCAATTCGATTTCATAATTGAGTTAGTTTTAGACTTACAAGTGTTGATGGCGGCTTCCCTGAATCCTTCCGGGTCAGCGCGCCAAGGTGGCGCCTAGCCAATGAGTTCTGGGAACGGTTGAATTAACACAAAGCAAGAGGCATGCCTAAAATTAGACACACTTAGTCTCACTTTGATTGTGTGTATAACTAATTTACAGTAAAATGGTTATGTTCAGTTAGTGCGTGATACTCCTAGAGCTGCCCTCTTCCAGTTCCGCGTAGCGATGTCAGAGATACCGACAGCCGGTTGTTGAGTTCTTGCTGTTCCAATGCTCAACACGTTCATTAAAAACGGCTCTTCAGCAGAATCTGTGGGTGATTTGGAGTGGAATAGGGTGTAAGTCGATGACTTTTTGGATTGGATTCTGGTTGGTGGGGTAAGCGGCGAACTGGAGGTGCTGGGTGTCCAAGCGCCCGACGGCGCGAGCTTTGG
>SXSK01000242.1 GCA_005793375.1 Verrucomicrobiales bacterium | reverse complement strand
GCCGTTTGTTGCTCGTGCTCGGGTAGCGTAATAGGCTCGGACATGCCGGCAGTTAAATAAAGTCAGCGCCTTTTGTCCAGTTTTATACCGCCTTTTGTTTCACCTGCCTCCTTAAAGTCGAAATCTTGAAACTGCCCTGCCCCCGCCCTATGGGCCACTTATTTCACAAAAATCAGCAATGAGGTCTAGCGCATTCTCCCGGGATGCAAACCTTATGGGTGCTATCCAGGTTGCGTTCACCCATTCACGCGTGAGCGTCCATGTCAGTCATTCCAGGCAACTAATTCAACGCGAATGCATTGCACACAAAATGATTGACGGCCATAATTTAACCATTCGCCGCAACCTGTCGGCGGTACAATAAAAAAGGGCCAAGCCCGAAGGCTAGGCCCAAAATGGAGTCGCTGCTAAGTCAGATTATGCGGAACGACGCATGCGGCGGACCTGAGAGATGACCGGGATCATCAGCAGGGCGGCAGCAACGTAGGTCGAAGGCTCGGGAACGATCACGAGCTGGTCCTGTCTGGCCGTGTTCGCGACACCCGTTGTCGTATTGTAGTTGGAGTAGAGATTCAAGACCCGAACGCCGTAGGCACCGTTCGCGTTCAAGGCTCGAACCGCGACATCCGTGGACGAATTCTGAGCAAAACCCAAGGCTGATTTGGCCATGTTAACCAAGCTCAAACCGCCTGACGTCAAAGGATTAGTATCCACGCCATTGTCAATTTCCTGTTCCAACCACCAGATGGCATTCTGCATATCCGCCTTCGCCTGGTTCGAGGTAAACCCTGTGGCACCTGCCCGGAATTGACTGTACAGGAAAGCCGTCGCTCTGGAGATCGGATCGGGATTGCCACCGGCCAATCCGCCCGCTTTGGCGGAGTGCGATATGATGCCATAATAATTCTGGTCGCCGCTCAGGGAGATGTGTTCATTCCGTTCCAAGCAGTACGACAAGAAGGAGTTGCCATGCGAAATGACGTCCTGCATCAGAGGCGAAAACCCATAACTTGTATCGATAGTTATCACGAAAGGACCACCGCCGCCCGGAGTGGTTCCAATCGGATTGTTGTTAGAGGAGATGTCTACCCGCCCGTCGTACGCAGCCATGGCCGGCAAACAAAGTGCCGCGACAGCCGCCATCGTTGAAATAATCTTCTTCATAGCCCCAAGATTGGTTACTGATGTTAACTAACTTCCGAGTAATTCGGATCGAAGCTAAACTTCGAGCGTTAGTTTTAGGTATCAACAGACCATTCAGCTATCCTGATTTGGGACATTCTACTGCTTATTAATGATATTTTCGGGATTGATGAGACACCGGCTTGTGACCCTCCGGGACGCACAACGGACTCAATTCATTGTGCCAAAGCACGTTGAAACAGTTTGGCTTCCTCCGGTAACAGGCGCGCTGACAGCGCAATTCTTAGGTACTCGCGCGCCTTGGTTTTGTCCCCACTTTCGAGAAGGCAGAGTCCGTAGTAGCCAGCGACGCCAGGGATTTTAAGGGCTTCCAGCTGCAAGGTCTCGAGGACTTTCAAAGCTTCCGTTGCTTGCTTCTGAAGCAGCAATGAGTAGGCATAAGTCGATGCGACACTGTGGTTTGCTGGATCTTTAGCAAAAACTTCCTTGGCGAGTTCGTGAGGTTTGTGCTCGTGGGCGGACAGCAATAACGCCAACGCCGCGAGGTTGTTTTTTGCCGCAAAATTCGATGGATCACGTGTCACTTCCCCCGCGAACAAGGTGAGGAGCGCTCGGGTTCGACCTTCATGAAAGAGAAAATCCGCCAATCGCTGCCGCTCCGTACGCTGGGCTGGGAAGCGGTTGACCAGGCCGGTCATGATTTCCTCCCACTCAGCTCTCCACCCCCAATTGACGGCAGCCTGCTCAAGCAACCGCAATAGTTCCAGCTCGCCACCCGCAGTTTTCATCGCCTTGGTCCATTCGGCTTTCGATGCCACTTCCAACTTCTGCTCACGCAAGGCTCGAGAAAGATAGGTGTACCGCAAGCACTCCAAATCGCCCCACTCTTGGGCGATCAGCCGCGATTGGAGGTTGGTCCAGGCTTGCAAGCCCACCAGAGCATCCGCCACAACCAAGGCCACCGGAGGATTGGTGGTCGATCGGGCAGGCAGGGTTTCAACCCACACGAAGGTGGATCGCGGCCCCTGAAAACTGAGCATCCAGCGCCCCAGCTCAAAAGCGTCGTTCGCATCGCCACGGGCGGCGCGCTGATGATCTCCCAACCGATTCTGGAGGGTGGAATTGCTGGATGCGGCCAGCAGGCTTAATTCCAAGACGCGATCCTTGATGGATACATTGGTACCGCGCACCAATTCCCGGGCGAATTGCAGAGATCGGCTGAGATTGGTCCGGCGAAAGGATTCCAGAGCAAGCTGCCGCCAAGCTTCGGTCGCCACCAAAGAATTGGTCGTGAGAGACTCCAAAACCACCAATCCCTCCGAATGCTTCACCGGTTCCTGGCTGTGCACCAGCAGCATCCCAAGATTCACGCGCGGATAGGGATCTGACGGGTTGGCCTGGATCGCTCGACGCAAATGCGCTTCTGCCTCAGGAATTCGACCAGTACTCAGCGCCAACGCCCCCAAAATCTTCAAGTACTCCGGCAATGTCCGGTCACGTTCCTCGACACTTAACAGCGCCTTGCGCGCCCCTTCAAGATCTCGCAAACCCAGCGCGGCCTGTGCGAGACGAAGTCGATTGGTTGCCGTGGGTTGCAAGTCCACCAACCGTTGTCTCCAGACCAATTGCGCTGGGTTTTGGGTCGCCTCCGCCACATCCGCCATTAAGCGGATGGCATCCGTGTTATTCGCATCCGCCTGGAGTGATTGACGAAGCCACAATAACCCTTCCTTTTGGTCGGATTCGCCAAAGGCCTTGCGCGCCATTTCTAAGGCACGATCGGCTTTCCAAGATCGGTAGGTGCGGCGACCCACCCAAGCCCCCAGCCCCAGCAAACCCAAAACGACCAATCCAATCAGGATCTTCTTCATATTGAATGGACTGGGAAAATGGAACAAGAACGTCGCGGGCCCCGCATTCAAACCCGGTCGCTCACCCGTGAAGTGCGTGAAAAATACCAGTCCAGTGTGATCTCCATTCCCGCATCTACCGTATGCTCAGGCTCGTAGCCGAGCAAGCGCTGGACCTTGGATAGATCCGCCTTCGAATGCCGGACATCGCCCGCACGGAAGTCGCGATGCACCGGCTCCACACCCGCTAATTCGGGCCGATGCCGCGCCAGCCCAGCCCGAATCAAACGGAAGAGTTCGTTGAGTGTCGTTTGCGAATTCACCGCCACATTGAACACGGAATTGTTCGCGGCGGGATCCGACGCCAGTGCGGCCGCCAAATTCGCGAGCACGACATTTTGCACATAACAAAAGTCGCGCGAGGTTTCGCCATCACCATTCACATAAACGGTCTCCCCCCTGAGCAAGGCGTCCACCCACTTCGGAATCACCGCGGCATATGCCCCGTTGGGATCCTGTCGCGGCCCAAACACATTGAAATACCTCAACCCAACACCACTTAACCCATAGCAACGGTGAAAAACATCCGCCATCACTTCATCGAAGTACTTGGTGGCGGCGTAGGGCGACAGCGGCGCGCCAATGGATTCTTCGCGCTTGGGCAGCACCGGCGAGTCGCCGTAAACCGCGCTACTCGAGGCATACACGACACGTTGAACTTGATTGGCCTTCGCCGCCTGAAGAATGTTCAGGAACCCCATCACATTGCTCTCAAAACTGGCCACCGGATCCTCAATCGAGCGAGGAACGGAACCCAACGCGGCTTGGTGCAAGATAAAGTGCGCGTCCGCGGACGCCGCACGGCACACGGCCTCATCGCGGATGTCCCCTTCCACCCATCGGAACCGGGCCCAGGCAGCGTTGCCAACGATTCTCCGGACATCATCCAGATTCTGAAGGCTGCCTGTGGAGAGGTCGTCCAACCCCACCACTTGTTGCCCCAACCCGAGAAGGGTTTCCAACAAATGTGACCCAATAAAGCCCGCCACGCCAGTAACCAACCAAGTCCTGGGCGTCGCCTCCAGCCGACTTCGGATCCGATCGAATGCAGTCATAATTATTCCCTGTAACTCTGCGCTATCGAGGCTTATCGCCTCCGGTTTCGTTTGAAAATTTTGGCGTGTACTCAGGCACAGCTTCGCGGAGCAGCCGCTTCAACTCATCCGCGCTGGCTCCATACATCACTTGACCGAACCGATCCAACACCGCCCGCACCTCTTCCAACGCCTGTGGCTCCGCCCGCAGCCGCATAATCTTTGAGTGTGCGGTTGGCGTGCAGATTTCTTCTCCCAAATTTAATTCCTCATACAGTTTCTCACCGGGACGCAAGCCGGTGAACTCAATCTGGATATCCACGTCGGGCTGCAAGCCAGACAGTTCAATCAAGTGACGGGCCAAGTCGGCAATCTTTACTGGTTTACCCATATCGAGCACAAAAATCTCGCCGCCCTGGCCTTGGACCGCGCTTTGGAGGACCAACCCCACCGCCTCGGGAATGGTCATGAAATAGCGCGTCACGTCCGGATGCGTCACCTTCACCGGGCCGCCCGCCGCAATCTGCTTCTTAAACGTAGGAATGACGCTGCCCGACGACCCCAGCACATTGCCGAATCGGACCGCCATAAAACGCGTCCGCTGGGAGTTCTCCGCATAGAGGGCCTGCAAAAACACTTCAGCCAAGCGTTTGGTGGTTCCCATCACATTGGTCGGATTGATGGCCTTGTCCGTCGAAATCAGCACAAATCGCTCGACACCCGCCTCTAGCGCGCATTCCGCGAGAACCGAAGTTCCGATGGAATTGTTCCGGATCGCTTCAGCCGGTTGTCCTTCCATCATGGGCACGTGCTTGTGAGCAGCGGCGTGAAATACAATATCCGGAAGGAACTCGCGAAACAGACACCTTAAACGATCTCGATCCAAGATATCGGTCACCCGCGGTACTAACTGGCAATTCCCTTGCTTTTGTAGCAATTCCTGTTCGATCACGAACATACTGACCTCTGAACGTTCAATCAGAACCAGTCGCTTAGGTTCATACTGGGCGATCTGACGACACAACTCGCTGCCGATACTGCCTCCAGCGCCGGTGACAAAAACCGTCTTGCCGCGAAGCAGTTTTCGGATGTCCTCGGTCGCCAATTCGACTGGCGGTCTTCCCAAAAGATCCTCCACCTCGACCGACCTTAGTTGACTGACCTCCAACCGGCCCAAGGCCAACTCCGTCAAGGACGGTACCGTCCGAAACTTTAACTTGGCTTTTCCCAACACCTCGACCACCTCGCGAATGCGTTTCGCGGGCGCCGATGGCATGCTGATGACCACTTCGTCTAGATTCAGGCGTTTAAGCCCTTCACCGGACAGCAATTCCGGCTTTCCAGCGATGGGAATGTCATGCAAGTCCGCATTCCACTTCCGCGGGTTGTCATCAAAGAACACGACCGGATTGAGACCCAATCCGGGCTTAGCACGCAGCTCGCGGGCCAACATAGCGCCGGCTTCGCCCGCCCCCACGATACCTACCCGACGCATGGTTTTTGGAATCGCAACAATCCCTCGACGCAAACGCTCCCGACGAAACCTCAGGGCCATCCTAACACCGCCAAGCATCATCAAGGACAACAGGAAATCGACGACGAAAATACGGCTCTTCAGCAGAATCTGTGGGTGATTTGGAGTGGAATAGGGTGTAAGTCGATGACTTTTGGGATTGGATTCTGGTTGGTGGGGTAAGCGGCGAACTGGAGGTGCTGGGTGTCCAAGCGCCCGACGGCGCGAGCTTTGG
>SXSK01000241.1 GCA_005793375.1 Verrucomicrobiales bacterium | reverse complement strand
GCGCTTTGGTGAGCCAAATCCGGCTCAACACGGGGTGTTGCATGCCCGAGTCAGCAATCCGGCGACACAAAATCCTGCTCAAAAACTGAAAAATCGGAATCCTTCGACGACCTAACTCCAACACGCTTGTTTTAGGCCTAGGATGCGAGTCCAGCCCCCAGTGCCGACGCCAAAAGGCTGGGTGATAACTCGACGAGCGCGGGAATCGCTCTGATGTGAGTCGGTGGTCTTGGCTCATGCGCGTCGTGCCACCTAGACCTTGCCCACGGGAGGCGTGGATGGCAATCCCGCATGCGGACTGTGAAACACATGGTAGGCGGCACAAAGCAGCTCATGTTTCCACGGGCGCTCGATCAACGGCTGCTGCGCGTAGACCACCGCAGCGAGAACAACGCGCCACCGTCCTGTTGCCGCCGCCGGGAGATCACCACCAGTGGCAACTGCCGGAACGTCCGCACTAGCCGGACCCTTAGCTAGACCGCGTGAACGCGGAACTCCAAACTCGAAGCGGAACATTGCATTCGCGATGATACCAACCGGGCCTCGGACCAAGATCTATTTCCTCTTCCATCCCAGCATGACGGTTTGCGTCAGACGGCCCAGCAACGATTGCGCTTTGACGGGGTCTGTGGCACCCGGGATTGCCTCACAGGCGCCGTTGCAATCCGGGCAAAACAAGAGGCCTGAGGTGCCGCCTGAAAGCCGCATTCCGCGGATGTTGGAGACGTGGAACGTGGCGCTGCATTGGACGCAACGGTGAGTGGCTGGGATTTGAGGATTGCGACAGCACGCGGCACGTCCGTCCTCTAACAAGGGTTTTTTCGATTCCGGTGCAGCGATGGTAGTCACTTGGGGCACATGGATTTCCACATTCACGGCTTCCAATCGAAACGTCACGGTGCCCAGTTGAAGAATGCTTTCTTGAAGCAGTTGAGCCTGCTCCACCGGTTGGTCGTTGATGAACGTGCCATTAGTGGATTGCAGGTCGCGTACAAAAACACCGGAATCCAGCACTTCCACTTCGCAGTGAAAGCTGGACACCGAGACCTCTGAGACTCGGAAGTCGTTCGTCGGATTACGCCCGATCGTGTTTAACCCGCTATGAAGATCATAGCTCTGTGGCAACGTAATTCCCCTCAGATAGTAACGCGTCATGGTGGACCGTTGTTGTCCGATGACGATATCCATCAGAGTTGACTTGGTTACCCTAGGAGCCGGTCGGCTGTCGAAAGGAATTTCGGGGCAAAATCGAAACACCTCGTCCGAGGCAACCGCCGACGTGATGGCCGACGGGCGCGTTTCTGCGTTGCACACCAAGCGGCGCTCGCCCAGTTTCTCGCCCATGTTCGATTCGTTGAGCGGCAAACTTCAGGACGTCTTTAAGAATCTTCGGGGTCTGGGCAAGATCTCGGAATCCAATGTTTCGGATTCTCTCAGGGAGGTCCGCCTCGCCCTACTTGAGGCGGACGTTAATTTCAAGGTGGCAAAGCAATTCGTTGAGTCGGTCAAGGAAAAGGCCCTCGGACAACAGGTCATCCAAAGCATTCAGCCGGGGCAACAGATGATCAAATTGATCCACGATGAACTCGTGGTGCTCCTCGGCTCTGAAAATGCCGGACTGCAACTCAGTGGTCCGATGTCCTCCATCCTGATGTGTGGACTTCATGGATCCGGCAAGACGACGTCGAGTGGTAAGCTCGCTCGGTTGCTCCAAAAGCAGGGCCGCAAACCGGTTCTTATCGCCGCCGATGTGTACCGCCCAGCTGCCATGGACCAGTTGGAAACTCTGGGACAAAAGCTCAATGTACCGGTGTTCGTGAAACGCGGCGAAACCGATGTCCAAAAAATTGGCCGCGAAGGACTCGAGTTTGCCCGCACCCAGGGCGCGGATGTGGTCATTTTTGATACGGCTGGCCGGTTACAGATCGATGAACCGCTCGTTCAAGAACTGGTCCGTCTCAAGGAACTGGTTCAACCGCAGGAAATCTTGCTGGTCCTGGATGCGGCCACCGGTCAGGAAGCGGTCAACGTGGCAACCCACTTTGACAAAGCTCTCCAGGTCACTGGCGCGATCCTCACGAAGTTGGATGGCGATGCCCGCGGCGGCGCCGCACTATCGTTCAAATCGGTGGTTGGCAAACCCATTAAGTTCATGGGGATCGGCGAGAAGCTTGAAGACTTCGAACCGTTTCACCCCGAACGAATGGGACAACGTATCTTGGGAATGGGCGACGTCGTGTCCTTGGTGGAAAAGGCGGTTGAAGCGGTCGACGCGGACCGTGCCATGGCGCTTGAGGAAAAGATGCGCAAGGGTCAGTTCTCCCTGCAGGATTTCCTCGAACAATTGCGCGAAATGAAGAAGTTGGGGCCATTGCAGGACCTGGTCGGTCTGCTTCCGGGAGGTGACCAAATGCTCAAAGGCGCAGACCTGAACAAGAGCGAGAAGGAGTTCCGGCGCATGGAGGGAATCCTCTGTGCCATGACGAATCAGGAACGTCAGGCCCCTCAGATCCTCAATGCCCGACGCCGCCAGCGAATTGCCAAAGGCAGCGGCGTTTCTGTCGCCGAGGTCAACAACGTCCTGCGGCGCTTTGATGAAATGCAGCAGATGATGCGCCGCATGGGCAAGTTCCAGCGAATGATGTCAAAATTTGGCGGCAGTGGCGGTTTTCCAGGAATGGGCGGTTTTGGCCGCTAAGCCCCCCGATTCGCCCGCCAAAGCAGCCAACTGCCGATTCCCTGAAAGAAGAAATTGGGAATCCATACCAGAAGGTGCGGGTAATATTGTGCCCGCGTCTCCAAAGATTGGCCGAGGATAATGAAACTGTAGTAGGCCAGCACCAACCCCAGCGCCATCGCGATGCCAATGTTCGTCTCGCGTCGGTGGGTGCGAATGCCCAGGGGAATTCCTATCAAGGCAAATCCGATGCAAGCGAACGAAAAGGCGATTTGTCGATGAATCTGCACTTTTAAGGGTAGGTCATTTTTACCCGACTCCGCTAAGCGCTTTCGATGCTCAAGCAATTCCATCAAGGGCATATCGGAATAGCGCATGGGAGCCGTCCCGATGGTTGCACTCGTTCGCAGCGGAATCTGGACACTCTCATTGTAGCCCGGCATCCATTCATCGCCTTGCAGCGTCAGTGTTGCCGCTCCGATCAGTTCCATGCCCACCGGCACTTGATTGGCGTCCAAGAGCAATCGACCCTCCCGCGCCACCACTTCCGCAATTTTCACGCCGTTGGTATGCTGATAAAGCAAGATGTCATGGAGATTGTTTTTCGTGATTTTACTGACGTAGATGTCCAAGTCGCCCACCCGACAGTACGTGTTTTCACGAAGGAATTGCCCGGCTCGTGTTCGCACCGTCGTGTCTCGCAACTTGGTGAAGGTCATCCGCCCCGTTGGCCCCAGGCTCATGTTGAACCACGCGCATAACAGCGAGAGCGCTACAGCCAGCGCCAGAACTGGCGCGGCCAACGCCAGCAGACTGGCTCCATTCGCGCGGGCTGCCGTCAGTTCTTGATCGGCGCTCAGTCGGCCAAAGACCAGCAATACCGCGGTCAGCAGAGAGATGGGCAGCGCGAACGCCAACACGAACGGGCTTAAGTAGCCCACGGCGCGGATGGCTTCACCCACCGTGGCCGCACGGCTCGCCAGCAGATCCAAGATATCGCGTAAGACATTCCCCAGCAGCAGCAGCAGGTAGAACACCCCCAGACAGACAATCAACGAGGCAAGGACTTGCCGAAGCAGGTGTCGGCTGAGGGTTTTCATGAAAGGGAGGTTGGTATCATCGGCTTTTCACACCTGGCAGGCGGACCACATCGCCCGGTTGAACGTCGCCATCCACAATCTCGCCTCCTATCTTGCCGGACCCCTGCCGCGCCGGGCCGGTCACCTGGACATGACCGACATCGCGACCCTCGCGAAAGACTTCTAGAACCGAGCCGATGGGCGGCATGGACGTCAGGGAATAGTCCAAAACCACCAGACGCAAGGAGACGCGCACCGATTCGACATGGCCTACTGAGGCGTCCAGCCCACGCACGGCGGCGGAAATGGCTGGGTCGGGAGAGCTTGTGGTCGTTGAGACCTCTACCTCGGAACTCCTCTCGGTGCGGCATCCCGACAACTGCCCGCTGAGGGATATGGTCAGGAGTGCAACCAACGGCACGCTGGGCCATCGAAGGGAAAACGAACGCATGGGCTAAATTTTCGTCACCGTTGGATGGACCCAAGGCGAGCGATACTTCCTAGCCAGCATCCGATTCGCTTGGCGGTCGCCGACGACTTCGTGCTTCAAAGGATCCCAGGTCAGTGATCGGCCGAGCTGTTGGGACAGATTTGCCAGGATACAAGTGGCGCTGGAGATATGGCCCTGCTCAATGTCGGCGACGGGCCGATTCCTCGATTCGACACAGTCGAGGAGATTTTGCATGTGCCCACGAATGGCTGGAGCCACGTGTTTTTCGAGGTCTTTCTCGTCTTTGTCTTCTGGATACTTGTCCAGTTCCATGACTTGATCGCGGTGCACCGCAGTGCCGTCCCTCGAGGTTCTAGGAACATAATCGTAACTAAAGACGCTGGTCTTTAGGGTGCCATTCTCACCGTAGAAGATCGCCGCCCACGGGTATTTTTCATCCGGCATGTTACCCCAGGTTCGATGGGTCCAGACCACGTTCGTTTCACCGTAATCGAACGTGGCGGATTGGGTGTCGGTGATATTCGCCCGCGATGCCTTGTCCACCAGGATCCCACCCGAAGAATGAATGGTTTTGGCCCAACCCAATCCTGCCATCCAACGCACCGTATCCAACATGTGGATGCACATATCGCCCACAATGCCGTTGCCGTATTCCATGAACGCACGCCAGCCGCGCGGGTGCATGATTTTGTTATAGGGCTGCATGGGAGCCGGCCCGGTCCACATCTCGTAATCCAGATGCGATGGCGGCGCCGCATCTGGCGCGGTTGCCAGCGTGTCTCGATTGCGCATGTGCCAGTAGCAGCAGATCTCGACGTAGGCGATTTTGCCTAAACGCCCGCTATCGATGAAATCGCGTTTGGCTTCGATCAGATGGGGGGTGCTGCGCCGTTGAGTGCCGACTTGAACCACACGCTTGTGCTTGCGCGCGGCGGCGAGCATCGCTTGGCTTTCAACCACGTCGACCCCGGTCGGTTTTTGCACGTAGATATCACATCCCGCCTTGCATGCCTCGATCATTTGAAGCGCATGCCAATGATCCGGTGTTGCGATGAGGACGATGTCGAGATCGCGTTCGGCCAGCATCTTGCGATAGTCCGAATAGGTGCGCGGTCGTTTGCCAGATTTCTGTTTCTGAGCGGCGATGTCCGCGCACTCGGACAATAGCTGGCTGTCGACGTCGCAGAGTGAAACGATGTCAACCGGGGCGACCTGGGCCAAGCGCCAGAGATCGCACTTTCCATACCAGCCAGTTCCGATCAAACCGACCCGCTTGGGTTTGGGACTGGCAGCGATGGTCGTAGGGACGTAGCTCACGGCGGCTGAGGCCGCGAGGGCCGTGGAGGAGGATTGAAGAAAACGACGGCGATTCATGGCGAGGTGTTAGACTGGAACGATTTCGACGACAAGTCTGTTGAACAGGAATCCGAATGGCGCCTCACTATACCATCTGCTGCCCGCCGCCGTCGTAGCCTCCGCCATCCAGATCCAGCAGGATATCGCGCGGTTCCGCCCCCTTATTGGGTCCCACGATCCCGCGTTCTTCCAATTGATCCATCAGGCGGGATGCTCGGCCGTACCCCAGTTTCAATCGACGCTGCAACAAGCTGACGCTGGCTTTTTTTTCAGTGCGGATCACCTCGATACATTTCTCGATCAGTTCATAATCCCCGCTCCCGTCGTCGGCATCCGGGTCCAACGGCATGTTGCCCATGGAACTCGGCGCCTTTTGCAGGGCTTGATGGATCTCGACTTCGTAACTGGGTTTGCCCTGCTTGGCGATATGGCTGACGATCTTTTCAATCTCCTGATCCGTGATGAGCACGCCTTGGGCGCGATTCAACCGGCCACTGCCAGGGGGCAGGTAGAGCATGTCCCCTTTGCCCAACAATTTGTCGGCTCCCATCTGATCCAGAATGGTGCGGGAATCGACCTTTGCAGCCACTTGGAATGCGATGCGTGCGGGAATGTTGGCCTTAATGACACCCGTGATCACGTCCACCGAAGGACGCTGCGTGGCGACAATGCAGTGGATGCCTGCGGCACGGGCCATCTGGGTGATACGGGCGATGGCCATTTCCACATCGGCGGGCGCGACGAGCATCAGGTCCGCCAGTTCGTCGATGATTACCACAATATAGCTGAGTTTCTCGGGTATCACGATGTCCTCATCACGGGGGACGACGATCTGCTCATCGACTTCGACGGCGAATCCGTCGGCGCCGGGTTCCACTTTTTCCTTTTTGGCCATCAGCGGCAGTTCGGGTTCGGCGACGGGGAGGGGCTTGTTCTTTGGACGTTCATTGAAGGCCCGAATATTCCGCACGCCTACCTTGGCGAAGATCTGGTAGCGCTTCTCCATTTCATTAACCACCCAACGCAATGCCAAGATGACTTTCTTGGGGTCAGTCACGACCGGCACAACCAGGTGGGGGAGGGCGTTGTACTGCTGCAACTCAACGACTTTAGGGTCGATCATGACGAAGCGCAGTTGGTCTGGCGTGAACTTGAACAGTAATGAGGCGATGATCGAATTGATGCAGACCGATTTTCCAGATCCGGTGCTGCCCGCGATCAAGCAGTGCGGCATTTCCGCCAAGTCCGCAATGATCGGGTGACCATAGACATCCTTGCCGAGCGCCAGTGGAATTCTCGCCTTGGTGTTCGCCCACTCGGGGGACTCCAGGAGATCTCGCATGATCACCTTGGTTTTGACCGCATTGGGCACTTCAACCCCGACACTGGATTTGCCCGGCACCGGGGCAAGCACATGGATCCGTTCGGCTTTTAATGCGGCTGCCAGGTTATTGGTCAGGGCGGCGACTTTTTCCAATTTAACTCCGGGGGCAGGATGCAATTCATAACGGGTGATGGTGGGGCCGCGCGTAATGTCTCCTGGCGCCACCTCAATGCCAAATTGAGCCAGGGTTTGCATCATCAAGCGCGAATTCGCCATTAACTCTTCCTTCGTCTCCGTGGGGCGTACGGAAAAGTCTGGCAGATTGAGCAGGTCCAAGTTGGGTAGCTGATAGTTCCCGATCATCGGTGTGCTGGCGACCATAATGGGCTTCGGTCGCCGCACCGGTGATGGCCTGGTACGGATCAGGGGCGGTAGAGGGACCGGGGGATGGGCGCTGGCTGCGTCGTCCGCAGCAGTCGTCGGATCTACATCCCATGGCGGGACTGACCCGGATGCGTCAGGGTCAGGGGAAGCCGTTTCCTGGGTTTCTCCGGTTTGAGGGGTCTCCGTTGCGTTGGCGGCAGAGGACTCTACGGTTGGGCTGGTGGTCTTGTCGAGTTTGTCCCCTCGATCGCCTCGTCTAATGGCTGATTTTCGTCCGAGCACCGTTTCCGTGGAAGCCGTGGAGGCTACCTCGCGGGCGCTGATGGTTTCGCCTTCCGCTACCGGAGTGGACCCTGAGGGTGTGGCCGGTTCAGATCGGATGGCGAACGGATTCTCCGATTCAAAAACTTTGGAACCGGGGGCGCGAACTTTCGAGACACTGTTATCTCGAAACGTAGGTTCCGGGACGGGTCTGAGATCCGCGCCCAAACCAGTGGCCGATTCGTCGGCCCCGACTGCAGGTTCTAGGGTCCGGGCTTTGGTTTTTTTCGATGCGGGCGCGGCAATCGTTTGGGACTCCTCGGTGTCTTCCCCATCATTCGCAGCGTCCGCAGCGTCTTCCCTGGCTTTCGCGGTTTCCACTTGTTCGCGAAGTTTTTGGGCTTTGGACTCGAGTTGGGTTCGTTCTCGGTCTATTTCGGATTCTTTGGCTTGAATTGACCCCATCCTCGCTGCGGCACGCTCTTCGAGGAATCGCCGTAGCCATTCCAGCGCATGGAACCCCGTCAGCCAGTAAATACTAACCAGATAAAGCGTCAGATAGATGATCGTGGCGCCCATTCTGTTAAAAAGGTAGATCATCAGCCGTTCATTCAGCATTTTCCCCAAAATCCCACCCACCCACATGGAATCGATGTGGGTCCGGAGCCCGCCGAGAGAGGAGGCGAATAGGTCCAGCCCTCCCACCGCCGTGATCAGCAAGCCGACGGTGCCAGCCACGGTGCGGCCCGAACGGCGAATCTCCGAAAGTGAAGGCACAAAAGCGGCTGAGCCGAAGGCAAGCAATAAGACGGGCGGCAAATAGGCGGCTGCACCAAACGTAAAAAACAAGGACCAAGCGACACGAGCCCCGACCCGACCCAGTAGGTTATGGATGTTAGAGTTTGCCGGTACCCGATTGAAGTCTAGGTCGTGCCGGTCATAGGAAACCAATGCCAGGAAAAGCAACACGGCCCCGGCAACCATCAGGATGCCAAGGAGCTCACTTCGCCCACGCTGTTCGGCCGAAGGCCGTTCTTTACGCGCCACGCAAGTCAGTTCACGGCCCACGGGGCGAACTTCCAAGCGGAATCTTTCTTGATTGGCCACCAATCGTTCACCGTCTCACTGATTCCAGGTAGCTAATTAGCTCCCAATAGGTATCTTATCAGTGTCGTGTGTTTTCTTTCTTGATGCAGCAACGGGCTTCTTTGACGAGATTGCCATTAGTTAACAAGCGACACTTTTGTTCATGAAACGATTATTAACTTGGCTGTTCGTCCTCGTGATTGCTCTGAGTCCAGCCCAGGCGGCTCTCATCAACTGGGAGCTCATCACGGGTGGCGGCACAGACATCGGAGTCGGTGCCAATGGCAAAGTCTGGCTGCTTGGGAAGAATGGGTGGTTCGAGGATAAACCCATCTTCCGGCGAGATGGCGATCTTTGGACACAGATCGCTGGCAAAGCCCAGTCAATTGCAGTCGATAACAATGGCCTCGCCTGGGTGGCGAATCGCCATGGCGAACTCTTTCGACATGATGGCAACACCTGGAGCCTACTCCCAGGCAAAGCCATGGACATTGGGATCGGAGCCGAGGGCAGCGTATGGATCATCGGTTACAAGTCTTGGAATTCTTTCGACTCGCCGCCGGAGAATGCTGAGATCTACCGCTACAATAGGCCGGGTAATATTTGGGATAAAGTCGACGGCAATGGAGTTCGAATTGCCGTGGCTCCCGACGGCCGCCCTTGGATCGTCAATCGCGACGGCCAAATCTTTCGACGTAAAGCCAATGACCTCACGGCGGGCATTGATCAGTGGGAGTTGATGCCGGGTTCGGGCCGTGATGTTGGCATTGGTGCCGATGGGTCCGTTTGGTTGGTCGGCGGCGGCGATTGGTTATCCAACAAGGATCTTTTTGTTTGGAGTGGTGTCAATTGGTCCCCAGTTGGCGGTTCCGGCATTCGCATTAGCACTGGCCCGGATGGATCCCCGTGGATGGTGAACGTGGACGGCGATATTTTCCGAGGTCGATATTCCAGCATTACAGCCGCTGATGTGGTCGGGGTGGAAGGCGGGAACGCGATTTTTGAGGTTCTCGTTTCCCCGGTACATGCCGAGGAGATTCGGGTCGATTTCGCCACCATCGCTGGCTCTGCCCGCGCCACGAATGATTTCGACGTCGTCACCGGAACTCTCGTCTTCCCCCCAGGCACCACCAACCGAACGGTCGAGGTGCCTCTTTTGCCAGACAGTGTCGTCGAGGGTATTGAGACTTTCGGGCTCAGATTATCCAACCCGGTGAATGCCTTGATCCGTACGACCCAGGCCACTGGTACCATCCAGGACTTGGCCACACTTTCGATCGCCGACGCCGACGCTATCGAGGGTTCCCGGCTTTCGTTCCTCATAACCCGCTCGGGTTCCACCTCGAGCGCCGTATCTCTTACTGCGTTCACGAGCGCCGCGACAGCCTCCTCAGGAGCGGATTATTTGGCCGTCACCAATGCCATTCAGTTCGCACCGGGCGAGACCAGCAAGGTGCTGGAAGTGTTTTCGATCCTCGATTCGCTCGACGAACCCACCGAAACTTTCACCGTGATTCTGTCCGACGTGGTTGGCGCCGCGGTGGCGAAAGCCCAGGCCACCGGTTCCATCAACAATTCCAGCGTTGTACTCAATCCTGTCGACATGCTCGGCGTTTCTCCGTCGAACCGTTCCTTGTTCATCAAGACCGTGAACGGCCAAGTCTACACGATCGAATACACCGACCAACTCCAACCCACGCCAATTTGGAAACGCTCGTTGTCCTTCACCGGCACCGGATCCGCATTCACAATGTCCCTCGAAGACAACTCGGTGCTCGAACGTTATTATCGAGTGCGGGTCGGGCAATGATCATAAGGCGGGTGAGCAGAGTATTCCCAGGCATTACCTTTTCTTTTCTTCCGCCCGAATATGTCTTAAGCTGTGCTCATGCAAATTGAGAGTTTTCGTGTGTTCTGCGATCTAGCTGAAACGGAAAGCTTTACGAAAGCAGCACAGATCAATGGGATCACGCAGTCCGCCGTCAGTCAGCAGATCACATCCCTCGAGCGCCAGTTGAAGTCGTTGCTGATTGAACGGAGCAAAAAGAAATTCCGATTAACCCGTGAAGGTCAGTTGCTTTACGAGTACGGCAAGCAGGTTATCCAGACTTACGACTCGCTTCTCTCCCGATTGCAGGAGGTCAAGGACATCGTGTCTGGCACCATACGCTTGGCGACGATCTACAGTATTGGGCTTCACGATTTGCCTCCCTATATTCGCCGATTTCTGCGCGCCTATCCCACGGTGAATGTTCATGTGGATTACCAGCGCGCCGACCAAGTGTACGAGGACGTGCTCGGCAATGTCGTCGACTTGGGCCTGGTCGCGTATCCAAACAAGGAAAGTCGCCTTGAGGTAATCCCGCTGCGCAATGAGCGATGCGTGGTTATCGCTCATCCCAACCACTCCCTCGCCCGATCCAAAGCCATTCGGCTCGAACAGCTCGATGGATTGAAATTCATTGGATTCGAACCCGATATCCCCACCCGCAAGGCCATCGACAAGGTGCTCCGCGAACGCGGAGTGAATGTGACCCACGTGATGGAGTTCGATAACATTGAAACGGTCAAACGAGCGGTGGAAATTGAAGCTGGCGTCTCCATTGTGCCGGAGCAGACAGTCAGCCAGGAGGTGGCCAAACAGACGCTGGTCGCCATGCCAATCGTCGACGCGGAAATTGACCGTCTCGTTGCCGTCATCCACAAGAAGAACAAGGTGCTGTCCCCGGCGATGAAGCAGTTCATCGAGATGTTGAAGGAAGATTCGCTGGGTGCCGTTAATGCGCTCACACGAGAACCGCTCCCCGGGGTGTCGTCTCAGACGGCGGCTTTGGCAGCCTCATCCGCCGCCGCTTCCGCTGCATTTCATAATACTCAACCTGTCGTGCTGCCGCCCCCAGTTTCTGAAACCACCGCCGTCACCCCCCAAGTGCCGAAGCCCGCGGTCCCCAACGCGCTTGCCGAGACTAAACCAGTTCCGACGACGTCTACCTCTGTATCCCCGACTTCGGCAGCTACCACAACCACCAAAACAGTGCGCCCGATCAGTTCGGTGGTCCCTCCGCCCAAAGTTCTGCGGCGCAAGTAGGACACGGCGCCAAGTTGCGGTGGCGTTGTGGAGCCACACAGATTGCCTCTCTTTGCGGGTAGGGACAGGAGGCGCAATCATTCCGCTAGCAAAACGAGTCGAGAGCTTTCGAGAGGGAAGCGTTTAGGGTCACATCTCCTTAGTTCACATTTGATGATTGACCACACGGATGAGCAGTTGAATGGCGAGTTGATTCCCGACATTGAATTATAGCCTCTTTGTCAAATAATGAGATGTGACCCCAGTCTGGTCTGGCCCGATTCACGTCTGAAGGTTGCGAGGACACAACCTGTATCGGTCACCTTCTCAAATCTGCGTGGCATACTCAGTGCTCCCAGAATAGCCGGTCCAAGACCAGTGACTTGGACAGGGTAGATTTGTATGAGCGCACAACACTGTATCCAATGAAAGATCTGACACTTCAATCCAACAATCGTTTCCCATGGAGATCGGTCGGGTACGAACGCGCTTATCAATGGCTCCTCCAGGCTGTTGCACCTACTCTATGGGCTTCCGTGGGTTTCCCCCAGTCGTGCGCCCCGTGCCGGGCCGCAAGGTGGGTTCCGACACTTCTGGCCCTGTTCGGTATCCTGTCCTGGATGGCAGCGCCCGAAGCACTTATGGCAGCGGATCCCCCTAGCTACACGTTTAAGCCGAAAAATGAATCGGGAGACCCAGCCAAGGGTTGTATATTCACCTTCCCCCGCCTTTCACCGCAGCGGACGTCATCATCAAGGATTCCGGCGGAAAGATTCTCAAAGATGTGCGCGTCATCGACCGTGGCCGACGCACTGGTGTCACTGTCCTCTTCGAGACCGCTGGCGCCGGAGTGCCTAACAAGGCAACAGATGAAATCAAACTGACTTTGACCAAACCACTTGGAAAAACTGGGACCTCCGGATTTCGTGACAAGGACGGCGTGAAGGGGGTTCCCATTGGTGAAGTCACCTGGGATCCACCCTGGACTGACAACAAGGGTGCCACGGGCGGCACCAAACCGAAGGAGGAGAAGAAGCCGCAGCAAGCACCGCCGGAGGAAGGGGATGACACCCTGGTGATGGATGGAGAGACATTGGATGCATTTTCCGTGGTCGAAATCGCCGATGAGTCCGAGGGCGTTACGGAGACGGATTCCGATGAATCCTGGCCGGTGTACGGCAACAACTACCCGTACAGCAGCGAGGATACGAACGATGAACTCTTTGGCGATTGGGCTGATGGAGACGAATGGGATACTGCGGCGGGTGACGTCGAGCCGGACAACGGCCTCGATACAACCTGGTTTGTTGAACCCATTGAAGAGCCAATGACCCCTTAATTGTGATTTCCGTCAACGATGAGGAGCGCCGCCGCGTGTTCGCGGTGCGCTCGAAAGGGAATTAGCCCGGGAAATGGTTTGAATTCGAAGTGATCAGGCATTCGTCATGCGGCGTTGAATCAGGGCCAAGCCGCCAAGCGCTGCGAGCAGCGCGGGTAACTGAGTTCCGGTTTCGGGCACGGCGGCAATGGACTTAAGTCGCCGCTGCCACCGCGATGCGCCGCATACACGGGCTTATTTGGTGTGAGCTTGTCGCCGAGATACCCGGCTGCCAGATACAATATACCCTCGGACTCAAAGGGTGTTGCGTAGTTGGTGCGTTCATCGCGCTCGACACGCCAGATTTCCTGACCAGTCCGCTTGTCGAACGCGGCGAGTGACTCGTCGAATGAGCCTTTGGGCTCTTATCAGCAAGGGTGTTTCCATCGAAAACTCCCGATTCGTTTGAGTTTGGAATCCCCCGAGGTGTGTGGACCTCTAGCGATGGATGATACGGTTGGGTCAATGGCCGCCGGTGACTGTGTAGCCCTGTCGACGCAGGTCTTCCGCCAAATCGCGTTCCATGACAACCGCTGCGTCAAACGGCATCGGATTCAAGTGCTCAAATAATTCCGGAAGTAGACGGACACCATAGCGCTTCACCACAAACGCGCCTTTGATTCCGGCGAGGTGATTGGCGAATCGTTCTGCGGGTGTGAGACCCGTCATGCCCACGTAAACGCAGGGCTTGGAGTCGTCGCGTTGTGGATTCTCACGGCGGACCGCGCGCAAACGGGCCACCTCGGGTTGAAGCAGCACCACGTAGACATGGTGGTGAAAAGTATGCCCTCGGGCAATCGATCGAGCCTCTCGACGAATCTGAAAGATGTTGGGGCGTCGGGCCATCTTTAGCCTCCCGCGAATACCGGTCGAAAACCTGCTTCTGTCAAGATGCGCGCCGCGACCTCGCGCCGATCCCCTTGGATTTCGATGCGACCCTCCTTCACGGTGCCACCCGTGCCGCACGCCTGTTGAATCGATTTCGCGAGACGTTCCTTCTCTGGAAGACCGATACCCACGAAGCCTTGGATGACGGTCACGGTTTTGCCGCCGCGATGAGCAGTGTGGCGCAGAATATCCACGCGCCCCCGGTTCGTTCCATTCATGCGAGGAGCCTGACAGACCTTGGACTGAAGTTCATCCCGAAAGCCTGTCCGAATTCAGTTCGTTTGGTTGAGTCGGAGCGGCCGAGCGATGCCCTGTGGGTGTTGAATCTGGATTGGGGGAAGCGGATCTCATTTGTTGACATCAGAGAAAATCCGCCCGGAAAGTCTGGTGTTGTCGCCGGACTTGACCAATTTGGAGCCGGCCGACCAATTCCGCGTTGTCACACTGGATGCCCACCGAGTCTTTCTCCCCAGCTGTGGAGGCTGAGGAACTTGCGCTGGCGAAGAAATATGAGCCGCCCTTCAGAATCGAAGTGTCAGACCGAGGAATGGGTTGTAGTCGGGTGCCGACCGTGTCACTCCGAAGTTGCATCCGAAGTCAATTTGGACGTTATCGCCAATGCCATAGGTGAACCCCAAGTCGACTTGTCCTTGCCAAGGTCCGTCGCTCTCGGGTGTCACCAAGGCAGCAAATTCCAGGTAAAATGCGAGGTTGCCAACTAGATCGTGCCCAACTGTCACGGTGTTAAAGTATTCCAAATCGCGACCGTTGCTGCCGTCGTGCACCACGTCCACCTCGGTCTGTGCCCCCAGCCCCCAGCCGCCTCCCAAATCCATGGCGAATGGCAGAATAACTCCCCCTTCCAGTTTGCCCTGACGAATGGCCGATGCCGGTAGCGGCCATTGGATGAAGGGCATGAACGCCAACGCTGTGCGACCCTTATCATTGCCCCAGAGATTGATCTTGAGACGGGTTTGGAGGTTGCCAGCATCCGATGCGTTTGAAACGGCGCCGGTTTGGTGATCCGTCACCCGCGAGTTCACATAGCCATCCCAGACGCATTGCAAGTCCACCTGATTGAGAAGGCCGACTTTGGCGTTGACACCCCCAAGTCCAAAGATCCGGGTCGATAGATCCCCGCCTCCGGAACGATCGCGATCGAGCGTGGCATTAGCCAGGTCCCACTCGAATTGCACATGTCCTGCATCGACCGTGTAAGGGCTTTCCGTTTGATCGGGACGATCGGTGCTCAAATCCCGCATCCATTCGCGAGGGGTGGGATGGAGCCAATGGAACGTGCTTTTGTCGATGGGAACCGGATCGGGATCGGCCATGATTCTCATCGAGAGCCCTAAGGGAAGTAAGCCCACGCGACGCCAGCAACAATTCATGACACAATCCACCTCAAATAGGATGTTGATGTCAACAATATGTTTTAGAGTTAAAACAACAAGGGCGCATCTCCGAGTTGCCGGCGCCTTTGGAGCGCGGTGGCCCTCCACCGCTTTTTGGAAATTCCCGGGACAACCGATCTCCAAATGTCGGCAACTCGGAGATGCGGCTAAATAACAATAACCTATGGTTCGAATGGTGTGGGTTTTGGACCTGGAGGTGCCAACAGGATGTGGCACCGTGGCCTTGCGACCCAGCGACCGCGAATGGGTTGGGTGAGCTAGGACTCGAACCACCCGCCGGGACGAATAATGACGCTGGAGGGCGGCCATAAATTGTCAAATAATGAGATGTGACCCATATGACCCACCCTCGATGGCCGAAGTGACCATTGATTCGCAGTCGACGGCGCTGGCACTTCCTTTTTTGGTTCCGGGAATTGCCACGACGGACGCCGATCGGGCCAATGAGATTCTCCGGCGCGTCCGACAACGCCCGGAGTCTTCGCGACTGGCTGAACTCATTACAGCAGTTTCTCCGAAGAACGCGGACTATCTGGACGATATTCAAATCGAAGATGCCTGGACCGCCCTGGTGCGAGGACTCAACAGTCCGATGGCGCCAGCGCGGACTGGGACTTCTCTGCATACGCTGCGCCCCCAAGACTTGTTTTTGTTCAACCGATTGACACCTGATTTTGCTGGGAGCATCCCATCGACGCCCGTCTCGCTCACCCCCACCTTGGAACCGATCCCTGACAGTGTGCTGGACGACGCACGATTCAAACTCAAACCAGAGAGTCATTCCAACATTGATTGGTTTGTGGAGTTGTATCAATTGGATCCCACTCAATTTGAAGGAGGTCGTGCCGGCATCGCGCGGTTGAAGTCCTCGGACACACCCATTCGGCTGCCGGGAGGTCCAATTCAGATCGGTCTGGTCAGGTCAAAACTTGAGAGCAAGAACATCAACGTGCCGGGACTGATCGCGGACCGACTCGCGTCCTTGATATTCGCGCCTCTTGAGGACGAATTCGGGCAAAACTCGTTCAAGCTCCGATCATCCACTCCAGGGGTGTATGTTTCTCAAGCCTACAGCGGGAACCTGTGGTACGGCACTCGGGCAGTGCTCCCCAATGCGGCTGGTGGTATCTTTGGGCGCCATCAATCCGATGAGATTTCCCGTTTGGGTGCCAGCTGGGATTGGGGCCAGGCATTTGCCGCGAACCTCACCGTCGCCATCGTCGATGTGGTCTCCATCCTGATTCCTGCGGACGCCATTGTCGATAAACCCGAGGCATGGCACAAGATGGTGCGAACCGTCTTCATTGATGTCGTTAAGATGGCGCAGATATACTACCTGCACGGGCAAGTCGATATGGATATAGTCTGGGACTTTGTCACGACCGTCTCGAAGTCGATGTGGAAGGGGATGATCGACTTGGGAATTGAATCTCTGGGCAAGGAAGGAAGTATCGTCGAGAAGCTCGGGCGCTTTGGGAAGATTAGCGGCAAATTTATCGCGAAAAGTGTTAACATTTTTAAGAAAGTCAGCTCTGGCTTGCAGGCGGCGGAACGGATGAGCGGGCTTCTCTTGCCCAACTCTCTCGCCCTTGAACGTTCCGTGATGGTGGTTGGAGATCCGTTTGTACCCGCCATTGAGGATTTCTCCCCGAGGCGCGGCCGAGGCGGCGATTTGGTTTACATCCGGGGGCGGAACTTCCCTTCGGCGATCACCAACATCGCCGTCAGCTTCTGTCAATTTGGGAGCACGGCGGATCCCACGTCAGTGACCGCATCGTTGAGGGCGACCGTGGTTGGACTGAGTTCCGATTCCTTGACGATTGAGGTTCCGACGAACGGGTGGGCCACGTTTCCCAATGGACGTGCGTTTCTGTGCGTGGAAACAAGCACCGGACGGAGCAGTACGACGGGACTTCCGGAGTTGTTTCCGAGAATATTCTTTCGAGGAACCACCTCTTCTAAAAGCGATCGTGAATGGACCCGTTCCGGCCGGTGGGTTGCTTCATCTCACGGGCTCCGGTTTCACTCCACGAGGCAAAACTGCAGAAGTTGTGGAACTGGAGGGTCCCAGCTTTGGGTTTGCCTCCATACTCCATGCAACGGAGACCAACCTGGTCGTGCAGCTATCGCCTGGAATGGAGGATGGTCTTTGGACCCTTCGCTTGCGTGCTGGTCCGGAGGCTCTCGGAGATCCCATTCAATTCCGTGTCCTCACCCCTTCCGCTCCACCACCTCGAGGATCTGAAGGGCTCAACATCACAGTCACGCGACTCGACATGAGCAACGCTCGCGATGGCGCGATCAGTCTGGGTGAGGCATTTCACCTTGCGAATGGAACCTTAGGTCGGCCGATCGAGGTGCACCTGCCGTGTGAGTTCCTACCGCAGGATGATCCCTCGGCGTGTCCTTTTACGCCGCGCGAGATCGACTGGGTGGTTGGAGCCGACAAGGAAGCAGGCGCCGGCGGCGGTCCGGCATCCAGGGATGTCATCTGGGCAAACGCGTCGACCACACCGATTCCCGGCGGGAAATTGCCGCCTCCCACCAATGGTGACCGCTACATGCTGCCAATTGTGATCGATGGATCCGATGCGAGCCCGGGCCAGGCAGGCTGGCGGCTGGATGGGGTGTCTGGGGTGACGCTTGAAGGGACCACGTTCCGCAATTTCCCCGGGCACGGCATCCATTTGCGTGGGGGGGCTATGGGAAATGTGTTCAACAGTGTGACGGTGGATAAGCCGGGAAGGGTTGGGGTGTATCTGGAGGGAAATGCGCAGGCCAATCGGTTCAATTTCTTGTTGGTTATGGGCGCGGGCCTCGATGGGTTGGTCTTCTCGGGACCCGATGTAAAGTACAACCGCGTGGATGGACCTCGGGACTTTGGTGCCCAACCCAACATCGGAGTGATGGGTTCGGGCGGATGGGGAGTGGTGTTTGAAAACTCAGCGCAAATGAATACCGTTCACACGGGCCCCGTGTCGGAGAACGCCTTCGGAGGGGTTCGTGTCATTGGCTCCAGAACGCACTTCAATTCATTCGGCCGCCCGACACGCCTGACACTGATTCGCGGGGCAATCCATTCCAATGGCGGTCCGGGAGTTTATCTGGGTCCGGGGGTGCGACACACGGTCCTTTCTTACCTGTCAGTCCATGGCAATCGTGGCGATGGCATCGTGCTCGAGGGGCCGGATTGCGCGTTCAATCACTTGGATGGCATTATGACCAGTTTTCGCGATCCTGGAAATCGGCAGCCTGTTTTCGCGCATCCCAACGAGGGGAGCGGCATCCGGCTGACCGCTGGAGCCCATGACAATTTGTTGGGCACGCTTGATCTAGGTTTGAATTTCCCATTCAACCTGTACGGCCCAGACCGCGATTACAATATTCGACTGGAGGGGGTTGGAACGTCTCACAACTTGATCGCGGCAGGTTATTTTGGCTCCAGCTCCGTGTTTGAAGTGCCGGTGCTGCTGCCAGCGGGTCTTGGTGGCGTGGCCCTATTGAACGGCGCACGAAATAATATTGTAGGACACGAACACGGCGAACTAGCGAATCGCTTCGTTACGTGGAACGGGCCTGGGATCCTGGTGGACAACAGTTCTGACAATATTATCTACGGTAATTACATGACCGGCGTGAACCTTCTCGACGGCGTCGTTGGGATCGACATTCGGGATGGTTCCAAGAATAACCAGATTGGGAAGCCCGGGGCTCGGCAGCGGATCGATCGCGGGTTTGGCCCACTGTTCATCCAATTCGGCAATGAGATTGGCATTTGTTCGAAAGCAGGCATTGCCATTCAAAGCTCCGGAGGGAGCGTCCGAGCCGACGGCGAGTTGGTGGAGCCCAATCGACTTCGAAATAACGAGCTGCGCAACAATGCCACTGGGCTCCTGCTAGGTCGACAAGCCTGGGGGAATGTGGTTGGCGGGCCGGGGTTGACTCTCATCTTTGTCTCTAAAGATCCCCTCTAGACATTTGTCCAAGTGTTACGCATGCTGGATGAATGTTAGACGCCATCCGTGTTGCCGGTCGTTGGGTCAGAAAATCTCTCTTGGAACGATTGACGGCTCAAAGTCAGG
>SXSK01000240.1 GCA_005793375.1 Verrucomicrobiales bacterium | reverse complement strand
GGAACAAAACCGATCGAAGGTCCTCTGTCTTTCCCGCTTTCTGCTCCGTCCAGGAGTGTCGTGCGCCAACCTGGCCAGCCGGTGTTATAAGTTGGTGTTGAAGCGGATTCGAGCCGATTGGCAGGAACGTTACGGCATCCTCCCGCTCCTCGTCGAAACCTATGTCGATCGCAGCACCCACACCGGCCGTTCTTTGGTGGCCGCTAACTGGCTGCGGATTGGAACCACTCAAGGCCGGGGACGGACCAGTCCCAACCGACAGAGCCGTCCCAAGAGCCCCAAGGATCTTTGGGTCTGGTAATGAGGATGCATATATTAAGTGACAAGTGACAGGTATTTTATAAAAATAAACGTTGCTCGAATTTGAGAGTTTTGCAACAGTTTGGCCATGCGACAGGCGCGATTGTTGATCTCTGAGGATAGTCCACTCGGGCATTATCATTGCATTTCACGGGTGGTGGATCGGCGGTTTATCTTCAATACCGCCGAGAAGGAGCATTTCGCCCACTTATTGCGCGAAGTGGAGGCTTTCTGCGAGGTGAAGGTCCTCACCTATTGCCTCATGTCCAATCACTTCCACCTTCTCGTGGAGGTGCCCAAACCGCCCGAGGTTCTCCCGAATGCCGAAGAGATTCTCCAAAAGTTGAAGCGGTTGTCCGGTCATCAGAACGTTGGCGCCGTCCGCCAGCGCTGTGAGATGTATCGCGCAGCCAAGGACGCACAGGCCGAGGCCGAGTACTTGGCCACCTTTCACCAACGGATGTGGGATTTGAGTGCGTTCATGAAACTGCTCAAGCAACGCTTCACCCAGTGGTATAACGGGCGCACCGGACGCAAAGGCACCTTGTGGGAAGAACGTTTCAAGAGCGTGTTGGTCGAGGGAATCGGCCAGGGGTTGAGTGCCATGGCCGCGTACATCGACCTGAATCCGGTCCGGGCGGGATTGGTGACGGATCCGAAGGATTATCGATGGAGCGGTTACGGCGAAGCGATGGCGGGCAAGAAGCGGGCGCGCCTGGGATTACAGCGGGTTGTGCAAGCGCTGTTGCGAGGGGAAGAAGAGACGTTGAGTCGTTCGATGGAGATCTACCGGATGCACGTGTACCGAGAAGGAACGGAAGAGAGGGAAGCCGTCGGGATCGACGGGAAAACGGAGCGGGGGGCTTTGAAGCGGGAAGACGTGTTGGCGGTGATCAACGCCAAGGGTCGGTTGCCGCTCTCGGAGTATATGAAATGTCGGGTGCGGTATTTTTGCGATGGCGCTGTTTTCGGGAGTTCCGAATTTGTGGAGGTAGTTTTCCAAGCCAACCGGAAGCGATTTGGTGCGAAGCGCCAGAGCGGGGCCCGCCGGATGCGCGGAGTGGAGGACGCGTTGTTTTCACTCCGAGACTTGAAGGTGGGCGTGTTTGGGTAGCGGACGAGGCCAGACTACCGAAATGGCGCGTGGATATCGGTGCTATCGGACATTTCCACTATCCCCAAACAGTCCCTCACCTACAACCGGTTGCTGGGAATTGGCGGCGCTTCAGTGGCACCCTATTCTTGGTGGATTGTCGGAATCCGAGTAGTAGAGGGTTTGTGGGGTTGCTTGACCTCATGCGGGCACTTCGTACTGTCCCGACGTATGTTGTTTCGCCATCGATTGGCGGTGTTCCTCCTACTTCTCGCACTAGGGATGGACTGGGTGGGTGCCCAAGCTGTCCCGACGGATTGGCCGACGAAGCCGTTATCATTGTCCGATGCCCTGGAAATCGCGTTGCGGCAGAACAATGCGATCCTGAAGGGCAAGCAGGACATTGAGGAATCGCAAGGATTGGCTCTCCAACTTAAAGGAGTTTACACGCCAAAGATTCGTTCTACTGGACGTTATACCGCCGTGGAGTTAGCCAAGATTGAGGTGGCCAGTTTTGGTGCTCCCGGTCAGGCGACCAATGGTTTCCGATTCCAAGGCGACCAAAACTGGAACGCCGACGTCCAAATCACACAACCCATTTACGCCGGTGGTCGTCTGAAGTCAGCTCAACGACAATCCAAACTCACTTTGGAAGCAATCGTGGCGAACTATCATGCTGTGGTTGCGGACGCGTTGCTTCAGGTTCGGGTCACCTTTCAAGATCTCCTATTGGCTGCAGAAACCATTCAAGTGAATGAAGCCTCGATCCAGTTGTTGGAGAAAGAATTGGCCGACACGCGGCGCCGTTTTGAGGCTGGTGTGGTGCCCCGATTCAATGTCTTGCGCGCCGAAGTGGAATTGGCGAATGCAAAGCCCCGGCTCTTTCGGGCTCGCAATGCTCAGCGGACGGCACGGAACACGTTGGCGATGGTTCTGGGATATACGGTTCCAAAGGAGGCCGGCCTGGATGTTCCATTGGAAATTTCCGGATCGCTGATTCAGGAAACGCATGATCTGTCGCTTTCTGATGCCCTGCTGCGTGCCATGTCGCAACGGACCGAACTCAAGGCGTTGCGAACTGGAGAAAAGATTCGAGATGAGGAAGTCATCCAAGCCAAGGCTGGGCTCTATCCCAACCTTGGGTTGTTTGGTGGATACGGTTGGCAGAACAAGAACTTTCCGCATGCGTTGAATCGCAGTGTGGATGGATGGCTTACTGGCGCCCAGTTGCAATGGGATGTGTGGGACTTTGGAACGACACGCGGCAAAGTTCAGTCGGCCAAGGCCCGCAAGGAACGTTCCCAATTGGAGACTCAAGACGCCTATCGACAGATAGAGCTTCAGGTGCGGACCGCGCATTCCAACTTTCTCGAAGCACGCGATGTGCTGGAATCGCAGGCTCGCGTGATTGAACAAGCTGAAGAGGCTTTGCGGTTGGCCACTGCCCGCGCGGAGGCAGGGACAGGGACCCAATTGGATGTGCTGGGCGCCCAGACCGCATTGACGCAAGCCCGGAATACGTATGCCCAAGCCTTGCGTGACCATACCGTCGCGTGGGATCGGTTGCAACGCGCCGTGGGAGGGGGCGTGAAGATCTCCAAGTGAGACGGGTGGGGCACCCTGTTTTTATTCCCTGGCTGAAGCGCGACAGCGACGATGGATGGCTTGATTGGTTGGGTTTTCATTAAGGCCAAACGCGGAACCGTTGCGTCAGTGTTTCCGAAGCCCATTCGAAGCGGATGTTGATCGCTTGGCAGAGCGGCAGGGCTCGGCGTACAGTCTTCCCGATGCTCGCATTCTTAAAGTTTGTCGGTTTGTTGAACTCCGCCATTTGGCTTGGCGCACTGCTTTTTGCGAGTTTCGTCGTTTTGCCCGTGTTCTTTTCCCCCGAAGTGACTCCGGCGCTGATGCACCGTTATTACTCAGGTCGCATTGCCGAAATCGTTCTGCGCCGCTTAGTGTGGTTACAATTAGTTTGCGGGGGAATCGCCCTGCTGCATTACTTTGGGGAATGGCTCTACGCCGGGAAGCCCTTGCCGCGATTCGCGGCGGGTTCTGTGGTCGCGATGTTACTCCTCGTTTCGATCGGTGGATTCTGGCTCCAGCCTCAAATGGAACGATGGCATTTGGTGAAGTACGCATCCAACACCCCTCCGGTCCAGCGTGCGGATGCGGTGAAGAAATTCTCCCGCTGGCATGGAGTTTCTCAAGTGATCAACTTGCTGGTGGTGGCGGGGGTGATCGTCCATTTTGTCCGCCACGCAAACATGCCTGCGGCTACAAAATTCTCACGGGGCGGTCGCGGCGCCAATTAAAGGGCTGACAATTCCCGATTGGACAGATGCGCGATGGACTGGGAGGCTATCGGAACCTTAACTTATGGCAGCACGCACACTCTTGATTGGAATTGACTCTGGAACTCAGTCGACGAAGGCGCTGGTTGTGGATGCTCGGAATGGCAAGGTGTTGGGCTCCGGTTCCGCTAGTTATGAGTTGCTCCCGGATTTGCCTCCGGGCGCCAAGGAGCAGCATCCGGAAACTTGGACTTCCGCAACGGCAAAAGCCATTAAGCAGGCCCTCAGAGTGGCCAAGGCTCAGGCGGGTGAGGTCGTGGCTATGGGCGTGAGTGGTCAGCAACATGGGTTCGTCCCGTTGGACGCCTCGGGGGACGTGATTCGGCCAGCCAAGCTGTGGTGCGACACCGCTACAGCGACGGAATGTGACGAAATGACGGCGGCGATGGGCGGGTCGAAGGCGGTGATGAAGTCCCTGGGCAATGCCATCCTTCCTGGTTTCACCGCCAGTAAGATCCTTTGGCTCAAGAAGCATGAACCCAAAAATTTTGCCCGACTCAAGACCGTTTTGCTCCCCCACGATTACCTAAATTTCTGGCTCACTGGCGATCGATTCATGGAATATGGAGATGCCTCAGGGACGGCGCTAATGGATGTCCGCCGCCGCCGGTGGTGCGATGCGGCGATCCGAGCCATCGACAGCGATCTGGGTGAAAAGCTGCCGCCGCTCTCGGGCAGTGATCGTCCGGCAGGAGCCTTGTGCGCGGCGACGGCGAGGACGCTGGGGTTAAGTGCCGGGGTACTGGTAAGTGCTGGAGGTGGCGACAACATGATGGGTGCGATCGGCACTGGGAACACCCGTAGCGGTGTGGTGACGGCTAGTTTCGGAACGAGCGGGACCATTTATGCGTGCGCCGAAAAACCGGTGATCGATCCGCGCGGTGAGATTGCGGCGTTCTGTGATTCCACCAATCGCTGGCTGCCGCTGCTGTGCACCATGAACGTGACCGTTGCGACGGAAATGGTTCGGAAGGATTTCGGGATGACCCATGAAGCCTTCGAGAAGGTTGCATCCAAAGCCCCTCCTGGATCGGACGGGCTTGTCTTGGTTCCCTATCTCGAGGGTGAGCGGACACCGAATGTCGCTGACGGCACCGGTGTGTATTTGGGAGTGCGTCCGAAGACGTTTACGGCATCCCACGTTGCGCGAGCCACGCTGGAGGGCGTGACGCTCGGGATGAACTATGGCCTGCAGCGACTGAAGGAACTGGGTGTGACTGCGACTCAAGTCCGCGCGACGGGTGGTGGGGCAAAATCGAAACTGTGGCGGCAGATCATGGCCGACGTATTCAACGTTGAAGTCGTCACTCTGAAGGTTTCTGAGGGCGCTGCGTATGGCGCTGCGCTGCAAGCATTGTGGAGTTGGCGGTTACAGCGGGGTGACCGCGTGCGTATCGACGAAATCACCGATCAGTTTGTCACCTTGAACCGTGCAGAACGGGCAGAGCCCAATTCTAAGGCATCCGCAGCGTATGCGTCGCTGCAACTGATTCAGGACGAAGCGAGTCGTGGTTTAAGAAACACGTTCGGGTTGCATCGCCGGTTTGTCCTGGCGTGATCTCCTCGAGGGATCCCGGCACTCAATTAGGCTGAGGTTTCACGAGGCTGAACCGGGCTAATACACGCTTCGTCCTTTTGCGTTCTCCAGACTCCCCGCTACATAGCGGGGGTATGAAACGAGCCAAAGCGAGGATTGTGGTGCTTGGCGGTGGATTTGGAGGCCTGGCATTTTGCAAAACGTTCCGGCATGCCGGTGCGGAAGTTACCCTTGTCGACCGCCAAAACCACCATTTGTTTCAACCCTTGTTGTACCAAGTGGCCACAGCGGGATTGTCGGCACCGGAGATCGCTCAGCCGATTCGTTCAATCCTAAACGACTGTCCGCAGGTGCGGGTGCGAATGGATACCGTGCGGGAGGTGAAATTGGCGGCGCGGCAGGTGGTGCTCGAGGGGTGCACGCTGGAATACGATTACCTCGTTCTCGCCCTGGGTGGTGTCACCAGTTATTTTGGCCATCCTGAGTGGGAAGAATTCGCTCCTGGATTGAAGTCTCTGGACGACGCTCAACGAATTCGTCGGGAGCTCCTGTTTGCGTTTGAGCGCGCAGAGAATGAAACAGGCCTGGAAGAGCGGCGGCGTTTGATGACGATTGTCGTGGTGGGTGGAGGGCCGACTGGCGTCGAATTAGCCGGGGCGTGTGCGGAATTGACTCGCCATGTCTTGCGCCGTGATTTTGCACATATTGACTCCGGCCAATCCCGAGTGATCCTGATTGAAGGCAGTCCGCGCCTTTTGGGCCAGTTTCCGGAACACCTTTCTGCGGATGCGGCGGATCGGTTGACCACGATGGGCGTCGAGGTGCGGGTTAGCGCGAAAGTGGCGACTATTTCGAAAAGTCGTTTGGTCTTGCATGGCGGCGAGGTGATCGATGCCGAGAACATCCTGTGGGCCGCGGGCGTGGGCGCGTCGCCACTCACCAAAGAGTTGGGTGTCGAGTTGGATCGAGGCGGGCGAGTGAAGGTGCTCCCTGATCTGAGTTTACCTGGGTATCCAACTGTGTTTGCCATTGGGGATATGGCATCGGTGGTTGACAAAAATGGGCAAGCGGTCCCTGGAGTGTCGCCCGCGGCCATCCAGGAGGCGCAACATGTGGCCAGGATCCTAGAGGACGAGTTGGACGGTCAAACGGAGCGTCCGGCGTTCAGCTATTGGGACAAGGGCAGTATGGCCACGATTGGCCGAAGTGCGGCGGTCGCGAAAATGGGTGCCTTGGAATTCACTGGCTTCCCGGCCTGGTTGGCCTGGTTGGCGGTCCACTTGTTGTTCTTGATTGGGTTCCGCAACAAGTTAGCCGTATTACTGCAATGGGCTTACAGCTATTTCACCTACAAACGCGGTGCCCGAATTATCACTGGGCTGCGGCGTCACTGAGCGTTGTCAGATTGTCGGCCGAGCGGAGCGTCCTAGAGCTAGTCTCGGCGACGCAAGTACGACGGGGGATGTCGGTTGGTGAGCGTCCTTTCCAAGGATGGGGTTTGCGACTAAAGTCGTGTGAATGACCGTAGCTGGACAGCGAAGTATTTGGACAGTAGACCGATTGACCCCGACGGGTGCTTGGCTCGATGGTGAGGACCTTGGACCCGTTTGGTTGCCCTTGGTCGAATTGCCGGAGAAAGTTCGGATGGGGGATGCATTGGAAGTGATGCCGCGTCGTGGAGTGAACAACGAGTGGGTTGCGACGACGGTGTTACCCCGTGCGTGCGTGGGCGAATTTGCGAGTCTCAACGTGGTTGGGTTCAGTCCAAGGATTGGGGCGTATCTGGATTGGGGTAATGGGGAAGAACTTCTGCTGCCAGTACCCGAGGCTCCAACTCGTGTTCGCGTGGGCAGTTCCATGATTGTGGGGGTGATTTCACAGCCTGGCACAGGGCGAGTGATCGCTACATTGCGACTCGAAACGTTATTGCACAGAACTCCACCGCCCTACGTGACTGGGCAGCGGGTACGTCTGTTGATCACGGCTCCAACTCCGCTCGGCTACAATGCCATCGTCGAGAATGCTCACTGGGGATTGGTTTACAAATCCACGGTGGGGTCCCCTCTGGCGGTTGGTATGGAACTCGATGGTTATGTGCGTGGGGTGCGTCCGGATGGTAAAATTGATTTGGGGTTAGACGCCTCAGGATACCGTCGGGTTCCGGTACTGGCTGAAACTATTTTGGATGCCCTCCGTGCCAATGGCGGGAAATTGGCGATGGGGGATCACAGTTCGCCGGCGGAAATTCGGGCACGATTTGGCGTGAGCAAAAAGGCGGTTAAACAGGCGATCGGGGCGCTCTACCGGGATCGTCGAATCGCATTGGGTGATGGGTGCATCGAGTGGATTGAGCCCCCCGCCGAGCCTCCCTCTTCCGCCTATTGGGCAAGGCATGATCCAGAGGGTCAATAGCGTGATTGGCACTCGCGCGCTGCTTTTCAGTTTTGGAGTGCGCGCGGTCCACCGCCGCTTTTCCGCGGGTTCGACTTCCACCGTCCTTTTTCCATCGCCAGAAACGGCCCGCCCGCCCAACCTCTGCGCTTTCACCCGACTCATGAACCTCATTAAACATCTCATCTGGATCCTCACGGCGGCCTTTGTCATGGGCTCGCGTTGCCTCGCTCAAACCAACGAATTCTCCAACGAAACCATCTCCATTGGAGTGGTGGTCAGCGACCTCAACAAGTCCTTGAACTTCTATACGAACGTCATCGGCATGAAAAAGGTTGGGGGATTCTCAGTGAACGGGGATTTTGGCAAGCGCACCGGGCTAACCGACAACCTCCCGGTCAGCGTCACGATCCTGAAACTGGGCGATAGCAAGACTGCCACGGAATGGAAGCTGATGAGCTTCGGAAAATCCGCAGCTCATCCCAAGCAGAATCACCTCCATGACGATACCGGCATGCAGTACATCACAATTTTTGTGAAGTCGCTCAAACCGGTCTTGCAGCGGATCAAGGAGCACCAGATCAAGTTGCTGGGTGAGACACCGATTGCTTTGGGCGGCAAAAACCACTTTGCCTTGGTACAGGATCCGGATGGCACCTTTGTCGAACTGATTGGACCGATGGAGTGACGTCGCAGGACCCATCCCATTTTTCAGATAGGCTCTTACTCCACGACCAGCTCCCCTCGCATGAGTTTCCAGTGCCCGGGAAAGGTGCATAGGTAGGGATAACGCCCCGGGACGCTCGGCGCCTTGAACAGCAGTTCGGCGTGGCTCTTCGGGTGGACCAAGGGTGTGGCGTGGAGGATTTTGGGGCTGACCGGGATGTAGCCTTTCGACATGCCCTGGGGATTGGCTGCCATCAGGTCGGCGAGTGCTCCGACATCCTCCCCGGCTCCTGCGGCCACCAGCACGAAGTTGTGAACCATGAGGTCGGGATTCTCGAAGATCAGTCGCACGTTGGCGCCGGCTTTCACTCGCAGAATCTTCGGAACGAATTGCAGACCAGGGGCAGCCCGCACTCGGAGCGCGTCGCCCAATGCCGCATTGGCCTGATTCCAGGCGGTGGCGAGTTCCTGGAGTGAGGCCGCGTCGACCGGCAGACGGACACTCGCCAATGGTTGACCGAGCGAATCGTATAAATGAACTGCGGGCGATCGGCCGCGAAGCTGGCGGAACTCAACCTCAAGGGTGTTCAAGCCCGGTTTCAACTCGAATGGCACCTGGTGTTCACTGCTCCATTGCGAATCGTGCGACAGCACCTGCACGCCGTTCACGGTGACATCCAGAAAACTGTATTTCACCGCCAAGGTTGCAGGTTGAGCGATCTCGCTGCGCACGAAGCTTCGATAAATACCGCTTCCAATATTTCTTCCAACCTCCGCCTGGACATCCAACGCCACGGGAGTGTTGGTTCCTTGGGTTCCTAACCATTGCCAATGATTGACCCGAGTCCCCGGAGCGATTTCCAACACCGGCACACTGCGTCCCTTCGCTGGCTGAGTGCCGTGGCGCAGATCATTCAGCATGTTCTGGACATCGGCATGGTCCGAGTGCAGCGCGTGCAGGGCATGTTCCACTGAAGGCAAACCGGCACGCAAATGTGCCACAGCGTCCACCACCTCCATCTGGACTCGCGGGTGGGGGTCGGCAGCCAACGCGTGGAGACGATCCGGCACATTGGTCAAACGGTCGGCTTGATACCGAATCATTCGAACGGCAGCAGCCCGATAGATCGGAGATTCAGACTTGCTCAAAGCCTCGAGAAACTTGGGACGTATCTCGCCGAAACTTTCGACCACAAACAGGGCTTCGAGCACCGCCTGGGCGTCGGTCATTCGCTGAGAGACCCAGCGATCCAGTTCACTCAACACGCCACGGCCTCGCTTGTGCAACTCGATGCGCGCATGTTTCCGCACGATATCTTGGGAATGCGCAAGCAGTGACAGGAGGTTCGACGTGGGGGCTCCTTCAATCTGGGCCCAGTCTTTGACGATGGGTTTGGCCTTGTGGACCACCCGCCAGATGCGGCCTTTGACGTGATTCCATCGAACGTCGCGCATCGGGTGTTGGGCGTGCCCAATGATGGCACTGCTGAAGTCGGAGACATAGAGCGCGCCATCAAAACCAAATTCCACGTCCACCGGGCGAAATGCCGCGTTCTTGGATGTGATCAAATCCTGGCGTCCGCTGCCTCGCACCATTCCCTGGCTGAAATCGTACTTCGTGATGGAGACCACATACGGACCGACGCAGGCGGCCGAGGCCATGCCTTGTTGATAGGCGTCGGGAAAATTGGGACTGGAGATGCTCGCTGCGGCGCTGCCTTTGCCATAACCAACGGTTTTGGCGTAAGCGAACGGATGGTAAATTCCCAAGGGAGTCCAGGTCAGCGCGAGGCCATCGAGCACCAGGCCGTCGCCATACATTTGGAAGATGTTGCCGGTGCGGTCGAACGTCACTTTCCAGGGGTTCGGCGTGATGCTTTGCCACTCGGGTTGGATGCGCCCGCTGTGAGGGCTGAGTCGGTAGGTTGTAGAATCGACCCCGCGCACGACGCCGTACGGAGTTTCCAGTTGGGAGCGATGGAAAACACCATCTGAGAACCACACACCGCCCATGGGGTCGGTGGCAATCATCCCGCCGTGATGGGAATCGGTGAGGTCCAGTCCCCGCATGGCTTCGCGCCGAGTGTCGGCCACTCCATCGCCGTTCGTATCCTGGAGCAACCAATGACGTGACTGCTCCGAGATCAATGCCCCATCTGCGGTAAATGCAATGCCATCGAGCGCATCAAAGCCGCCGGCGAAGGTCGTGAGCTTATCCGCCTTGCCGTCGCGGTCGGTATCTTCGAGCACCACGAGTTTATCCTCTTGCGGTTGGCCGGGAATGGTGTGTGGAAAACTGGGCATGGTTACCACCCACAGACGACCCCGTGCGTCGAAGGCGATCTGCACGGGCGCTCGCAGTTCGGGGAATTGTTCTTCGGAGGCGAAGAGATTCACTTCAAATTCATCGCCGATCTGAAACTCGGCCTGCATCTCCGCCGGAGATTTCACGGTGCCAATACTGTGGGTGGAACCGCCCGAGGGAGGGACCGGCGGCGGTGCCAGCGAAATAAATGGAGCGCTGGCGAAGGTGGCGCGGGATCCGGAAACCAATTCCTGCACGAGGGCGTCGGCTTTGTCGATGCGCTGAAGATACAATGGAATTTCGGCCTGGCGTTCTTCGGCGCGTTTGCGCTGGCCGTAATAGAGAATCCCGTTCTTTGGTCTCACCACTTCGTCCACAAAATGGGCCAACTGGGCTGCGGCGGGCGCTACTTCTCGAAGCCGGGCGTTGTCCACACGTTCGGTTGCGGAATCGCCCACCATGGCGGTTGCTACGACCCGAGCCATGGCGCGGTTGCCAGCGTCATTGAGGTGCAGTCCATTCGAGGTCAGTCGTTCCGGACTTTTGGCATAAGCTGCTTGGCTTGTGTCAAAGAGATCCACAAATATCGCTTCGCGCGCCCGAGCGATCTCGCCGATTGCCTGTGCATACAGGGCGACATCGCGATTGCGTTGGGTGGCTTCTGGACCCTGACCTCCAGGTTCCACTGCGGTTGGCGAGAGTAGAACGACCTTGGCACCTGCATGTAACCGCGACAGTTGATCGAGCAGGACGCCGAGTTGCGCACGGAAATCTTTCAAACCAGTCGGCCCGGAGAAAGCTTCGTTCATTCCATAACCGACCACGACCACCTTCGCAGGCCAGAGTTGAAGGAGGGACTTCATGTGGTCGGCGTAGCCCTCGGCCCGCAGACGGTGTCCCACTTCATCACCCGTCCAGGCGAAACTCCGGAAGTGGAGTTTCCTGGAAGGGTTTGCCAATTGGACGACGCCAGCCAATTCACCCTGTTCCAGCAGTCGTTCTACCATGGAATTGCCATGGAAAATGATGTAATCGCCGTCCTGGAGCGGGATTTCCGCCCGGGTAATATGAGTTGATGTCAGCGGGAGCAGGAGCGCGAGCCAAAGCCGCCAGAATCGCGTTGGAAAATGCATCGCGCGAAGTCTAGGACAAGATCAGGCCCGTTGTCACACCTCAGTGTGCGGTCGACTTATGGAGACCCGCGCTCCGGAAATTAGAGACTTCGTCACACCAAACGGAACGGATGTCAAACAAGCGCCTTGTTTGTGCAGGCTGAATTTCCCGCGAACGACGCATTGCGGTTGGCGCAATGGCTGATGGATTGCACCTGCCGTTCAGTTTTCGTCCTCCGAGAATTACCTCGGAATCACTGGAAGCACCAAATGCGAGGGGCGCATCCCGTCATGCCACACGGTCTGTTTTGCAGGCTTCAGGACCAGGTCGCTCCCAAATTCCGCGCCCGTATTCGGATTGCGGTCGAATCGAGGGAAATTGCTGCTGGCAATTTCCACTCGGATGCGATGCCCACGCCGGAACTGGTTGCTGGTGACCCACAGATCAATTTCGAATCGCGACGGCTTCCCAGGTTCCAAAAAGGTGGGTTTGTCCAACCCGTTCCGAAAGCGCGCCCGAATGATCCCATCACACAGGTTGATGGCCTTGCCGTCCGGGAACACGTCCACCAACTTCGCCGTAAAGTCGGTATCCGGCGCATCCGAGGCCGCGTGAAGAATCATCCGAACAGGGCCTGTAACTTCCACGGGCTGCTCGAGTGGCGTCGTTGTGTAAATCAAGACATCGTCACGTCGTTCGACTTCGGCTTGATCATAAGGACCCGCAGGGGCACCGACCAGATTGTTGCCACCTTTCGTCGGCACGGGTTGGTTGGGATCACTCACATAATTATCTGGGGGTTCGTCCGATGGTTTGTCGAGTGAGAGGAATCCATCGCCTCGGACTGAGTTGGCGTGACCTTGGCCGCGCAAGTAGTAAGGTGTGTACCGGGTGCGTTGGAGCGGCCATTCGTTTTCACCGCGCCAGCGGTTTTCGCCCATGACAAAGAGCTGGTAGGCCGGCCAATTCTGAACACCGGTCTCATGACCTTTCAGCCAGTATTCCATCCATTGAAATTGGAGGTCGCCCATGCTGCGTTTGGCGTCCGGACCGAAATCCACGTCGCCCACTTTTTGGACGCCGACTCCATGCGCCCAGGGACCCATGACTACGAATTGATTCCGGCGCGCCAGTCGGTCGCGTGAGTGCGCCCTAACTTCAGTGCAGAGGTCCAGGGTGGTCTTGGAGAAGATGTCATACCAGCCGCCGACATTCAGGATAGGCACCGTCACGTCTCGATACCGTTGAGCTATACCCCGTTGTTTCCAGTAATCGTCGTAGGTCGAGTGGGTGATCCAATCATTCAAGAACGGAACCTTGGGGGTGAACTGATTGCCAAAAGAACGGAGCGGGAGATGCAGAAAGGCCCGTTCCAGTTGTTCCGGTTTGAGGGGCACACCGCCCACAGCCACTCCCCAGCCCATGAGCAACGAGAGTTGAAATGCCCCACCAGGATACGCCAAGTCATGAAAAACATCAGCGAAGGGCACGACGGGCATCATGCACTTGACATGTTTAGAGGCACCGGCGGCGGAGGCCCACTGGGTCCAACCGCCGTATGAACCGCCCGCAGTACCGATCTCACCATTACACCATGCCTGTCGCCCCAGCCATTCTTGAGTGTCGAAACCATCATTGGGTTCTGAAGCGAACGGATCCCAGGTGCCGCTGGATTTGCCGCGTCCACGACAATCTTGAACCACGATGACATAACCAGCGGACGTGTATTTGCGAGCATCACCCCAATCGGCCCCGGGCTTTCCATACGGTGTGCGCAATAAGACGGCGGGAAAACGGCCTTCTTGCTTGGGACGGTAAACATTGGCGGCGAGTGCGGTGCCATCGCGCATGGGGATTGGGACGTCCAATTCCGCGGTAAAAGAGAGGTCTTCAGCAGCATTCGAGAGCCAGCACGATGCCAGAAGTGTGATTGAACGAAGCCGCTGCGCGGTGGGCTTCGCCGAAGTAGACGCCCGGGGTGGTCTGGAGCACACGCTCCGGACCTATGATCAAAACCTCGTTCATATCCAGATCGAAATCCACTACAGCTCCCGCGCAGCTGCCGAGACCAACCATTGCTCCAGATCCATCT
>SXSK01000239.1 GCA_005793375.1 Verrucomicrobiales bacterium | reverse complement strand
CAGATACTCGCTTAAATCCACGTGCCCATTCATCATCGGTATCGGGATACGATTGATGTAGCGCAACCGCACCACCCGTACTTGAACCGGCGACGTGAGTTTCCCGAACAGTCGCCAGGTCCTTTCGATCTCCTGCAGGTAGTCGTCCAGGCTGGTGCAGGGCTTCAACCGATTGAACGAAAACCCCTGCGCCCGCAATTGTACAAGCTGGATGCCATCATCATGGAGAAATTGTAGCGACTGAACGGCCCGATTCGCCGAATGGATCGAGGGTTCACGCCCTTTCGCCTCAATGCGATGGTGCTCGGGAAAATCGCTCTAAACTTGGGATACTCAGTGTTATAGGCGTCGCGGGCAGCCATTTCCTGTGCGACGAGGTCAAAACCGGGCGGCATGTCGCAGTCTATATCGACAACCGCCTCAACGATTGGTGCATTCTTCAGTTTCATGTTGGCGGCTGCTGTTGTTCACGAAACCTAGCAGATCACGATGCTGTAAGCGCATTCATGACTTTGTCCTCAAAGTGATTCAAGAAATTGGACAGGGGTTCCTCCTTCTTGATGATGTGAATGGCCAGTGGGTGTAGCCACCCACTGGCAGTACGCTCAAATCAATAGGCGGCTTGAGCGCCTTTGATGGAGCGCTTCTGCATCCAGGGCATCATGGCTCGGAGTTTGGCGCCGGTCTTCTCAATGGGATGATTGACATCCGCTTGGAGGAGGGCGTTGTAGCGCTTGTAGCCGGTCTTGTACTCATTGACCCAGTCCTTGGCGAACTTGCCGGACTGGATGTCCTTGAGGGCGGCTTTCATGCGCTTCTTGACGGACTTGTCGATGATCTTGGGTCCGACGGAGACATCGCCCCACTTGGCGGTCTCCGAGATGGAGAACCGCATGCCTGCAATGCCGGCTTCATTCATGAGGTCAACGATGAGCTTGAGCTCATGGAGACATTCGAAATAGGCCATCTCGGGGGAATAACCGGCTTCGACGAGGGTTTCGAATCCAGCTTTGACCAGGGCGCTGCAGCCGCCACAGAGGACAGTCTGCTCGCCGAACAGATCGGTTTCGGTTTCTTCTTTGAAATCGGTTTCCAGCACGCCGGCGCGGGTGCCACCGATGCCTTTGGCCCAGGCGAGGGCGATCTTCTTCGCGTCTTTGCCGGGATTTTGGTAAATGGCAATCAGACTGGGTACACCCTTGCCTTCGGTGAACTGCCGGCGAACGATATGGCCGGGACCCTTGGGCGCGACCATGATCACATTAACGTTCTTGGGCGGGACGATGGTTTTGAAATGGATCGAAAAACCGTGGCTGAACAGCAGGGTCTTGCCCTTCGCGAGATTGGGAGCGATGTCCTGCTCGAAAACGGCAGCCTGTTTGGTGTCAGGGAGTGCCACAAAAATCACATCGGCGCGTCGGACGGCTTCTGCGGTAGGGACGACTTCAAAGCCCTTTTCTTGAGCCACAGGAATGGATTTGGATCCTTCGTAGAGGCCGATGATGACATTGCAGCCGCTTTCCTTGAGGTTGAGTGCGTGAGCGTGACCCTGGGAACCGAAGCCGAGCACGGCCAGGGTCTTGCCTTTGAGCGCGCCGAGGTCGGCGTCTTTGTCGTGATAAACTTTTGCCATAAGCGGGCGGGGAAAGTGTATGAGAACTCGTTGTAAAGAAAGCGGTTTTACACAGGAATCATGTGCCAACCCCATCGGATCGCCTCCATGAAAACCTTCACTCCACCCATTTCACCTCCGGTTCATGCCGGTTTTGCGCTGTTGAACGGAGCCCTTTGTATCGTTCTAAGATGTTGTAGTGCATTGATATTGATGCTTTTTCAAGCGCCCCTTTGGGCGGTGCCTCCCTGCCGGATAGAGGTCGTCGAGAAAGGAAGCGGTTGGCCGGTTCCCATGGTGCAGCTGCGCACCGTCCACGGAGTTCGCTTCGTGGCCGACAACGCCGGGTACATCGCCTTTGACCTCCCGGAGTTGATCGGGCGTGAAACCTGGTTTGATGTGGTGGGACATGGTTACGAGGTCCCTGCAGATGGTTTTGGCAATCGCGGTGTGCGCATCCGACCAAAGTCCGGTGAAACGGTGCGGATCGAGGTAGTACGCACCTGTTTGGCACGGCGGCTTGGGCGATTGACTGGGGCCGGACTTTTTGGAGAAAGCCAGAAGCTGGGGTCGGAGTTGGATTGGGCGGAGAGTGGAGTTCTTGGGAGTGATAGCCTTCAGTTGGCGCGCCATGGAGATCGATTGTTCTGGGCCTGGGGCGACACCCTGCTGGCTCGGTATCCCTTGGGCATTTTTCACATGACCAGCGCCACAACGGGGCTGTCACCGCTGACACGATTCGAACCGCCGCTTCGAATGACGTTGAAGTACTTTCGCGACGGAGACGGCGTTGTGCGTGGCGTGGCACCCATGCCAGGGGAAGGACCGACGTGGCTGACGGGTTACGTCAGTCTGCCGCAGGTGGAGGGTCCGCCGCGCTTAGTGGCCAGTTATATGAAGATCCGGCCGCCGATGGAAGCGTACGAGCGGGGACTTTGCGTGTGGAACGAGTCACTGGAGCGCTTCGAACGTCATCGGGTTCTGTGGACCCAATCCACGTCGGCACCAACGGCAACCCCCATGCCCGAGGGACATCCAGTGCGATGGAGTGATGCTGAGGGCAGAGACTGGGTTCTGTTTGGAAATCCGCTGCCCACCCTGAGATGTCCCGCGACATTTGAGGCATGGCAGAACACCAACACTTGGGAAGTGCTGACGCCGCCGTCCTCCCTCCGAGCGGCCACTGGTGGCGAACGGGTGGTACTTCACAGCGGTTCGATCGCGTGGAATGAATTTCGAAAACGCTGGGTGACGGTTTTCATGCAGAATGGTGGGCGGCCCTCGGCTTTCGGTGAATTGTGGTATGCCGAAGCCCTGTCGCCCATGGGTCCCTGGGGTCCGGCGGTCAAGGTATTGACCCATGACAATTACACCTTCTACAACCCGAGGATTCACGGCGAGTGGGTTCCTTCCGATTCGGGAATCCTGCTATTCGAAGGCACGTTTACAGCCACCTTCGCTGATCGTCCGACGCCCGTTGGGCGCCATGACTACAACCAGATCCTTTATCGGTTGGACCTGGAGGATCCCCGCCTTCGCCCGGCCCACGTTCCATCGCCATAAAATCACGATGAAAACAGGTCCAGCTGCGGCGGCGGCGTGAGTTCCTTCAGCTTGAGCCGTTCAGGACGTGGACGGCGCGATTGACCTTTGGCTCCACTGTTCGTCGAGGTTGCGGCATCGCCAGGAACCTCTGGATGGGTGCTGCCGAGAACCTGTTGAAGATTCAATTCGGCTTCTTCCAATACCTGCAAAATCTGTTTGGCGCGCTCAATGACGGGGCGCGGGACACCAGCGAGGCGGGCGACTTGAATGCCATGGCTTTTGTCCGTGGCTCCGGGTAGGACTTTGCGAAGAAAAATCAACTGATCGTTCCACTCCCGCACGGCGACGTGATAGTTCCGCACTCGAGACAAGACGGGGCTGTTTGCATCGGGGTCACGAGCGGGTTTGGTTTCGTGGGAATTGTCTTTGGAAACGAGTGGCGCGGCGTCCTGGGCATCCGAGGTGGGCATGGAACCGAGCTCCGTCAATTCGTGATAATGCGTTGCGAACAGCGCCTTGGCACCGACCTGGTGATGGAGATGTTCCACGATGCTCCAAGCCAGGCTCAATCCGTCGAATGTACTGGTTCCTCGTCCGATCTCATCAAGGATGACCAGACTTCGACGCGTGGCGTTGTTCAGAATATTGGCCGTCTCACTCATCTCCACCATAAACGTGCTCTGACCTCGAGCGAGGTCGTCACTGGCGCCAATGCGTGTGAAGATGCGATCCACCAAGTCAATGCGAGCAGAAGCTGCCGGGACATAAGAACCGGTGTGAGCCAGCAAGGCCAATAAGGCGACCTGACGAATATAGGTGCTTTTGCCCGCCATGTTGGGTCCGGTGATCAGGGCAATCTGATCGGCTGAAAGATCCAAACGGGTGTCATTGGGGACAAATCGCTCTTCGGTGAGGGCTTGATCCAACACGGGATGCCGCCCATCACGGAGATAAAGCACGCCGGCATCACGGATGTCCGGACATACCCAGTCATGGAGGCGTGCGATCTCCGCAAAGGCGCCCAGCACATCCAAATCAGCGAGGGCACCTCCGGTGTCTTGAATTGGTTTGAGCCATTGCAGCACTTCCTCCCGAATTTTCAGGAAAAGGTCATATTCCAATTTGGCGGAACGTTCCTCGGCGCCGAGGATCTTGGATTCCATGTTCTTCAGATCCTGTGTGATGAACCGTTCCCCATTCGCGACGGTTTGTTTGCGGATGTATTCCGGTGGAACTTTGGCAAGATTGGCCTTGGTGACTTCAATATAATAGCCGAACACGGAATTGAACCCGATTTTGAGTGAGGGAATGCCGGTTCGAGCGATTTCGTCTTGCTGCAGCTTAGCGAGCCAGTCCTTGCCGCCTCGCGCGGCGTTTCGAAGCTCATCCAATTCTGCGCTGAATCCTTCGCGGATCATGCCGCCTTCCTTGACGGCGAGCGGGGGTTCATCGACGAGACCGCGCGATAGCAGTTCCACCAATGCCGGTGCTTCATGCAGACGCAAACCCAGTTCAGAGAGGCATGAGTCATCGGGTGAAGAAGCTCCGAGCTCTGTTTCCTGAGCTGGCATGTTCTGGGAAATGGTCTGGGAGACGGGCCTTGCCATCTCAGGTGTCCACACGGCGTTGAGTGAAGATTGCTGTGGGTGGGCGGGTGCTTCGAGGAGTTGAGTGAGTGTCCGTTTCAACTCTGGGATTTGCACCAGGGCCTGTCGGAGTGCGAGCAGATCACGGCCATTGCCCGAGCCGAGGCTCAGGCGTGAAATGGTACGTTCGAGATCGCGCACCTCCGTGAGTCGTACGCGGAACTGCTGCAACATCTCCGCGTTGTCCAGCCAGCGTATGATGGCGTTCTGTCGCCGACGGATGGGCTCGGTGGCCGCAAGTGGCTGTGTCAACCAGTCACGCAAACGGCGTGCACCCATGGGTGTGACGGTGCGATGGAGCGCTCCGAATAGAGTGGTATTGCGTGCGGCATCACGATGAAGGGGTTCAAGGATTTCGAGATTCCTCAGCGATATGGCATCCAAGACGAGATAGTCGGAAACCTGGTAGTAGTGAAGGCGCGTTAGATGCGAAACATCTCGGCGCAAATGGTTGGTCAGGTAATGGACTGCGGCACCAGCGGCGCCGATGGCGGCGATGCACCCCTTTAAGCCAAATCCATCGAGTGTGGCGACTTTGAAGTGCTCACGGAGTGTGTAGAGGGCCGTTTCCGGAAGAAAGGTCCAGTCATCGTAAGGCACCAGTTGACCGCCGGTGATCAGGTGCGCGGGGCGATCATGGGAAGGGGGGTTGGACGATGGTGACCCCGAGTTGGGCTGGATGGAGAGCAGCGTGGCGAGTGCACGGGCATCGGCGGGATGGATCAGTTCTGCAGGGCGAAGACGGTCGATTTCGGCGACCAACCCTTTTTCGGAATCCAACTCAGTGACGCGAAAGTCCCCAGTGGTGAGATCGATGCAGGCGAGCGCGAATCGCGCGCCGTGTGCGTAGGTGGCCGCAAGGAAGTTGTTTCGTTCCGCGTTAAGGAGCCGTTCATCGAAATGCGTGCCAGGGGAGAGAATGGCGGTGACTTCGCGTTGGACGAGTTTGCCGGGCTTGGCGTCTTCGGTCTGATCGCAGACAGCGACCTTGCGTCCAGCTTTGAGCAAACGGCTGATGTAGGCGTTGGCGGCGTGAAATGGTAGACCGCACATGGGCACGCCGTTGCGTCGCGTGAGCGCGAGATTGAGCAATGCAGCGCTGGTCTGGGCATCCTCGAAGAACATTTCGTAGAAGTCGCCGAGACGAAACAGAAGCAACGCGTCACGCGGTAGTTCGTTTTTGATGCGGCGGTACTGCGCCATCATTGGCGTGAGCTGCGGATCGCTTGGATTGGGCGTAGCCATGTCGCGTGTATCCTAAATTGAGAGATAAATTACGTAAATCGCACAAAGACAATTGACGCCGTGAATTATACGCACACTCTTAGGACAACAATCTCCTAGAAATAAATACCTGCGCAAAGCACGGAAAATTTTGAGAACCCCTAGATCAGACTGGAGGTGAGATCGATGGCAGCAAAAAAAGCCGCGAAAAAAGTAGCGAAAAAAGTCGCGAAGAAAAAGGCAGCAAAGAAGTAGTAGTTAATTTAGTGACCGTTGCCTGATTTGTTTTTGATAAAAATCACATCCGCGGCGGAGTGTCCTGATTCGTTGGGGCAGTCCGCCGCGGTCTTTCTTTTTCAACAACGCTTCATTTCAGGTCCGATTCATTCTGATTCAGCACAAAAATCGTCACCAATTGGATTTTTGCGGCTGCGTTGAAGTCGGTGTCCGACTAAAACGACCCCTGCATGGCCCGATTGGTTTTTGATATCGAGACATCCGCGCTCGGCCTTGAACATTTCGACGAGGCACAACAGGAATACCTGTTCCGTGAAGCATCGCGACAACCCGACGAGACGTCGCAAGCACTCAAGCGCGCGGAAATTCAACAGCAATTCAGCCTTTGGCCCTTCACGGCCCAGGTCGTCTGCATTGCCATGCTCAATGTGGATTCTGGCAAAGGGCAGGTATTGTTCCAGGCGGACGATTTTGAAAGCGACGAGGATGGACCAAAGTCGGCGGTCGAGTTTGTACCCTGCGTGGATGAGTCTGAATTGTTAACGGCTTTCTGGGATGTCGCGCGCCACTACGATGAGATCGTCACCTTCAATGGGCGTGGGTTTGATGTGCCGTTTCTTTATTTGCGTTCAGCCATCTTGAACGTGCCCATTTCGCGTCGAAACTGGCTCGGGTATCGATATGCCACCGAACCGCACTGCGATCTGGCCGAGCAATTCTCATTTTATAACGTCAGTGGTCGCGAGGGGGCGGCGCGCAAGTTCAACCTGGACTTCTATTGTAAATCATTCGGCATCGAGTCCCCCAAGAGTCACGGCATTACTGGAATGGATGTCAACGATCTGCTCGCCGCCGGTGAGTATCGCGCTATTGCGGAATACTGCCTGCGGGACGTAGTGGCCACGGTCGAATTGTACAAACTATGGCGCGATCGATTGATGGGCATCAAATGACCCGAGAGGTTCGTTAAGAGGGCGGTCCACTGAGCGTGGCGCCTTTGGAAGCACTTTGGGGTTCGGCCTGAGAATAAGGAGTTCTTGAAGAATTTCCTCCGAGGTGAGAACAGTTTCCATATGGCGCCGTCTTCCGCCACGGCAGTTCGATCACGTGCCATTCCCCGGCGCATTATCGGACTGACGGTTGTGGTGGTGATGGCGTTAAGTGGTGGCATTTGGAGTTGGCTTCGACCGGCGACGCCCTGGGTGGATGGTAAACCCGTGCATCAATGGGTCTTGTTGGCTTGCGACCAGAACGCTGCCGCTCTAGAGAAGGTGCTGGCGTTCCCGGCCCAAGCCGCTGCAGAACTCAATCTGGTTCTGAAGTCTGTCGAGCCGCTCCCAAGTCGATTCCGAGGATGGGTCGAGCCTCATGTTCCGTTGGCTTGGACGCATTATCTCCCCACCAAGATTGATATGGAAATACGACGGCGTGTCGCGGTGAACCTGTTGGCGACCATGAGACTTCATTCATCGGTTGCCCGCGAGGGTCTGGTTCGATCGCTTCGCGACCCGAGTCCTTATGTGAGTGGGCCGGCGGCGATGATCCTGATGAATTGGGGTGTGCCCACTCCAGAAGCGGTTCCGCACGTGTTGCGCCTGTGCTCGGACACCAATGAGTTTCTCCTAATGCAAGTCCTTCCAGGCCTCCGCAGGGTTGGTGTGCCTGCGGCGGACGGTGTTCCCCATCTGATCCGACACCTGACCCCGGCCTCTAGACAACGGATGGATGTGCGCCTTCCAGCTCTCTTTGGCCTCAAGGAGTATGGCGCGGCTGCGGCGCCAGCGCGGGATCTATTACTGACATTGGCTTCGGATCCCGATCCCGGCATCCGTTTGTTCGTCTACCAGTGCCTCAAGGGAGCTGAACTGAAGGACGCGGCGACGGTGGACGTTCTGACGAAGGCTCTGGAGGATCCGGAACTGAGCAATCGAATCCAAGTTCTCCAAGCGTTGGGTGGCATGGGGCCTTCAGCGCGAACTGCGGTTCCGAAGATCGTCGAAACCATGCGCAATAACGTCGCGGAATTCTGGAGACTCGGCCGTGCGGCGCTTCTGCTCATCGCGCCTGAAATCCCAGAAGCCAACCAAGTATTGCTGGACCAATGAGGAAGGGACTGGTGCTGACAGTTGCTCTTCGGGGTCCCATCGTTCCCAAGATCGGTCAAGGCAGTCGATTTCTTGCAATCAAGCATGGAACCGCTCCACAGGAATGCAGTAGTAGGAAGGCATGATTTCCTTCGGATCCACGCCGGCGCCGTTCCTGAGGCCTTGGATAGCCCTTCTTCTCGTTGCCTCGACCCTGGTGCTCGGGCTTGAACGGGGCGTCGCAGCCGCGCCGAAGTTGTTTCGAGCTGGGGCGTTCGTGGTGGATATCACCCCCACCAATTATCCGGTGTTGGTGAATGCGATGTTCACCGAACGGGTGGCGACCAACACGGTGGATTCATTGAGGGTTCGCTCATTGGCGCTCGATGATGGCTCGACGAAGATCCTGTTTGCTGTGGTTGACTCGTGCATGGTGGCAAGGGACCTCATGGATCAAGCCAAGTCGATCGCCAGTGGCATTACCGGCATTCCGCTCGACCGAATGCTCGTCTCGGTCACGCACACTCATTCCGCGCCATCGGCGATGGGATGTCTGGGGAGTCGGATGGACACCAACTACGCAGCGTTCCTCATGCCACGAATTGCTGAAGCCTTAATTGGAGCGGCGAATCGGCTGCAACCAGCGAGAATCGGGTGGGGTGTGGTGGATGACTGGGATCACACCTTCAATCGTCGGTGGATACGGCGTCCGGACAAGAGGCTGACCGATCCGTTTGGGGATGTCTCCGTTCGAGCACATATGCATCCGGGCTATCAGAGTCCGGATGCCGTGGGACATTCGGGTCCGGTGGATCCGGGATTGTCGGTGGTGGCGTTTCAGACCTTGGAAGGGCGTCCGCTGGCGCTGCTGGCAAATTATTCGCAGCATTATTATGGGTCGCCGTTGCTTTCGTCGGATTACTACGGACGGTTTTGCCAGCATGTGGCCTCGCAATTGGGAGCGGATGCGGGAGCGGAGCCCGGGGTGTTTGTACCCATCATGAGTCAGGGCACCAGCGGGGATTTGATGTGGATGGACTACGGGGCACCGGCGAAGGACATCGGATACGATGCCTATGCGCGGGCGATGGCGGAGTCGGTGGCGCGTCTGGTACGTGGCATGACCTTCCGCGAATGGGTTCCCTTGGCGATGGCGGAACGGAAGCTGGCATTGGGATATAGGGTTCCCGACGCGGCTCGATTGGCTTGGGCACGCCGCGTGGCGGGAGGATTGGAGGGGCGACTGCCGGGAACATTGCCCGAGATTTACGCGTTGGAATCCATTTATCTTCATGAGCGCCCGCGAACCGAGATCAAGGTCCAGGCCATTCGGATCGGCGACGTCGGTATTGCGACCCTTCCCAACGAGGTTTATGCCATTACAGGGCTGAAATTAAAGGCTCAGAGTCCGCTTCAAACCACGTTCAACATCGAGTTAGCCAATGGTGCGGAAGGTTATATCCCACCCCCTGAGCAACACAAACTGGGCGGCTACACGACCTGGGCGGCGCGCACCGCTGGACTGGAAGTCACAGCAGAACCCAAGATCGTCGAGGCGTTGCTGGGATTGTTAGAGGAAGTTTCAGGCAAGCCTCGGCGCGCGATGACGGATAGCCATGGGATCTACGCCAAGGCGGTGCTGAAATCGAAACCCTACGCCTATTGGCGTCTCAATGAAGCCGTCATTCCAACAGCTCATGATGCGTCCGGCCGTGGGCGCGAGGCATCCTTTGAAGACGGTGTGGCCTTGTACCTGCCCGGTGCCGGGCAAACCGTTGGGTTTCATCCGGCAGCACCTGAAGTGCCGAATGCCTTTAATGCCGGCCAGATCAACCGTGCGATTCACGTCGCCGGGGGGCGTCTTCGAGCCAGCTTGCCGCAGTTGCCGGACTCCTATTCCATCGAACTTTGGGTGTGGAACGGATTGCCAGTGACGGCGAGAGATGTCACGGGCCACTTCTATTCGAGAGGGGTGGATGGCGTCACCGATGGTATGGCGGAGCACCTGGCGATCGGAGGGACCTCGTTATCGTCATCGGGTGGGTCGACGGCGGGGCGACTGGTCCTGGGGATCAGTGGGACGTCGAGTGTATCACCCTGGGTGGGTCGAACGCAGCTTGCGATGCGCACTTGGCATCACCTCGTCCTGGTTCGCGAAGGACAGAGTGCGCGGGTGTATCTGGATGGAAATCCGATTCCAGAAATCCAGGCTGACTCGTTACCTCGGATTCGTTCCGGTTCGATGTTTTTTGGTGGGCGTCACGATGGCGTAGCGGGGCTGGAGGGCAAGCTGGACGAAGTGGCGGTGTATGACCGGGCGTTGAAAGCCAAAGAAATCACCGAGCATTTTCGTCGGGCGTCACTAAAGCGCCCGTAGCGGGCGACCGTTCGCCGCTGGCGAGCAGTGTTTCGAAGTGCGGAGGTTGTTCTTCACGATCGACGACACTGATTTCGATTTGTTTAAAGCCGGCGTCTTCGAGCCACCGATGCAACGTGCTTTCTGAAAAGCCTAGCCATCGGTCCCCGTACAACTCCCGAGCCTGTTCAAACTTGTGTTGGACTAGGTCGAGAATGAGGAGTTGGCCGCTAGGCTTGAGAATTCGATGGGCGCTGGCAATGGCTTCGGAGGGGGTTTCGGCGTGATGAAGTGCCTGGCTGAGAATTACGAGGTCGACACTGCCGGGGTCGATGGGGGGCTGCTGGACGTCGCCGACGCGGAATTCGAGATTTTTGAGGCCGTTCTTCTTGGCCTTGGTGGCTCCGAACTTGACCATCTTTTCAGAATTATCGACGGCAATAACCTTGCGACAGCGACGCGCTAGGAGTTCGGCGATGAGGCCTTCCCCAGAGCCGAGATCTGCGACAGTGATGGGCGGCAGGATGCGCAGGAGCAGGTGTCCGAACGCTGCCCAGGAACGTCCCGGGCCGTAGCTCCGATCGAAACGGCCTGCGACTTGGTTGAAGAAGAGTTGGGCCTGTTCTTGGCGCCGGGCGATGATGCGCTTGAGGTTGATTTGATCCCCTTGGTTCTCGGGGAGTTCATGAGCACCGCGGATGGCGAATCGGGCAACCTCGGAAATCTCCGAAGCGCCGAGCGTGTTCAGTTTATAGAAGGTGCGTTTGCCCTCGCGGCGGGCGGTGATCAACCCTGCCTCCGCAAGTAGGCTCAGGTGTGTACTGACACGTGATTGACCCAGACGAGTGATTTCTTGCAGCTCATTGACCGATAATTCCTCGGACTCCAACAGGGCGATGATTCGCAAACGAGTGGCGTCGGCCAGGGCTCGGAGGGATTTCAACGTGGCGGACACGTGTCCGTTTAACCATGAAGTAGGGTCGACACGAATAAAAAAGAGGTCGGACTTGCGTCCGACCTCTGTGGTGATGAGGAAAAAAGGCGCCTTTGGTCTATCGGCGAGCGCGTCCGAACTGCATGGCGGCGTTGGGTGTGAACGTGAACGGGCTGGCGACATCGAGTGGCTGATAGGAGCCATCCACTTTGTCGGATAGTTCCAACTTGCCTTCGAACGTAACCGTGATCGTTCCGTCCGCATTCCGTTTGGCGGAGAGGGTGGGCGGATTGCTGACGGGTGGTTGGACGTTGGGCACTTCCGCCAAGCTCTTACTGGCCTTGCCCAATTCATAAATGGCGGTGACCTCACCGGCACCGAGAGTGCGTGTCCAGAGGGCGACATCGTCGATCTTGCCGGTCCATAGCGACGAATTGGCTTCGATGACTTTGGCGCAGATCTTGTCTTCCGGATCATTGGCATCGAGGGCATTGTCGAGCAACCCGCCGATGCCAATGCAAGGCGCGGTCGCGTCTGTGATGCGGCCGGCATAGTCCAACGTGGAAACGACAGCGCCATCGCGATAGATGGTGAGTCGGGATCCGTCCGCGGTGAGGACCACGTGGTGCCAAGCACCCATGCTGAGGGGTTTTTCGGCGCCTTCGCGACCGCTGTAGGCATTCGGGCCGGCGACGATTTGGCCGCGAACATCGCCTTCGGTGGCGAGACCGAATTCGAACTGACTGCGGCGGAGGTTTTGGTCATTAGGCACGCCGGAGTTGGCGATAATGGTCGAGGCCTGACTGGCGTCGGTCCAGACCCAGGCGCTGAGGGCTTCAGCGGTGGTGGGCTTGGTGTAATCGGAGACGATGACGAACTGGCTGGCGCCGTCGAAACTCAGCGCTCCACCGACACGGCCGGCGACCCACTGAGAATTGCCAGAGTACCCTTGAAGAGCGCCCGCTTGGCCGCCCACGACGCTATTGGCGGCGGAAAGCCCGGCACTCTCGTCAAACTTCCAATGCGCGGCGAGGCGATCCGCAATTTTCCCATTGTAGACGCTGAGGACGGCGCTGGCGCTGTTCACGCTGCCGCCAGCATTGGAAACCACCACCGAATAGCTGCCTTCATCTCCAACTTCCACCGTGGCCAGGGTCAGCGACGCTGATTTGGCACCGCTAACACGGCCGCCATCGGCAAGGTTGATGGCGCCCTTGCGCCATTGATAGGTCAGGCCGGATCCGCTGGCATTGATCAGGAATGTCGCGTTGGCTCCGAGAACCAAGTTTTGGCTCGCTGGTTGGCTGGACACCAAGGGCGCGGGGACTTCGGCGGGCGGATTGACCAGCAATTGGACCGCGTTGACGGGAGCCGCGCCGGCGGGCGATTCCCCGGGCTCGGGGAGGCCTTGGGCGACTAGTTTGATAATGCCACCCGCATCGGGCTTCACATCATTGAACCGGATATAGTTCGCGACCGGGCGTTTGGTCGGGTCGGTGGAGGTGCCGCGGACGAAACCGGGGGCGGTATTGTACTCGTCGGCGTTTTGGGCGCGGATGGTGATGGTTGGGCTGATGGCAGCGCCTTCCACGCGGAAATCCGAATCATTGAAGGCCAGCGGGCGGTTCACGGTATAGACCAACACCGAGTAGGTGGAGGCAGCGTTCAGGTTGCCAAAGATAACCTCCACAGCGTTACCACCGCCGTCTGCACCGCTCAGATATCCATTCAGAATCTTGCGGTCACCGGAATCGGTTCCCGTGCCGGCACCCCACTGACCGGAGGGGGCGAATTCGACGGTGATATCGGAATCGTCATTGCTGCTGTTCTTGACCGGGAGATCCACATCGTCGCCCGTGCGGGGATAGTTGTTCCAATAGGCTTGCTTATGGGCGCCGGCAACGTCGGTTGAGGCGATGGTTGTCGGTGCGCCATTGGCACCGCCGCCCACAAAGTTCAGCCCAATGCTTTTGGTCGCAGATGGTGCGAAGACTTCCACGCGAATGGTATCACTCTGGGTTTCGAGCGGCCCGTTCTTGGCGATCGCATGATACGTGTCGTTGCCACTGGCGGCGGTGACCGCATCGGTTTCATAGGCGAGTTGGGTGGCGCCCGGAATTGCGGTGTTATTTTTGTACCATTGCAAGCGCCAGGGACCGTCCAGGTTGACGAAGAACCGGGCCTTGGCACCGACGAGCGAGGGAGTATTGGCCGGTTGGGTCAGGAATTTCGGGAACTTGGTTGGATCAAATACAAAGCCGAGGAATTCGACTTCCGAAACCTGCATACAGCAGCCGCTGGGGCCGCGGGTCGTGGGGAAAATCAGCCGGTAGCTGGAGTAGGCAACGGCATTGGGGAAGGTCACTTCCACGGCCTTGAATCGATCGGGGCCGAACTCGGGCACGTCGCCAGCACTGATCGCGGTGAACGTAGTGCCATCGTTAGAGCCGCTCAATTGATAGGTCGCTGGATCGCGGTCAGGCGCGTCATTGGCACTGGTGATGGTGAGGCCAGTCACGATGCTCTTGCCGGCGCTGGGCGTGACAGTGAAGCCCGAGGGCTGATTGTTTTTCCCGTCGAAGTTGAGGTATTTCGTGGGCTTGTTGTCGATGACATTGGCGACGCCTTCGGAACCAGGGCTGTTGGCGGAGGAGGCCACGGTGGGATCGCCTGGGACAGTCACGTCTTGGGGAGCCACGTCGCCTAGCAGCTCGACCTCGGCCACTTGCATACAGCAAGTGCTAGGTCCACGCGTCGTGGGGAACGTGAGCTTGTAGGTCTTGTACGCCTTGGTATTGGCGAACAAGGCGTAGACCGTCTTGAAACGAGTGGTGCCGAACTCCGGCACGTCGCCCGAACTGATCGGGACAAAGGTTGTTCCGCCATCGTTGGAGCCGCTCAGGTTGTAACTCTTTGGATCACGATCGGGGCCGTCGTTCGCGGACTGGACAGAGATGCCAGTCACCACAGTGGCCCCGACACCCGGAGTGACGGTGAAACCGGAGGGTTGATCGTTTTTGCCATCGAAGTTGAGGTATTTGGTGGGTTTATTGTCGATGACATTAGCCACGCCTTCGGAGCCGGGGCTATTCGCGGAAGATGCGACCACGGCATCGCCGGGTTGGGTGACGTCATCCTTGACCGCCGTCCCAAGGAACTCGACTTCGGCCACTTGCATACAGCAGCCGCTGGGACCCCGGGTGGTGGGGAACATCAACTTGTACCAAAGGTACGCTGAGGCGTTGGCAAAATTCAGTTGCACGGTCTTGAATCGGTCGGGACCGAATTCGGGCACGTCGCCACTGCTGATGACGGAGAATGTTGTGCCGTCATTGGAGCCACTTAATTCATAGGTCGCAGGATCCCGATCGGGGGCGTCATTGGCCGATTGAATGCTCAGGCCGGTGACAATGGTCTTGCCGACAGAGGGCTTGACCGTGAAGCCCGAGGGGTTGTTGTTTTTGCCATCGAAGTTGAGGTATTTCGTAGGCTTGTTGTCGATAACATTAGCAACGCCTTCGGAGCCGGGGCTATTGGCAGAACTGGCGATGGTCTGATCGCCAGGCTGGGTGATGTCGGATTGAGCCAACGCGGCAAAGCCGGTAGCCATGGACGCGAAGGCGGATAGCCAATAGCGTCGCCGCCGGATTCAGGGTTCAAAGGCAAAACGAGCATGGTGGAGTCCTGGGAAGCATAACCGCCCCCTAAATGCACCTCGTGCATCGCTCCGCTGTGACCCTGCTGCACGAGGCGCATTCTGGCCCCGACGCCGTTGGGATTCCCGGACGGTCCGATCAATCGAACGCGGAGGCCGATCCTGGTTGTGCGATTTGCATAGAGTCGGGTTTCGGCGGCGTATTGCCCAACTGCCAGATCGAGCCGTCCATCCCGGTTGAAATCGGCCGTGGCAGCACTGCGTTGTTCGCCGTAGAGACGAATCCCAGATTCGGCTCCGTTCAGGCTCCGAAACTCCCCATTACCTAAACCGGCGAGCAAAAGGCCGCGGCCGGAGTCTTGTCGGGTAGCGCCGGGTTTCACCCCGAAGAAGTTCTGTGCGAGGAATAGGTCCACCTTTCCATCGCCATCGAAGTCGGCTGCGGCGATTCCAAAGGCAGGTGACCACTGGGCTTCCGCTGGAAGGGGTTTGGCTTTGAAATGATCGCCCCGATTCAGGAATACGGTGGATTGGAGATAGGTTATTGTGAGTTCGCGCGCCTGGATTGCTTGCGGTCCGAGAATGGACTTCAGATCGGCTTGAGAGAACCCGGCGTGGGACGAAAATCGGTCCTGAAATGCTGGGAAATGGCGGACGAGGGCGTCCAGTCCTAGCAGTGTGGTGTAGTTTTTGGTTTCCGGTAGAAAGATCATTTCGAGAAGTTCGCCTGCATTCCCAGCACCACTTAGGTCGCCGTAAAGCAGTTTGCCTGGCCCATCCGAGTTGTAAATGGGGTCCGCATTCTCACCCCAGTTGGAGGCGGCCAAGTCCATGCGACCGTCGCCATCAAAATCCCCCGAGATGACCCCTTGCCATAAACCGGTCAACAAGTCCAAGGGGGAGCGAGTCTTACCGGAAAAAATTTCCCAAGCCTGCTCGCGCAAGTGGCCAAAAGAGTTCTTGAAGATTCGCAAGGGCCCACATTCCTCCGTTATCACCAGTTCGGGAAACCCATCCCCATCCAGATCCGTCCAGACACACCCATTCACGACACCAACTCGGGCGAGCGATTGGTCATGTTTTGGATCGAATCGCCATGTACCTTGGTCGTGCTTGAAAAGTCTGGAGGCTGAATGGCTCGGAAACTGTCCAGACAGGGCTCGGCCTCCGACGAATAGATCTAAATCGCCATCCGCATCCATATCTGCCAGCGCCATGGGGCCTGTAGACGCCGGGACAGGGTCGAGTTCCACTCGCGATACGGAAGGGTTTAGGCGCAACAGCCCGAGGGAACCACCGAGTTGTGATGCCTCTCGATAATTGGAGAGGGCGTGGAGGAGGAACCCATTGGTGCCGGTCACGGTGGCGAGCAAGGAGGTTGGTTCACGGACCAAATTGGTCCACTGGCTGAAACCATTTTGTTGCTTGAAATTGCCTTGGCCATCCCCGTTGAAGATGCTTGGGCTGCCACCGCTGCCACCGGTAATCAAGAGGTCTTCAAAACCATCCAGGTTCAAGTCTGCCCAGACGATTCCAGGTCCGGTTGCGCTGAGCTTTCGATGGAGCAATGGCTGCCTGATGAAATCGTCGAAGGCCTCGTTAGGAACGTTCCATTGGTCCAACTGGCTAATCGAAACCGACCATTTCCATCGCCCAGGAACAGCTGATCGGGTTCTCCGTACTCTCGAAGTTCACCATTCATGATGACCAGGCGATCCTGGAGCGCCGGTGGAACAATCATTTGTCCTCCGACGAGTTTCAGGTCGATCGCACCTCGGTCCCGAATGTCCTCGGCGCGGTTATTGGCGATGTAGAGGTCTAGAGTGCCGTTGCCGTCAATATCGGCGATGGCCACAGTTGAGCTGCCATAGCCGCTCCCGGTTCCAGCCAATGGGGTGACGTCTACGAACCCGTCGGGCATGGCATTGAGATAGCAGCGGGTACCGTGCCCCACGGTGGTGAGCAACAAGTCCGGCCGACCGTCGCCATTGATATCGGCAAACGCCGCTCCACGAACCGTCATCCCATGGATCTCCAGACCCACCTGCGCGGTGACTTCGCGAAACCTCCAGTTGCCCTGGTTTTGATAAAGCATGCAGGGAGCTTCCAGTGCCGCGAAAAAAATGTCGGGAAGTCCATCGCCATCGAAGTCGGCGACTGCCACTCCAGACCCGTTATAAAGAACGCGGTTGGTGGCGGCCCGAGCTTCCTCAAGGCTGTTGGTGAATCGTATGCCCGTTGCGGCTCCCGGCAGAAGTGTGAACCCTGTGGTGGTGGAGGACTGAATTGTGAGGGAACGCCAGCGTCCACCGTCCACTTCTTGCCAGCGTTCAGCTCCCGAGCAGGCGCATCGGCATAAAGCCGCAGCGAGCAGGGCTAGCAGGAGTTGCAGGCGCATCATGACGTTGCAGCATTTGCGAAAGCGTTGACGGGGTGAAGCGCGAATACACGTTCCCTTCCGACAATCGTTTGGAACATCGCGAGAGTTTCGATGGGGTGATTTCACTCGAGATGCCGTTGAAACCAGCAACCCACGTGTCCGGCATCCATCGGGCTGGCCAAGGACGAACAAATGTCGACGGAGGGTTCTCCCAGTCATGTTGCGCTCAAGTTTGTCGGCGGCGGGAGGGGGTCGGATCGTTCGCAGGTCGATTTATTGCGAGAGGAGGTGAAAGCGCTGCTGCCGGTCAAACACCCGAACATCGTCAGGGTGTATTCCTGGCATGATACCCCGGGTCAAGCCGTGTTCTATTCCATGGAATTTGTTCCTGGGGTGAATCTCAAGGAATTGCTACAACTTCAGCCCGCAGGGCGCTTCTCGTGCCAACAGTTGCAGCCGCTCCTGGAGCAATTGTTCAATGCATTGGAGTACGCGCACGTGCAAATGGGGTTGGTGCATCGGGATATCAAGCCCGCCAACCTCATGGTGACTCCTAAAGGGAATCTGATCCTGGCGGATTTTGGGTTGGCACGACCGGATTCGACCGGAGATATCTACGCCACGACGATTGGTGGAACGTTGCTCTACGCCTCGCCCGCCCAACGTCGGGGGGCGGCACCTTCAGTCTCAGATGACATCTATTCTCTGGCTGCAGCCTTGTATCATTTGCTAACCGGTCACCCACCCTTTTCGGCTGAGCAGCTCACCAGCGGTAGCACACTTTCAGCCCCACACCATCCCTGGCACTACCTTCCTCGTCAGGATCGACGACAAGTGACCGCAGAGGCGTCGTCGACCCTGCTGCAATGTCTGTCTGCTGGGACGGGAGACCCGCCGCCGGACATTGCCACCTTCAGAAAGTGGTGGCGTAGTGGACCGCCGGTGGACGCACGCCGAGTAGACTATCTGGAGCCACTCCGACGGCTGCTGCAGGGTTTCATGACAGTTTCAGGATTCTTGGCAACGCTTTACGCTCTATTGGTCCTGACCCACCTGAACAAGGTCCAACTGCCAGACCCGTTACAAGGTCCGTGGGTGACCAGGCCCGCAGAGCGGCTTCGAAACTGGTTACGCCCCCTCGCTAGGCCTCCAGAGGATGAAAAGAATCCTCCAAAGATACAAGTCCCTGAGCCTGTCTCTGGGGCCTCGGACCCGGTCATGACTTCCACGCCAGTTGTTCTACCGGCCACGCTGACGTTGATCTTGGAGCCGTACTATGAGGTGCGAGGGCGCCGCCATCAGCAGCCTGGGGATGTGCGAGTCTATGTGTCTCGAGGTTCGGAAACGGGGTGGGTGAATGCACTCAGACAGGAGTACGAGGTATTCCCGACCAGTTCCGAGCTCACCCTGAAGAATCTCCCACCAGCGCTGTATCGAATCGAAGCCGAAGATCGGTTGCTGACCGTAGCGGGTGCGCCGGTCCCAGTTGGCGTGAAACATGGCAAACGCTGCATTCTGCGCGAAGTTCAGTTAGATTCCGGGCAACTGACAAGGATCCCGTTGGATTTCAAACCATCCTTGATTCACGTGCGCCTGAGCAGCCCGGTTCAATTCCTGATTTATGATTCGTGGTCCAACCCATTGTTTAACGGACCATTGTCGTTCGACACTCAGCCCGCAGCAGACCCCGCCGCTCCCATCAAGGCGGACTTGCCATTCGACATCGACCAGGAAGCGACGTTGCGCGCCGGGCGCTATCGATTGGAATTACCCGCTAAGGCACTCGCTGCGATGCGCGTCGATCCCGTGGAGCCAATCGAATTTTGGCTCGAGCCGGGAGTTCCCAATGAGCGGGTAGTTTTGTTGAAGCCTTGGACGCATCCCAGAATGTCGGCGGAATGGTCTCTGACCAATTTGCAACTGCGATTGCTCCCGATGTCGCCACCAACCAACTTTTTGGGCGGTGAACACGAGGTGACAGTCAGCCAATTTCGAGAGTTCGCCGAGCAATCCAAGATGGCGGATATGCCGCTGGAATCGGTCACATCAGAAGGCTTCGTGAAGATTGGTCGGACCTGGAGAAATGCCTTCGAAAGACAAGAAGGCAATCACCCCGTCGTGGGGGTGTCGTGGGAGGAGGCTATGAATTTTTGCTCATGGCTCACCAAGCAAGAGCGGGGAAAGGAACGTCTGATGCCCCAACAACGATTCACCCTGCCCGCCGCAGAGCAGTGGGAGACCATGGTGGGGGTGTCTGAGTACCCCTGGGGAGGGACTTATCCCCCCAAGCCTGAAGAAGGTAATTACGCGGGACGCGAGTTGTTGGGACCCAATTGGCCCAGGCAATGGCGCGAACTATTGTTAACCAGCGCCGATGCGTCCTCGAAGTACACGGTACCTGTTTCGGTAGGTAGATCGCATTCGGGATTCCGGCATTTGGGCGGCAATGTGGCGGAGTGGTGCGATACTTGGTACCAACCCGAACTAAATGCACGGATCCCCTGGCGATATCCGTCTCGTCGACTGAGTACCGACGACAGCGGTACTATGTATCGCGTGGTGCGCGGTGCCTCCTGGGCAGATAGCGATGACGACTTATTGCGCACGGCAGCGTGTTGGGCTGAATTGCCAGACCATCGGAGCGATCGCGTGGGCTTTCGCATCATCCTCGTTGAGGGACCCTGAGGACATGAAGTACTCGAAACACTCCACGACTGTTCTGAGATGGGTCGCCAGCGCAGCCTCCGCCATTTTGTCAGCCTCCGCTCAAACCACCTTTTCAGTGGCACCTTGGCATTCGGATAATGCGGTTGTGCTTCCGGTCGGTTCGTCAGAACGGAAGGATTCCGTTTGGAAGTCCTCGACAATACTGGAGGGAACCCATTCCGGTGACCTTCGCGTTGAGTTCAGCATTTCTCCCGGCAAGCGCTTCGACGTGGAGTCTTCGGTGGCGAGCGGAAAGCAACGGCGGTGGAGGTTTACTTATGAGAACATGCACTTTCAGACCTTCCCGAGTTTACCGCCAAGCACTCGATTTGATGTGACAGCCTATGCCGGTGGGGGAAAGAAGGACCTAAAGCTGGGTCAGATCACCAATCTGGTGGCTGGACAGGTTTGGGTTTTAAGTGTGTCGCCAGAAACGGATTCGATTCAGCTGCCTCGCTTGACAGAAAGTGCCCGAAGCCCATCCATCGCTGAGAATGGATGTTGCCGGGGACAGATGCAATGCTTGGGGATGTCGATCATGAGGTCCCACTCGTACCCTTCCGAATGACTGGGGTGATCTGGGGCGTCGATCCTCTGGATCCGTTGGATCGTCCGCCAAGTGGACCGTAGTTTCGGGGAGTATTGTTGCTTTGAATTGCCATCGCCCCCGTTTTCCCATTACTGCTCACCACATGTCATGGCTTGTGTCTCGCGTTCTTTTGATTCTGACGGCCAGCCTGGTCTTAATGGATTGGGCTGGGCGCGGCCAAGGAGTCGCAGGGCCTTTTATTCCCGAGCGATTGGAGGCGATCGATGGGGCGATCCGGCGGGCAATTGCTGAGAAAAAGTGTCCGGGCGGCGTGCTTTGGCTCGAACGCCATGGCGTCGCCTATAGCCACGCCTTCGGCCAGCGAGCTCTCGTGCCCGCGGCCGAGTCTATGACACTTGATACAATCTTCGACGCCGCTTCATTGACCAAAGTGATCGCCACGACACCCGCCGTGGCGAAACTGATCGAAACCGGGTTGTTGCGACTCGACGCGCCGGTCTCGAGCTATCTGCCTGAATTTCATGCCGCGGACAAGGAGCGCATCACGGTGCGCCAGCTACTGACACATACCTCCGGGTTGCGCACTGGATTGGGGGCTCGAGGTGAATGGAAGGGCACCGTGCGCGCACTGCAGCTGGCCTGCGAAGAGACTCTCAAGCATTCCCCAGGGACTCAGTTTCTATACAGTGACATCAATTTTATCGTGCTCGGAGAACTCGTTCATCGAGTCAGTGGACGGCGCCTTGATCGCTACTACGCTGAGGAATTATTCGAACCGCTCCAAATGCATGACACGCAATTCTTGCCCGAGGCTCGTATAGCCGACCGGGTGGCCCCTACCGAACGTCAGGCGGATGGAACAGTGCTCCGGGCGGTAGTCCATGATCCGACGGCGCGGCGTATGGGAGGGGTGGCTGGGCATGCTGGGCTATTTACCACGGCGGGCGACTTGGCTCGTTTTTCCCGAATGCTACTCAACGGCGGAGAACTGGAGGGCCGCCGGGTGCTCAAGAGCGAAACGGTTCGACTCATGACTTCGGTGCAGACGCCCGAAGCCATTGCCGCGAGGCGTGGCTTGGGCTGGGATATTGATTCGCCGTATGCTGGGCCGCGAGGTCAGTGGTTTCCGATCGGATCGTATGGCCACACCGGATGGACGGGGACGTCCATGTGGGTGGATCCCTTTTCCAAGACGTTTGTTTTGTTCCTCTCGAACCGCAATCACCCCGGCGACGAAGGTACGGTGCTGACATTGCGGCGCACCTTGGGGACGTTGGCCGCAGAGGCTATCCGGGGATTTGACTGGAAGAACGTGCCAGGGGCGCTTCCATCCAGGACGTCTCCGGCAGAGGCTGAAATTGCCCCAACTGCGGCTTCCGCATCGATCGTGTTGAATGGAATCGATGTGTTGGCGAGGGATGGCTTTAAGCCATTGCGTGGGAAGAAAGTTGGATTGATCACAAACCACACCGGCATCGATCGGGAGCGTCGCTCCACGATTGATTTGCTTCACGCCGCAACGGACGTGTCGTTGGTCGCGTTATTCAGCCCCGAACACGGGATACGAGGTGTCCTCGATGAAAAGGTGCTGGATGGACGGGATGAGAAAACGGGATTGCCGATTTACAGCCTGTATGGTGAATCGCGAGCACCCAAGCCGGAGCAACTCGCTGGGTTGGATGTGCTCGTTTACGACCTGCAAGACATTGGCTGCCGATTCTATACCTATATCTCGACATTGGGTGAAAGCATGCTGGCCGCATCGGCCGCACAAAAGGCGTTCCTCGTTTTGGATCGCGTCAATCCCATCACAGGCACTCATGTGGAGGGACCCCTGCTCGATGGGCCGCGAAGTTTTGTAGGATGGCATGAGCTTCCGATGCGGCATGGAATGACGGTTGGCGAGCTCGCGCGGATGTTCCAAAAAGAACGCGGCATTCGGTTGGAATTGTCGGTTATTCCGTGTGAAGGCTGGAGCCGTGGACAGTGGTTCGATGCGACAGGACTTCCATGGATCAACACCTCACCCAATATGCGTAGTTTAACGCAAGCCGTACTCTATCCTGGAGTCGGGATAATCGAGATGTGTCCCATTTCTGTAGGGCGCGGAACGGACACTCCCTTTGAACGAATTGGCGCACCCTACATAAATGACCTGCGGTTGGCTGAAGCATTGAACGCTGCTGCTCTGCCCGGTGTTCGGTTTGTCCCCATCCGATTTACGCCCACTGTGAACAAGTTCAAAGGATTGGACTGTGGGGGCGTTCAGATCCTGTTAACCGACCGGGAAACGTTTCGCGCGACGGACCTCGGGGTGACATTGGCCCGTGTTATTCACCGGTTGTACCCCGAACAGTTTGACCTGGATAATGTTGGGAAGCTCTTGGTGCACGCCAAGACCCTGGAAATGATTCGAAACCATCGCGAATTGGCCGGGATTCACCAGGAATGGGAGGGAGCTATGGCGCAATTCCTCCAACGGCGTGCGCTGGTTTCCCTCTACAAGTGATTGATTTGTTAGGAGTAAGGGTGGGTCTTAGGGGGCTAACTTTTTGTTAAAGAGATGCGCCTTTTTGGCGCAAACCTCCTAGATTTTTCTCGACGTCAGTTGGGAGGCGATTGATTTTGGCAACTGTGAATTCCGCGTTACGAGACGTCGACAGACGACGACGTGGGGCAAGCGGTCTCCTCGAATCCGATGCAAACCATCCAATGTCAAAAGGCGAGCCAGTTCTGTGTGGCTGTTGGGGTTACTGGCTCGTGGGCTCTTGGTTGGCTTGGCTGAGGCGGACAATTCACCTTGTATGATCGGGTCGCACCCATGTCGTGTCAGTTCAGAATACAGGTTATCGACCTGCTGCAAGAGGCCGTGCGCGGCCCATCGGCGGTTTCTGGCGGTGAAAAAGACCCGCAAAACGGCCCAAAATCAACATGTGAATAACTTGGGAAGAACGATTAATATGTTGTCCTCGTGCACCCCACAGCTTTTTCCTAGAACGCAGGCATTGAATTCACAGATGCCATGGATGGGTCGGCGCACTTCTCGCTGGGAATGGGAGGGTCGCTATTGTTCCCAATTCGTTAATCTACAACATGTTGTGAACTTTGGCGACTCATCATGTGGATCGTTAAAATCTGGGATTATTCCTCAGATTTCTCCGCAAAATCCGGCGAGTTTTTCTTGCCAAGGCGTTAGGAATGAGCACCGAACAGGCTTCGGTGAATAATTACGAATCCTCCCGCCTAAACCCCTTTACTCAATCCCTACCCCCCAACGTTCATGCTAGAGTCCGCTGAATCCATCTGGTCCCAGGCGCAGGATGTTCTACGTGGGATGCTCAAAGCTGAGATCTTCACGATGTGGTTTGCGCCGCTTCGAGCGCGTGGCATCGATGGCCACACGCTACAACTTGAAACCCCGGACGATTTTTCCGAGGTCTGGTTGCGTGAGAATTATTCCGATCTATTGCGATCCGTAGTGACGCGCTCTGCAGGGCGCACCTTGGAAGTAACCTTCTGCCTGGGCGCGGCGCCCGTGCAGCAAACCTCGGAGGTTCAGTCGGAACTGTCGATGGGACCTTCGACTCCTGAACCGTCTTCAAATAGCCGCACCTCGGAGGTGTTTCTCAACCCGAACAACACCTTCGACACCTTCGTCGTCGGCAACAACAACAACCTGGCCCATGGGGCTGCCATCGCCGTCGCGCAGAATCCTGGCAAAACATATAATCCCCTGTTCTTCATCGGTGGGGTCGGTCTGGGGAAGACGCACCTGCTCCAGGCCATTGGCCAATTTGTCCTCAGCCATCGCAAAAATGCTCGGGTGGCGTATCTACCCTGCGAAAAATTCACCAACGAATTCATTGAGGCACTTCAGGGGGGGCAACTGCCGAAATTCCGACGCAAATATCGTCTGGTGGATGTGCTCCTCATCGACGATGTCCAGTTCCTCGCCGGCAAAGAACGCATACAGGAGGAGTTCTTCCACACCTTCAACGCACTTCACGGAAACCGAAAGCAAATCGTCTTGAGTTGTGATCGGCCAGCGAGCGAGATCCAAGGGCTCGAACAACGACTGGTGTCCAGGTTCGAATGGGGCCTCACAGCGGATCTTCAGCCGCCGGATATGGAAACCCGCCAGGCCATCCTTCGCAAAAAGGAACGCGTCTTTCGAGTGGAACTTCCGGATGACGTCCGCAGCTTTCTCGCCAAACGTATCCGAAGCAATATTCGCCGACTCGAAGGTGCCTTCGTGCGCATCGCCTCCGTCGCCTCGCTTACCGGCAAGCCCATCACCTTGGATGTCGTCGAGAATCAACTGCGCGAAATCCTTCAGGAAGAAGGCCGCCAATCGATCACCATCGACCTCATTCAGCGACGCGTGGCCGAGCACTATGATATCCGCCATGCAGACATGCTCAGCAAACGGCGTCCTGAAAACATCGCGTTTCCTCGGCAGGTGGCCATGTACCTCGCCCGGCAACTCACGGACTCGTCCCTGGCTGTCATCGGGGACGCTTTCGGCGGTCGAGATCACGGGACAGTTCTCCATGCTTGTCGTCAGGTAAAGGATCGGATGGAAGTGGACTCCAATGTCCGCCAAACGGTCAGTTACTTGGAGAAGCAGCTGTTGCGTTGACCTGTTCCCATGGCCAACGGCCTTGGCCGAGGCTGCAGGGCGCGCCGTGAAACCGACGCGCCTCCAGCCGAGCCAACATCAGCACTCGGTGCCAACGGCCACTGGGACATCGATGGCGAGGCCTAAATTTAAAAAATACAGCCAACAGCGACTCACGCGAACGCGGAAAATTCGTTCCATGGCAAGCGCGTAAAGTGCCAACTGGGGTCCATAGGCCTTTGCCTTCTCTGAAAGTGTGTCTGGAGTGATTCGGTCGGTCTTGAAATCCCCTATCCATAGGGTCCCATCTGGTCGAAACACGGCGATGTCGATCACTCCTTGAACCACCACAAATTCGTCGGGTGCCAATCCAAGCAAATGAGGCAACTGAAGGCGGATCATGTCATCCAATCCCAGTCTCAGAGTGAAAGGGATTTCGCGGCGAACTCCAGAGGCGTGGGTACGGAGATCCATCCCCAGTGGCGATTGCCAGAATTGTTCGAGTGCGGCCATGTCCAGCGCCTGTGCCTCTTCCTCCGTGAAACGGTGGAGCCCACGGAGACGCCCCAGTTCTTCCTCCAACTCCTCACGGGAATTGGTCTTGAAGAGATCGACATGTTCCAAAAACCGGTGATGAAACGTCCCTCGTTCGGCAGCATTAAATTCCAAACGACTCGGGCCGTCGTCTTCCCGTAGGATTTGGAATCGATGGTCCACTCCGACGAATCGTGTTGCAGATTCTTCCTCGGAATCGCCGGCTCGCCGACGCAGAGCCGTCACGGATTGTTTTGCAGGCTCGATAGTTGCTGCTTCGTGCGGATAGTTCCACAAAGGGGCTCCCGCGTGCACGTTGACGGCAACGTTGGGTGCCCGAACTGGAACGGGAACACCCGTGGACGTGGTCGGGAGCCGAGTAGGCCAGATGCGCCAAGCCAGTTTGGAATTTGAAGACAGTTCCCCCACGCCGCCTAAGGAACTCCCGGCCAGTCCGCACAACACCGGGCCGAGCCAATCCATTGGTTTGCGAGCACGTTCGAGCCAGGACAATGGCAGCGGAGATGGCTGTAGGGACCAGTCGGCGGCAGCCTTTTCGGAACTCATTCCCACCAGGATCAATCGATCCGATGCCCGCGTGAAAGCGACGTAAAGCAGTCGCAGTTCCTCACCCAACAATTGCCTTAATTGGATTCGCGCTGCGCGCCACAGCGGCCAGCTCCGGTATCTCACCCCGCCCGGCCGGCACACCACCGGGCAGAGACGACCTTGGTCGTCGAGCATCACGTCGGCATTTAGATCTGATTGATTGAAGGGGTTGCCCAGGCCAGCCACAACCGTGATCGGGAATTCCAATCCCTTGCTGGCATGGATGCTCATCAGACGTACGGCGTTGTTGGAAACCGCTGACGGCGCTTCGGTTTCAACCTCCCGATGCGCCTTGAGATGTGACAGGAATCTCTGGACGCCACCGCGATGGGATTGATCAAAGCGACGTGCCAAGTCCAGGAGGCTCCGAAGGTTGGCTAGTCGCTGTCCCGAATGTTCCAGCAACTCTATGGAAGCTTCGTACCCCGTGTCGTCCAGGATCGTCTCGATCAACGATCCCATGGAACCTCGCTGAGCCAGGCGGCGCCATTGTTTGTAAAGCTTAAGAAAGCCCTCGACCCGAGGCCAGAGACTGCGGGCCCAGGGACGGGTCATGGGATGATCCAGCGCGCTGGGGCCATCGAGGACCCCCGACGCGTTTTCGAACGATTCGTTGCTCCGTCCGTCGACTGGCTTTTCCGTCAGGCCAGTGGCATCAGCGCTCAGTTCAATTGCCGCCTGGGAGCAGGATTCTGGGCTCAATTCATGGAATCGACTGACACCAAACTCATGAAATCGATTGAGTGCGGTCCAGAATGACTCGCGACGCGCGGACATTCGAATCACGGCCAGTTCATTGAGATCGTGGATGCCTACGAGCGGAGACCGCAAGACGGTTGCCAGAGGGATGTCCTGCAGCGGGTTGTCCAGGATCTCCAGCAACGACAGGAGATCCAGGAGTTCTGGTTGATCCAGGAGGCTACCAGGAGGAGCATCCATTGGGATACCCGCATCGGCAAACTTGCGGGCGTAAGCGGACCCCCGAGGGCCTGGTGACCGCAATAGCACAACCACGTCGCCCCATCGCATGGGCCGTAACGCGCCGGAATTCCCATCCCAGACCAAGGTCTTGCTCTCGTACAACTCCAGCAATCGGGCGATCACCAATCCCGCCTCCACTTCGGTGCGATCTTCGGGGCTGTCGTTCTCTCCAGTGTCCGCATTCTCCTCATCGGCGGCTGATTCCATTCGCAGATGAACTTCCACGCGGGGTGTTCCGTCGAGGGACATAGGTCGGCGTTTTTCGGGAGCCCCAAAATGCAACGCCGCCGCTTGGTCATAAACCACGCCCCCCAAAGACTCGTGAAACAATGGCGTAAAAACCGAATTCACAAATTCGAGGATGGCCTCATGACTCCTGAAGTTTGCGGTCAAGGGGAGCACCCGCCCGCTCCTGAGCTGCGTGTTGGACGTTTCATTGGAAGAATTCCCAACCGACCAAGCATGCGCGAACGCCTGGAAGATGCGCGGGTCTGCCAGACGGAATCGATAGATGCTTTGCTTAATGTCTCCGACCAAGAATCGGTTGGCGGCTGTACCGGTGCGGCCGACCGAACTCAGAATGCCATTTTGAGCTGGGTTCAAATCCTGAGCTTCATCCACCAGGACATACTCAAATCGTTTCTGACACGCCTGAGCCACCGGAGTGTCACCATCGCCGAGCAACCGGAGTGCGAATTGCTCCAAATCGGCGAAATCCACCATGGACTGTTCCCGTTTGGTGCGTGTCAACGCCACAACGACACGTTGGACGACATCCAGCACACATCCCATGGAACCGCGGGTCGTGGTCCAATCTTCCATGAATGGATAGGGTGGTACGGTTTGGGAGGAAGTCCCCGCAGCGCCCGGTGGATTCGGGATGGCGACCAGAAGCGAGTTCAAGAACCTGACATCTTCGAAGAACTTGATGAGAGGCGCACGGAGAGTGGTTTTGCGACGCGGATAGGCCTCCCACGCGGATTCGGAATCCTCCACGACCAGAAGCGTGAGGCGGATGCCCACATTGTGCTGCCAGTTTGGAAGTGGGAGCTGGGCCATCAGTTCCTGGAGCAGTTCGTGGCATCGGGTCGCTTTAGGATTTTCTTTGGGGACCGCCGCGAGTGCTTCCAACCATTGTTGGCCCCAACGGTTCAATTCTTCGGGCATTTCAGTCACCCAGCCTCGGGGTTCAGTTGCGGACCACTCCTCGATCTGGCGCTGCAGCCACGTGTCGAAATCGTGGCGTGAACGGCCGTAGTCATAAACTCGCTTCACAAGGCACTTGGCTAACGTCAGATTGCCTCCGTGAAACGTTGAAATCCAGTCCGCCACTCCGCTCCGTTGGTCGGCCGTCTCCTCAGGTGGTTGCGCCAACAATGGATCCAATACCTCGTCGAGCACTTGATCAAAGACGCTGCGCGATTCCACGTCGTCGAGAACGCGCATCTGGGGATCCAAGCCCAATTCATGGAAGTGATCCCGCAACAATCTCAGACAAAACCCATGGATCGTGCCGATGGGAGCATGGTCAATGCGGACTATCTGCTCCGCGATCCAGGGATCGCCTCCCAAATCGAGTTGCCGACGCTCCAATTCCCCCCGTAATCGATGGCGCATTTCAGCGGCGGCCGCCTCGGTAAACGTCACCATGAGAATACGATCCAACGAGACTCGCCGGGTGGGATCCAATACGCGCTCCAGGACTCGGGTTACCAGAGTCGAGGTTTTTCCAGTGCCAGCTCCTGCTATCAGCAAGACATTGCCTTCGGCGGCAACCGCCGCAGCCTGTTCAAGAGTCAGTTTTTTGGAGGAGGGTCCTGCCAATGGGTCCATCGAATTCGTTGTCCCTGACCGTAACGAGTGCCGGCATGGGCGTCGAGTATCACTCGCGATGTCAGACACCTGAGCGTGATTTCTCCCAGCGGTATCCTAAATGCGAACTTCAGCGAGGCAGAGTTCGCTTGAACAAGAAACAAATGACACGCGTCTGTAATGCCGGTTGGCAGTGTTTTCTTCCACACGACGATCTTCTCCTGCGGGAAGTTCGAGAAAGCACTGCCTTCCCAATCCATTTGTAATGTTTAAACTCGACGTATGAAACGCTGCTTGATGTCCCTCCGCCACCGGGTGGCTCTGAGTGCACTGGCTTTGTCAGCCTTGTTAATGCCTGCCCTTCCCGCGCGGGTCGGCGCTGAGGGGCGGGTGGTTTTTGAACAGAATTTCGAGAAACTTCCCAAGGGTGAACTACCCCCGGAATTCCTCGTGTTGAACGGCGTGTTTGCTATCGTCGAAGAACAAGGCTCCAAGCTCGTGGAGCTTCCAGGGTCACCGTTGGAGGATTTTGGCTTCTTGTTCGGACCTAGCGAAGCCTCCGGTCAGGAATGCGGTGCGCGCATCTTTGGCACCAAACAAGGCCGCAAATTCCCGACCTTTGCTCTCGGAGTGAATGGGGTCAGCGGTTACAAAATCCGGGTCGCACCCGCCAAGAAAGCCATCGAACTCCTGAAAGGCGACGATGTCTCCAAGTCTACAGCCTTTGAGTGGAAGAGCGGAGAGTGGACTCACTTGAAATTGAGAGTTCGGAAAACTAGCGATGGCGTGAAAGTCGAAGCCAAAGCCTGGCAGGGCGACAAAGAGCCTGCGGAATGGGCTTTGTCCCTTGATGAGAAGGAACCGATGCCGCCAGGAAAATCTGGTGCCTGGGGTATGCCCTATGCAGGAACTCCCATTCGGTTTGACGACTTGCGCGTCCAGTCCGTCTCGCCCTAGTCGGTTTCACCGCCTCGAAGTTGGCTCATCACCGGTGGACGCAAGAACCAGCGAAGTGCTCGAATTACGGGATTCGACTTACTTGCAAAGATCCCGTTAGCCTCCAAGTGTGCACAGACCAAATGACGACGAACTGACCCTGGAGCGTTTGGGTTACCGTCAGGAATTGGCTCGGCGAATGTCGGGTTTCTCGAATTTCGCCATTTCTCTCTCCATTATCTGCATTTTGGCGGGTGGCATCACGTCGTTTCACGTGGGACTCTGCAGCGCCGGAGGCGCCAGCATCGGCATCGGCTGGCCTGTGGTCTGTCTGTTTTCTCTCTGCGTGGCTGCCACGATGGCTCAGGTCGCCAGCGCCTTCCCCACTGCCGGAGGATTGTACCATTGGGGAAGTATTTTAGGCGGACGCGCCTGTGGCTGGGTGACAGCATGGTACAACCTCGCCGGATTGATGACCGTGCTCGCAGCCATAAACGCTGGCACCTATGACTTCACATTGGTGGCTTTCGGTCTGAATCCACCCACTTCCCAGGCGGCTTCCATCAAGACGGTTGTGGTCGTCGCGATGACACTGTCGCAGGGCTTGTTGAATCATTACGGCATTCGGCTCACGACCTGGCTCACAGACTTGAGTGGTTGGTTGATTCTCAGTGTTGCCGTTTTGTTGACGGTCGCTTTGTTGATTGTCACTCGACAGTACGAGTGGGCACGGTTGTGGACGTTCACCAACTACAGCGGACTGCCGGAAGGGGCTCCCGTGTTTCCCAAGCAGCAGAACCTTGGCTGGCTCTTTGCACTCGGATTCCTGTTCCCCGCATACACAATCACCGGATTCGACGCCTCAGCCCACACTTCGGAGGAAACTGTTCGAGCAGCCGAAAATGTGCCTCGTGGGATCATTCGCAGTGTCTGGATTTCGGGTGCGTTTGGTTGGTTGATGATTCTCGCCCTCTTGCTCGCCATGCCCAGCGTGGCCGAGGGGGTCTCGAAAGGTTTTGAGGTCATACCCTGGACCCTTCGTTCCGTTTTCCACGACAAACTCGCAACTGGCTTTTTGGCGGCCATAGTGGTTGCGCAATTTCTCTGCGGATTGGCCGCACTCACTTCGTCTTCCCGGATGACCTATGCCTTCGCGCGCGACGGCGGGTTGCCATTTTCCGGAGGATTGCGTCGGGTGAATCCACGAACTCGATCGCCGTCTGTCGCGGTCTGGACATCGGCTTTGGTCTCGGTGGCTCTGGTCGTATTACTCCGTTATGAAACCATTGCCGCGATTGGCACAGTATTCTTGTATATTAGTTATGTGGTGCCGGTGGCGGCCGGGATTTATGCCCATGAGCGTTCCTGGAAACAGATGGGACCGTGGCAGTTGGGGAAATGGTACAAGCCGCTTGCATCGATTTCGGTGGTCGGTTGCGTTTTTCTGCTGGTGATTGGAATTCAACCGCCGAACCAGCAGGCCCTTTGGGTGGTGGGTGGGACGGCGATAGTCCAATTAGCTGTTTGGTACGGATTTGAACGACGCCGGTTCCAGGGGCCGCCAAAGTTGTGTGCTGATTAAAACAGCCAGTCTAGAAACAAAAATGCCCGGCAGCAGAAGCTGCGCGGGCTGTCAGAAGGATCCAGTTGACCGTGCTCTTAGACCGACTTCATGGGTTCGATGACCATCTGCTGCATGTCGAATTCACTGAGGTGCAGCCAACACTGCCTAAGCGGTCGAAACGATCGCCTAGGCCTTATCGAACACGTGGCCGAGTCTACGAGGAGCGGTTAGCTGGCCTTTTCGATCTTGGTGACCTTGATCTCGTGCTTGCCGTCTTTCTCTGAGTGTTCGCCGGTAAGTTTGACCTTGGCGCTACCCGAGCAAAGGTTCTTGTGGAAACCCTTGCTGATGTCGCCTGTGAGATAATACACGGTGGTCTTGTCGCCTTCCTTGACCTCAACAACGTTTTGGCAGGAATCGGCCTTCTTCAGGGCGCATTTGGCGCATTTTCCTTCACCGGTCAGGGTGACTTCTTTGGCGTCCTTGGCAAACGCGCTGGCACTGAGACCGACGGTAAGCAAGGCGGCCGCGATGAACTGGGTGGTTTTCTTCATAATTCGATCCATTGGTGGTCGTTGGACTATGAGCCAATCCCATTATTCAAAGGATTGCAAGTGGGGAAATTGTACCCCTCTCACGACCCAGGGCAGTTTCAAGAAAAGTGGTTTGGCCGGATTGGTTGAAGGATGGACCCGCGGAAGAACAATAGGCAGGCGGGATATTGAGAACTCGGCTGATTTTTCACAATGGCCACGCTTGAAAGTAAGCGCATGGCTTCTT
>SXSK01000238.1 GCA_005793375.1 Verrucomicrobiales bacterium | reverse complement strand
GTTCGTACACACTGGAATATTACGTATCCGACCGCAATCCGGCGATCGTGAACCCGACCCTGGATTTTCGGTCGGTTCCAGCGGCGGTGGTGATACCATCAGGAGCGGAATTGGCGATTCACAATTACCGCTTCACCAACGGGGTGTTCCTCGTCGAGTTTCCGACGCGTGCAGGTTACCGCTATTACATTCAATATGCCCCGGCGGTCGCCGAGACCAATCCGCCCAGCTTCAAAACCTCACTCCCGGCGGTGTTCGGCACCGGCAGTTATGTGCAATGGCTGGATAATGGTCCGCCAAAGTCCGATCCGTTGCCGACCAACGGTATGCGCTTGTACCGCCTGATTGAAACCCGCTGACGTCATTTCCTTCCTTGTGATCCTGCCAGATTAATATCTCCTCCATTCTTCGTTTCATGAGCTCTTCCACTGTTTCCGATTGCATCGCTTTGTCGACGTGTCCGCAGACGTCTCTCCCCGGGACCATACCTGGGTCCGGACGGTCCATAGCCCTCGGCTTGGGCCTCTGCGCGGTGAGTTTCGGTTCCATCCCGGCTCTCGGCCAGGACGCCGATGACGATCTAGACAACCGCGGCGTCTTTTTCCGATTAGGCGGAACTCTGCGGGCGGGTGTCAAAGCCCAGATCCGCGACAGCGCACCACCGGCGACATTTGGGTCAGGCAGCTATTCGGATGGGTATGTGAAGACCGACAAGGGTGGGTCCGCCAATACCACCTGGAACTGGGGCTTCAACAACCAGAACCAGCTGTCTCAAGACCGATTAACTCTCAGCAAAACCGAGAACGCGCCGCGCGTCGGCAATCTTTCCGATCTCTCGGACTCGCCTTTGTTCGGCGGTGAATTGATGGGTGGTTTGGAAATGGCCCGAACTCGTCTCTGGAAGCGCGATGTGCGATTTGGGTTTGAGTTGGGGTATGGTTATTCGACCTTTTCTTTGAGGGAAACCTCGACGGCGTCTAGCGCGGCGACATACACCACGGCGGTATTCGACACGACGGGCATCCTACCTCCCTCCACACCTTCGTACTCCGGCACCTTCGATGGTCCAGGGCCCGTCATCAACCTGACACCGATTCAATCCAGCAGTGTGACTGCGGTTGGCAATGCAACTCTAAGCGCCTCATTAGATACAGAGTTGCATACGCTCAAGATCGGACCCTGGATGGAAGTGCCGTTAACCAAACATTTCGTGGCTGGCGTCAGTCTTGGCCTGGCCTCGATTTACGCGACTGCAGACCTCGAATTCTCCGACGCCATCACCTATGCGGGCGGAGCCATTCCAGCCATGCCGACGTCAGCGACGCGTGTGAGCCGGAGCGACTGGCGGCCGGGCGCCTACTTGCAATTGCGGCTCGCTTACGAATTCAATCGGCATTTTGGTGTCTTCGTGGGCACCGATTTCCAATACAACCGAGACATGGTCTTCGGCGGAGCGGGGCGCGAGGCGACCTTGCAATTTGAGGCCACCTATGGCGCTACATTGGGCGCCAGCTTCCGCTTCTAGCTTAACCTTTCACCCGCACACCACTGTGTTGTCCCTGGGAATCTTGCTTGGCGACGTGACCGGTATCGGACCTGAGGTCGCGTTCAAGGCGCTGGCATGCGCCCTCCCGGAAGATGACACGATCTACGTCGTTATTGGCGATGCTGGGGTTGCGCGGTTCTACTGTGGCTTACTGGGCTATGAGGGAGAAATACCCCAATGGTCCGAACGAAGCTCAGTCCCCAGTCGACTTTATTGCCATCAACCAGATACGGACCCGCTGCCGGATGAATTAGCGCAAGGTGGTACTGAGGCCGCTCGGGCTGCCATGTCGTGCCTTCGCGAAGGAGCTCGACTGTGTTTGGCTGGCGAGCTCGATGGCATAGTGACCGCTCCCGTGAGCAAGGAAACCATTATCCAAGGGGGGTTTCCATGGTTTGTGGGCCAGACGGAATTCCTGTCGGAATTGGCCCATGCGAAGCGCACGGCCATGATGTTATTGGGGAGTGACGATCGCGGTCACTGGTTGCGGGTAGCATTGGCAACCAACCATGTACCACTCCAAAAGGTATCATCGACCCTGAGCGCCGAGGGTATCACCAAGGCTATCGAACTGGCCGTGGAAGCCTGCGACCTACTCGGGTTGCCACAACGGCGGATCGCTGTGTGCGGCTTGAATCCACACGCCGGTGAAGGTGGTGCCATGGGCACGGAGGAAGTCGATCTGATCGAACCCACAATCCGCGCTGCCCGTGAACGCGGATTGCCAGTCGAAGGCCCCTTCCCTGCCGACACCCTGTTTCACCGAGTCTATCGAGGAGATTTCGAGGCGGTGGTCGCCATGTATCATGACCAAGGCTTGGTGCCCCTTAAGATGATCGCCTTCGAAAACGGGGTGAATTGGACGCTCGGATTGCCGTTCGTTCGAACCTCGCCGGATCATGGCACCGCCTATGATATCGCGGGTCAAGGCATCGCGGAATCGGGGAGCATGCTCGCCGCCATTCGACTCGCCCGCCGGATCTCCAGCATCAGGAGCGGGAAGGCCGTGACGCTTTCGGCACTGCCAGCGGACGAAGGCGAAGTCTTAGAATAATCTCCGAGGCGATACTCTCTGGTGGCGGCCCGACATCCACCGTCAATGCATCCAGTGGCGCTTCGAGTGTCGCATACTGATTGTCCAAGAGCGTCGGCGACATAAAATGTCCGGTGCGGGCTTTGAGTCGCTCGCGGATGAGCTCCTTGTCACCCTGAAGGTGGACGAATTGCACCCAGGGCAACCCGCGCCCCAGCCAATCGCGATATCGCTCCCGCAGCGCAGAACAAGGGATGACCAAGTGGCGTCCTTGGGAATGCGCCTCTTCCATAAACGCCCGGATCGCTCCCAGCCAGGGTCGGCGGTCATGGTCATCCAATGGAATGCCCGCGCCTTGCTTGATCTTGTTCGCTGGAGGATGAAAATCGTCGCCGTCATGGAATTCCCAGCCCAAAAGCTGGGCAAGCCGCACGCCGACGGTGCTTTTGCCGCACCCCGAAACTCCCATGATAATGATGACCACGACGCCTCATGACTTGGTACCGAGCCCAATGATTTCTCGGCAGTAGCGTAGGCTCCGCTCGAGTTCACCCTTCTGCATTTCCTTGTTGCCGCCATCGTGTTGGGGAACAGGACGACCGCGCTTGACCAAGGCAAGGAACCGGGCGAATTCGGCGGCGGGTTTCTGATTCCAGACCTCCCAGAAGCCGGGTTCGAGGTAGGCAAACTCCAAGGCAAAGCCGCCGATGGTTTCGATATTTACGGCCACTCCCGGACACAGCTGAGCAAATCGGGTAAAATACGCTTTCAAATCCACGACACCACCTTCACCCATCGCGGTCCACTGAATCTTGCATCCCTTGTCCGTTTCCCAGATCGCCGAATCCCGCAGACTAGTGCAAGCCGCATACGGGCCGAGCTTCTCGAGCGAGTCGAGCGGGTCTTCCAAGGTCCACAGCGCATTGCCCGAATCCAGGTTTGCCCCGACATAATCGCTTCCAGCCGCCTCGATCAAGGACACCAATTCGACAGCAGTCATGTCGCCCGCGTGATTTTCAATGGCGATTTTGACACCTGAATCGACAGCCAGGCTGCGTTGGGACTTGAGAACACGCACGGTGTCTTCGATTCGAGCTTGGATGCCGCCTGGCGTCTTACGATCCTCGCGCGATCCCAGAACGACACGTGCTACCGGAGACCCAACCGCCTTGGCCATCCGAATGCAAAGAGCCAGGTGTTCCTCGGCGGTGCCCCAGTCTTTCTTAAATCTTTCGGAAGTCGGACAAACACTCCAGGAACCCGATTGGATCGCGATTCCCTTGTCCTGTGCATATCGGCGCAGCTCCCCGAGGATCACCAGATCCTGCGTACCGAAGGCGGCAATATCCGTGATAAACAGTGTGTCGAGCCTAAGGGAGGCAGCGTAATCCACCAACTCGCGGCCCTTCATACCGAACGCGCGGACCGCGAAATTATCCATTCCCAGGGGGATACGCTGCCCTTTGCTGTCGAGCAACGGAGGGGCACTGATGGCGCCCAAGGCCCGGTTGGAGGTGGAACTGAGGGCGAGGCCGGCGACGGCCATGGTAGCGGTGGATACAAACTGGCGGCGTGTCATACGATGAGCGCCTTCTTTTCGCATGCACTTCTCAAGCCGGCAAGCACCGCTTGTTTCCAGCCGACAAGGGCGTAGGTTTGCAGCGTGAGCGAGCTTCTGATTGGCACCCTGAGTTTTCTGCTGGCAACCAACAAACCGGCTGCCTTGACTAATTTGGTCCTGCAACGCACGGGGTTGGTCCGTGTGATCGCGGCCGCCACCGCCCCGGAAGCCGAACCCACTGACCCCATCGAACGTGAGCTGCGAGTTATTCTCAAGGCGGACAACGATGCTCAGGCAGAGGCGGACGAATGGATTCGAGCGACAGAAACGGGCGAAAAAGACGCAGAATTACTGAAGCTCACACTCAAGGGACGTCTGGAGCAGCGATTTCAACCCATACGCAAGCGTTACGAGGAGTTCATCGAAAAACATCCAAAGCACCCGGGGGCTCGTCTAGCTTACGGCAGTTTTCTCGGCGACATCGGCGAGGAAGAGCAGCAGGTGCTGCATTATGAAAAAGCTCGCGAGCTCGATCCCAAAAACCCGGCGCCCTGGAACAACTTGGCCAATATCTATGGCCATCACGGACCCATCGACAAAGCGTTCGAGTATTATGAAAAAGCAGTGGAATTGAATCCGCTGGAGCCCGTGTATTGGCACAATTTCGCCACGACTGTTTTCCTGTTCCGAAAGGATGCCCAAGAACGGTGGAAAGTCGACGAACAGGGCGTGTTCCGCAAAGCCATGGAATTGTATGGCAAAGCTCGCGAGCTCAAACCCCATGACTTCATCCTGGCGAGTGATATCGCAGAGACGTACTACGGCATCAAACCAGACCCGGCACCCACGGAAGCCGGCAAGAAACAATCCGAAGCACGGTTGGTTTCGGAGGCGATGCAATCGTGGACCAATGCATTGGATTTGGCGGATGGACCGGTGGAACGGCAGGGCGTGCTAACCCATCTGGCGCGCTGGCACGTGCGCGTGGGCCGGTACGACGACGCGCGACGGATGCTGAACGAAGTCACCAACACCGTTTATCTGGCACTGCGTCAGCGCATCGAACGTAGCATCACCAATAAGGTCTCCAAAGCCAGTACCGGTCCGAAGTGACCCCCTGATCGTCATTGACTGGCGCCGCCGATTGGAATAATCAGCTCAGCTTCACCCCGCGCCCTGGTTCCACTTCCATGATCGCTCGCACCTCGTCGCACCCACCTCTACTCCCGTTGTCTTAAGCGGTAGAAACGGTTTTCGTTGGGCTCGAACGGCAGGGCTACTCGAAATTCGTCCTCAATGTGGAAGGGAACATTTGTGACGGTGGACCAGTCGGTCAAACCCGGTTGGGAGGTGCATTGAAGCACGAAGTTGGTGGCGACATCAGGCCAAACAATGCGAACCAAACCATTTTGAAGCGCGTCCAGTTTTAGGGTGACGGGTGCAGCGATTAGAACCAGTTTGGCGGCGTTGTCTTCGGTCTGGTTATCTGGGATATCCGACGTGACCTGAGCACCGACTGTAATAGTTCCAGTCATCAATGGCTTGACCATGACCAGAAGGGTGGTGGTGGCCCCCGCATTGAGTCGGCTCACGGTATTGATCACTCCGGTGCCTATCCTTTCAAAAGTTCCTCGTGAAGCCGTGGCGTTGACATAGTCCAATACTCCAGGAATCGCGAACGTTATGACGACCCCCACGGCATCGAGTGGACCGTTATTTCTGACATCGATGCTGTAAACCAGCGGCATGCCGACCACTGGAGGGTTGGGAGTGGCATTCACCGCGAGTTTCAGATCCGCCTGATCGCCATATATGAACTCCTGAGAGGCCGTTCCCGTTCCTTTGGGAGAAAAAACCTGTAGGGGACCCGACGAGGCACCGGCAGGAACAGCCACTACCAGGCGGGTATCACTTTGCACCGCAGGTATGGATGAAACACCATTGAATGTGACGTTGGTGGCGTCTCGGAAATTAAGCCCGGTCAGAGTTACAAGGGTTCCCGCAACGCCAAATGTGGGTGTGAAGCTGGAGATCAACGGTTCATCCCCAGTGACTTCGTATGCCTGGGAACTCGAGACGGATCCACCAGGATTCGTGATTCGCACGACCCCGCTGACGGCGCCGACTGGGACTCGAGTGGTCAGGCGGGTGTTGCTTTCCACCGAAAACTCCGGTGTGGAAACGCCCCCAAATTCCACCCGAGTGGTTCCCAAAAGGTTGAGTCCGGTAACAGTCACCACCGCGCCGGTCTGGCCGCGGCTTGGGTTGATGAGATTAACGGAGGGCGAAACGTAAAAGATCGACTGGCTCTGGTTCGTGCCGCTGGGGGTCTGGATCGTAATGGGGCCGGTAAGGGCACCATTCGGCACGACGCAGGTTGCGGTGGTGGGTGACTTGGCAGCAATGGAGACGATCTTGTCTCCAAAGTAAGCTTGGTTGGCCTGGGCAAGACCCGTGCCACGAATCGTGACGGTCGTGCCGACGGACCCACCAGCGGGATCGAAGCTGTCGATCTTTGGCAGCAACAAGAAGGGAGTCTGAACGCTCGACAAAAAGGCACCGCCGGGGGTCTCAACAAACAGCGGGCCATCCAGAGCTCCTTCAGGAATACGCACCGTCATTTCCTTGAGTTGCGCATTGAGGATCGTGGCTTGAGCACCCCCAACTTGGAGACGGGTTGCCCCGGTGAAATTGACTCCATTGATCGTGAGCACGTCGCCCACGCGAGCTCGAGCCGGAGTGAAAGATTCGATAATAGGCGGCAGATAGAAGGGCGCTGGTGTGCTGTGAATTCCAGCGAGGGTTTGCACGGTGACTGGACCGGTGGTCGCAAGGGGTGGCACGATGGTTCGCAGCTGGGTATCCGATGCCACGAACACTGAGGCCTGCACGTTGTTGAAGAATACACGGGGCGCCAATCCCAAGTTGTTAATATTGCTGAAGTTGAAGCCATCAATGAGGACTTCTTCGCCGGGAACACCCCGCGAGGGGCTGACAGTGCTGATGCGCGGCGCCACTTGGAAAGAAAGCGGTGTGTAATCAAAGTTTCCATTGGCCTCATACACGTAAAGAGGCGCAGACGTCGCATCCAGTGGCACCACGACCACCAGGACGTTGGCGGTGCGCTGGAGGATGTTCCCAAGCGCATCCCCAAAAAAAACTTTCGTGATCGCACCGAGCTGGGTCCCTTCGATGACAACCTGTGTTCCAGGCGCCCCACCGCCGGGCGTGACAGTGATAATTCGCGGAATCGCCTGAAGATCGCCCGAGAAAAACAGCCACAGGAGCGTCATTACGACAGCCATCCGCGTTGGAAGTAGCCAAGTCATATCGTGAATTCGCGAGAAACCAAGTCGCAATGGAGCCCAACGCCTGTCTGAAGTCAAAAGCGGAATTTCACAACCGTAAACGTTGGCGCGAATAGCGGAGGCCAATGCTGCTCAAAAGGCGGCGGTCGGCCCTGTCTCGATCCTCCTGGGTTTACCCTCGCGGTTTCAGCGATTTCTCGGTAGACTGGCCTGCGTGACATGAATCAGTTCAACTTCAACCTACAAACACTGACATCGCTCAATTTGCTGGCGGGTGTCGGGATTGGGATTTTGTGTCTCTTGCAGGTGACAAGAGCCCGCCAGATTCAGGAACAAGTGACAGAAGTCAGCCGGTACAATTTGAAACGGCAGGCAGTTGGGAACCTGATCATGGAAAGTGTTCAGTATGCCCAGAAAAATCCAGCGATCCATCCCATCCTGACCAGTGCAGGCCTGCCACCGGCTGCTTTGGGACTCGGCGATAGTCGCGGGCAGATTCTCACCAATAGCGCGCCCAGCCAGTTGTTGAAGCCGACCCAGCCCTGATCTGCATGAACCAAGAACCCATTCCACCGGAGCCAGGCGAAGCGGCTGTTTTGGTTACCTTGCAACATGAACTAGCCGCAACCCGATCGGTTCTGCGCCTGAGTTTGATTTCAAGCCTGGCGGCTTACCTCGGCGTTGCGAGTTTCATGGGGCACCAAGTCTGGCAGAGCAATCGCGAACTCGTATCGCGCGAGGTCGTGTTGCAACAGGTGCGCGCCGAAGAAGTTCGCATGGACGGATTGATTGAACGCCTTCGAGAATTTGGCGCGGCCCATTCGGATTACCAAGCCATTCTGATGAGAACCGGGTTCCAAACCGCCACGGATGCCGCACCTGCAGCGTTGACAGAGCCGCCACCAACCGGGTCTGGTCCAAAGACCAACGCGGCACGTCCGTGATGCAACGCCCCCAGGGCGAAGGCCAGCGTCAACCACCCATCAACTGGTGGAGTTGACCGCTTTGGTGAGCGACTGCCCACAGGCGGAGCAAAACGAGGCCTCCGGCGGGCTCACGCGGGAGCACCTGGGACAGTGCTGCGACGCGTCATGATGCCTATGATGGATGAGGAGGTTGCGGATATAAGGGATCCAGGTAAAGGCGTACGCAAAAATGAAGACGGAATCGCGCTGATAAAGGGCGGCATAGGAAAAAAGTAGTAACGCCCCAATGAGGCTCAGCCACCAAAACGCCACCGGAATCACCACCTGCTTGCGTTTCTCCGTGACATACCACTGGACGAGAAAGCGGCTAAAAAAGACCGCGTTTCCCAGCCAGCCAACCAACTTCCACGGATGCCACAAGATTCCCAGGAAATGACCTCCCGGAAAGAGCAATTCCCAAACGCTGTTCATGGAGGGCAGCATTCCCGCGCCACGAACCGATTCGCAAGTCGACAACCGGAAATTTTTGCGCACGACGATCTACCACAGCCCGGCGCCCTATTCTGGCGCCGACTCGCCTTGCTCGACGTCCACCGGGTCAATTCCGCCCCCGGATTACGGGACGCCAATCACGCGTTTTGACAATTCAGTAGGAGCTTGAGAACATTCCCGCACATTCGGCATGCGGAAGGTTCGCGGGCCAGCCGACTAAACTAGTGACATGAAAATTCAATTCCACCCCCTGAGTCGGGACCAAGCGGCATTCAGCGGTGTCAACCTACTGATCGTCTTGACCCTGGCATTGGTCGGATTGATTGGATGGCAATGGAAACGGGAAACCCTGCTGTTCACCGAAAACCAGAAGCTCAAGGAAAGCGTCCAGCAAGACCACGGGGCAAAACATCAACTGCAACAATCGATCGAGAACCTTCAATCGGAGATCAATCGAATCGAGCTGGAACGGAAGAACGCCAATGCTGTGACACGCTCCAACCAAATGCAGATCACTGATCTAGCCAAGAAACTGGCGGCGATCGAATACGAAGCGCGAGTTCACTCGAACGCTGCCGCCCATTACAAGATTGCCTTCGAACGAGCGACCAATCAGCTGTACACCGCCAATAGCAACATGGTTCGGGCCAATGAAGTCATCGTGGCCATGCGGAAGTCCGTCGATGATCGAAACGAAATCGTGGGGCGTTTGAACGACACCAACAAGAAATACGCTGAACTCATGACCGAACGGAACCAGATCGTCGACAAGTTCAATTCCTTCGTCAAAGAAGTCGAAGTGGAGCGCGCCGGCGACAAGGTCGATAAAAACAAGAAATAGGCGGGGCTCTGGCCACTTTCGGTCCCGACCTCGCCAAGCCAGGCCACTCGCGCGAATCAGCCATACTCATGGAGCTGCCAGTTGCGGTTGGGCCGTCTTTAGGCGGTTCGAGTTCACCTGCGAATTGCCAGTCATAGCCGGGCTTTACCTAGAAACGACCATCGCCCGTTTCAAGCTCAGTCCTCCGCGTCAGGAGGCCAGGACCGGGGTCGCCCATTTTCATCCACAACTAAACGCCGTGTCCCCGGAGGAAGCACTTGCAGGGTCTTCAAAAATTCAATGATCGCGTTGCGGTCGTTGGCACTCAATGCCTCGAAGGCATTGCGCGACCCTTGCGCCTCGCCCGAATGTGCCAGGATCGCTTCACGCATAGTGGTAAATTTGCCGTGATGGAAATAGTTCGGCTTCTTGGCAGCACCCCAAAGCTTTCGCGTCAGGAATTTTGTGTTGCCCGCAAAAAACGCGGGCGAACCCGCCGGCTGATTCATATCGAGCGCCTCTCGATTGGGATCGTCGGGTCCACTGCAAATATCGTGCAGCTTGAGATCGGTGTAGGCAGGAACCTCAACAACTCCATTCTGCGCGCGCAGACGCGGTGGGGGTAATTGAGAACTGGTTAGGTCCATGGAATAAAGCGGTCCATCGGCGGGGCGCAAATTACCGGGCGGGTTGTACGGGTTCGGCTCCGTGAAAATCCATCCCTGGTTGCTGATCGGCAGGGAAGGACGATTAGCGATGGCGGGGAGCCTGCTCCAGCACTCGTCAAGCTGGGGGCCGGAAGACCTTCCACACCCGTGGTGTTCCAGGTGCCGTCCGCGCGACGTTCGAGGGTTCCAAAGGTGACTCCTTTGGATTGGAGGGCCGCGAATTGGCGTCGGACGCCGAAACGCGATTGAAATTTCTTGGAAACAGCAATGGCTCCGAGGGATCGACGAGCGGGTTGCCATTTCCTTTGGTTAAGGGCCGGCCGGCGCCTTCTTGAGAAGTCCAGTTGGCGGAAAACAGTGTCTCGCCGATGTCGAGGACCACGGGCAATGGCAGAGTAAACTGTTCGCCCTCCAACAGCCGACGTTGCACACTCAACTCTCGCCCCAAATTCTGTTCGACATCAGGTTCATCACCCAGGGCCAGGGCGCCCGGCATTGCCAAACCCAGAACCACACCCACAATAACACCCCACCCAAGAGTTCTCATAAGGTGGATAAGGCTTATTCCAACGGATGTTGACTGTCGATGCGGTTATCGGACATTAACAGGCGCTAATAATTGAACCAGAGCGTCGGGCAGGCAGTGAATGATCGCGTGCCGTTCCTCGGTGATTCGGGTCCAATGAAATCTAGAACCGTGCTAAGACTAGGAAACCGTTGAGAGTCGCGCCGGTCTCATTTCTATGACAAACTACTGCCATGGCTGATGCCGACCCCTCAACTCAAGGAACCCCGTGGAACTCGACGCTAGGTTCCGCGAGCAATCCCCCGCCCCTGCCACCGCCTTTGCCCCCCCAAAAGTCTGAGAGGCTCGTCAAACGCGCTCCCTCGTTACCGGCAATCCTTGGGGGGATCGTTGTCGTCTTCAGCCTCTTCTTCCTGGTGCAGGTCCTGGCTGGATTCGTCTCGAACGCCATGGCGGGCCGCATCCGGTTTCAAAACCCTGCTCAAATTATTTCTTACCTAATGTGGCCGGCGATTGGAACTCTCTCTGTGGCGTTGATTGGGACGATGCTTGGATGGATCGGGCTGGCACAGATCCGAAAAGCTTTTGGACAGCGTCGAGGCTTGCTGTTAGGCACCATCGCCGCGCTCACTTGGCCACTGTTGGTGTTCACATTGCTAGGAGTCTTGCTGCCGGCAGGAATGATCAGCGGGGCCTTGGAACGTCAGGGTACTTCGGTCGGTCCTACCCTCATGCTCGGCGGACTTGTCTTCGCCATCATCGTGAACCTCTTGGTAAGTTTTGCCGTGGCACGTTGGGCAGCATCCATTAAACGCGCCAAAGTTGCCCTTCCCCCGGGCGAAACACTTTCGATCCGACACTGGCCGACGCTCACTGGGTTGGTTTCTTTCCTGTTTTTGGTAGGCGCGGTGGCCCTGGGGATGTTTACCATTAAGACGCGAATCGAGACCCAACAAGAGATCCAAGCCCAGATCTGGAACCAACCGCAACCAGAAGGCTTTGACGACGCGCCGCGGCCCCAGCCTCAGGAACTGCCCCAGAGAGAAGCGCGAGGCCAAGCAGTTCGACCAATGCCCGTTCCAGACGTGCCGCCGATCCAGCCAGGTGATTCGCTCAAGACAGATTACGCCCTGTTTCCAGAACGGGACGCGACTTCCGAGCTGCGCATCACTTTCTGGAGCAACGGCCTACCTGTGGATCTTCCGGAATTGGCGCTTCGCCAAGTTTTTACAGGTCCCACAGATGCCGGTCTGCCCGCGGAATGGAATTTGCAATGGAGCGCTGACAGCTCTCACTACACTCTCACCGGTCCGGATCTAAACAACCCCAACGGCGGTGCGGGAGGAACGGGAGTGCGCCTGGAAATTCCGCCGGAAGTTCAAATGATTTCCGTGCCAAGCGGCGCCACGGCATTGCGGGCGAAGTCCACAGGTCCCGCGAGGCGTTGGTTGTTTTTGTCGATGGATGATGCACGTCTTGGAGCTCAAATGAACGCGGTTTGGGGGGTGAGCTTGGATTTGTCGACGCGGAAGTGAGGCGATCGACGCGGATCGACTTGCGACTTCCACTCGGTATCCGCAGGGTCGGCCTCTCACATGTCCGCTAAAAATCACCTGCTGGATCGTCGAACTTTTCTGCGCGGCACCGCCACGGTACTGCCCTGGGCGACAGCGTTGGTCGCCGGGCCGTCAGGTCAGCCACAACGGCCGGATCTCCTGATCGTAGGTGGTGGCGTTGGCGGCTGCGCGGCGGCACTGGCGGCCTGTCGTCAGGGATTAACCGTGGTGATGACCGAAGAGACGGATTGGATCGGCGGACAGTTGACGTCCCAAGCGGTGCCGCCCGATGAACATCCCTGGATCGAGAGTTTCGGTTGCACCCGTAGTTATCGTCAATTCCGAGAAGGGATCCGGGCCTACTATCGTCGTCACTTTCCACTAACGGCGGAAGCCGCAGCGAACTCTCGGTTCAACCCCGGCAATGGATCCGTCTCCCGGTTGTGTCATGAACCGCGCGTCGCCCTGGCGGTTCTGATGGAGCTGTTGGCCACACACATCGCCAGCGGCCGTCTCCAGCTGTGGTTGGAGCATCGGCTCATTCGAGCGGATGTCGATCGGGATCGGGTTCGTTCCGTCACGTTGGAAAACCTCAGGCGCGGTGGTTCGACGACGGTGGAAGCCCCCCTGTTTGTCGACGCAACGGAACTCGGGGACCTGCTGGCGCTGACGCATACCGAGTTTGTGATCGGTGCTGAATCCCGAAAAGAAACCGGCGAAGCTCATGCCCCATTGGTGGCAAATCCTCTGAATCAACAAGCCATCACTTGGTGTTTCGCCGTGGATTATCTCCCGGGCGAAGATCACCGCATCGACAAACCCGCTGAGTATGATTTCTGGCGTGGTTATGTTCCTGAGATGACACCGGCTTGGCCTGGACCGCTTCTCAATTGGCAGATGAGCGATCCCATCACATTGAAGCCACGTTCCGTCACATTCGATCCGAGCGGCCCGGGACCCGGCGGGTTGAATCTGTTTATTTACCGTCGGATCGCGGATGCCGCTCAGTTTGTCTCAGGTGCCTACCGCAGCAGCATCTCCCTGGTCAACTGGCCCCAGAATGATTATTGGCTCGGCCCAATCATCGGCGTTTCGCCCGAACAAGCCTCCAGACACCTAGAGCGAGCCCGCCAGGTCAGCTTGTCCCTCTTGTACTGGATGCAAACTGAAGCGCCGCGCCACGACGGCGGGACTGGATGGAACGGATTGAGGCTCAGACACGACGTGGTCGGCACCCAGGATGGATTAGCAAAACAGCCCTATATCCGGGAAGCCCGCCGGATTCGCGCTGAATTCACGGTGTTGGAACAGCATGTCTCTACCGAAGCCCGGATGCAGGCGACAGGACGTCCGAGAGAAGACGTCACCGCTGAACCGTTCGCGGACTCGGTCGGAGTGGGAGCCTACCGGATTGATCTCCACCCCAGCACAACGGGAGAGAACTATGTCGATCTTTCCTCACTGCCGTTCCAGATTCCGCTCGGTGCATTGATTCCGCAACGGATGGAGAATCTGTTACCGGCGTGCAAGAACATCGGGACCACGCATGTGACAAACGGGTGCTATCGGTTGCACCCGGTAGAGTGGAACATTGGAGAAGCGGTAGGAACTCTGGCGGCGTTCTGTCGGGAGCGAAAAGAACCCCCGCGACATATTCGTCGCACGCCTGCACTACTGGCGGCGTATCAACAACGGCTGCGGAGCCAGGGAGTCGAAACCGAGTGGCCACGGTTACGCCCGTTGTGACCGAAGCGCCGATCAGGCCAGCGCACGAACGCTCCGTTCGATGATTTCAAGCCCCTCTTCGGCGTGAACCTTGGGGAGATTGAGGGCGGGTAGAAAGCGGACTACTTGGGTACCACTGGGAATTGACAAGAGCCCGGCTTCATGCAGCCGGTTGACGAACTGAAGACTCGACGCCTTGTCGCTGGAGGCGAAGGTCGGGATGCGATTTTTGTCCTGTAGTTCCAAGCCGATGATAAACCCGAGACCACGCACAGATTGAAGCACGGAAGGATATGTTTCCACGAGGCGTTGGAGCTCGTGACGGAAGAATTCCCCAACGGTTCGAGTGTTTTCGGCCAGGCCATCGCGTTCGATCACATCGAGGACTTTAAGGGCCACGGCACAACCCAAGGGGGTGCCGCCGTAAGTGGTCGCGTGAGTGCCCGGCCCGAGCAGGCCGGCGTGACAATCCCGAACCCAGAAGGCCCCGATGGGGAACCCGCCACCAAGCGATTTAGCCATGGAAATGCCGTCTGGCAAAAACGCAACTGCTTCGGGGGTCGCTGGACTACCCCCATGAGGGCCCTCGAGGATTCGTTGAAAACTCTGAAATCGGCCGCTGCGAAAATGACCGCATTGAACCGCGTCCATCAGGAGCAGCATCTGTTTTTCGTCACACAACGCTCGCAGGCCAAGCAGGTACTCACGCGTCGCCGGGGTGATGCCACCCTCGCCTTGAATGCCTTCGATTAAGATGGCGATGGTAGACGGTGAAATCGCGTTTCGGGCGGCTTCGATGTCATTAAAGGGAATGTGGCGAAAGCCTGGCACGGCGGGTCCGAATCCTTTCTTGACCTTCTCCTGCCCGGTGGCGGCGATGCCGGCAAGGGTGCGTCCATGGAAGGAATTTATGGCGGTCAGGATTTCGAATCGACCTTGCTCGTGACCGAATCGGCGGGCGAGCTTATAGAGGCCTTCGTTGGCTTCGGCGCCTGAGTTGCAGAAGAAAAGTTTGCCTGGCGCGATCTTCGCGGCAAGGCGCTGAGCGAGACGGCCCTGAGGTTCGTTATAGTAGAGATTCGAGACATGAACGAGACGACGAGATTGTTCGATGAGCGCCTCGGTGATTTCCGGGTTGGAATGGCCGAGGGAGCACACGGCGATGCCACCCCCCAGATCCAGGTAGCGCTTACCGGTCACATCCCAAACATGATTTCCTGCACCATGGCTGAAAGCGATGTCGAAGCGTCCATAGCTGGGCACCACATATCTGGCGAACAGCTCGCGCACTTCGTTGAACTGGTTGTGAACCATTGGCGGTAAAGGCGGAACAATATCTCTCATTACGTCACACGATAAGAGGCCAAAAATGGAGACACCAGCCCCGTGGTGGAAGCCAATTATTAGACGAATCGACCCGACTCGGCACCAGACTGGTCTCCAGGCACCATCCGTTCGGTATCAATGTTATGTGGAATTGGCAGTCGCACCGTAAACACGGCGCCTCGCCCTTCCGGAAGGTTGCCGGCCGTAATCTTTCCTCCGTGTTCCGTGATAATGCGTTCACAAATGGCAAGGCCCAAACCTGTTCCATGCGCTTTGCCAAAAGTCACAAATGGCTCGAACACATGCGGCATGACGTCTGGTGCAATTCCAGCCCCCGTATCCGAGACTTCCGTCACCACCTCGTCACGCGTCATGGAAAACCGGAGCGACAACCGTGCTGGAGTTCTGCCAGACATCGCATCAAACGCATTTTGGGCGAGATTGGTAAACACCCGCGACATTCTGGGTGGATCCAGACGGAGCACCACGTCAGGCAATGGGCCGACCACGTCCAGCACGATGCCACGTCGCGACGCTTCGACGTCGAGTTCCAGCAAAACGCCCCGCAACAGATCGGCATAGGGGACCTTGGCATGGATGACCCCGGGGTTGATGGCCCGCGTGAAATCCAACAACTCCTGCATCAATGAATTCAGCACCTCGACCTGTTTTCGGATGCGATCGCGGGCGGAACGTCGCGCAGACGTCGAAGCGGAATCCTCGGCAGCGAGGTCCGCGGCGATGCCAATGACGTTGAGCGGATTGCGGAAGTCGTGAACGATAGTTTTGGCAAGACGTTCGACCAGGGTTAGCCGTTCGGCGCGCAGGGATTCACGCATGAACCGCTGATTGAAATCTCGCGTGCGCAGGCTCGCATCGCGGACCAAGGAAGATGCCAGGAGTGGCGAACGCTCCAGGAGCGCCAGAGCTACGGCGGCGGGGATAAACCACAAGTCGCACGCGCCCCGAGCTGTCGCCGACGCTGATCGAGGTCCACCATCAAACACCGCCATCTCTCCAAAATAATCACCCGGCTCCATCCGTCCCAAAAGATGCTCTCGGCCAGGAGCCGAGTGAACCGTAATATCAATCCTGCCGGCGCTGACCACATAGAGTCCGTCGGCCTGGCTTCCCTCAAGAAAGACTCGCTGGCCATCGACAAACGTCCGAATGAGCACATGTTGGTGGAGAAACTCGAGATCAGCAGATGCTAATTGTCGCGCAAAACGAGATTTTTCCAGCGGAACCATGCCAAAAGATAACGCTGGCAGTGGGTTGTGGGCGAACGCTTTTCCGCTTTGATTCTATTGAAAATAGGCGGCAACCCAAACTCCGGTAAGAAGTCTTTAACAGCGGTAGCCGTGGATTTGAACAGACCATTTTGCAGAGTGAGACAGGCAATGAACCGGCAAACGCCCTTTCAGATATGGCCGCGCATGACAAATCACAGGCTGCTTCAGTCGCTGGGTGTGGCAGTTTTTTGCCTCTGTCTGATTGGCCCAGTCTCCTCGACCTGGGCTGGTGGCATTGAACCAGGCTTGGATGATCCCCAGTCGGTGACACGCCATTCGATACCCCTCGGTCCCACCCTGAATGACGATGCTGGCCTGCTTTGGGCTTTGGACCTCCCAAGCCTCCGCCGTGTGGCACTGAGTCCCGCTGCCCGGATCCAACTCGCAATTCCCCGCCTCGGCAAGAAGCTGCTGCAAGTACGGCGTCAGTCCGAGCTGTCAGATCAAGGCGCCATCTTCACCGGCACTGTCGAAGGCATCCCAGGCAGCCGTGTGGTTTTAGCCATCCATCCGGAGGCCATCGCCGGCACTCTGTTCCTTCCAGAATTGGGCTCAGTCGCGCTCACTCCAGCCCCAGGAGGGACCGTTCAGATCGAAGCGGTTGACAATCAACCTTCCGTTCGATGCGGCGTCCATAGCCCCATGGATTCTAAATCAGCCAAGATATTTCAAAGGGCGGCCCGGCTGATGGGCAATTCACCCAGGGACGCCGGTTTGAACAGTGAGCCACCGGAACCCGTTCGGTTGGACTTGTTGATCCTTTACACACCGGCAGCGCGGGCCAAATCCGGGGGAGTTGCCAGTATCGAGACGCTGCTCAATGCAGCCGTCGCCGAAATGAATGAAACGCTGGAAAACAGCCGGGTCCCCGCCAATGTTCGTCTGGTCGGAGTCCGAGAAGTTCCCTACTTGGAGAGTGGGCGAGCCGAAAATGACCTAGAGAAGTTAACCCAGGCAATGCTAGAACCGCCGGATTCCAATCACGAAGAAAACCGTGATGGAGACGAAGAGAAAGATCCGGAGGACGGATTGTCGGCGGGTCCCGCGATTCGGAAGGAGCTGAAGGCGGATTTGGTTTGCTTGGTGGTGGAGGGTGGCGATCAGACGGTGGGGATCGCCAACCAACTATCTCAGTTGGAGCTCCGGTTTGCCCCAAAGGCCTTAAGCGTGATCCAACGCGGCTATGTGAACCGGTATCAGATTCTGGCACATGAACTCGGTCACAACTTGGGATGTCAGCACGAGCGAGCACCCGACGTCGGCCCTGGGCTATTCTCCTATTCCTATGGTTACCGGTTTCAGAGTCGAGGAACTCACTACCGAACAGTAATGGCCAGTGCTCCTGGGATTGTCATCCCATTTTTCTCGAATCCGGAAGTCACATTTCTCGGGATACCGACAGGCGTTCCATCCACCGACCTCGATAGTGCAAACAATGCCCAGACGTTGTCCCTGACCACACCCTTCGTTGCGGACTTCGACAAGTTCTGGATTCTCCCACCGCCGCCGCTTCCGGTCGTCGAATTGACAAAACCGCACGGGGGAGACGTCTTTGAAACGGGGCAATCATTGCAACTGCAGGCGGAGGTCACTTCGAACGAGGCCGTCGCACGTGTGGAGTTTTTCGTTGGAAACCAATTCATTGGCACCGTTTCCAAGGCACCGTTCGTGTTGACTTGGACCCCTCCCAAGTCAGGCAACTACTCGTTCTGGGTACAGGCCAGTGACGCTCGAGGCGAGGCCAATCGATGCGCTCCCGTTACCATTCGCGTCTCCATCCCTCCCCACGTCGCGTTGCGATTGAATCTCCTCCAAGGATACGCACCCTGGGGAGCGAAACTAGCCTGCGAAGTCGATGCCGAGGATCCAGATGGGCAAATCCGCCTCGTGGAGTACTTCGCCAATAATTACAAAATCGGCGAATCCAAAGTCCCGCCATTCAGTCTCACGTGGACAAACACTTGGGACCACCACTACATCATGACTGCGAGAGCCACCGATGACGCTGGGTTGCGAAAGCTCAGCCTACCCGTGCCAGTCTCCTTCGCACCACCCACGCCCATGATGGAACTCACGCGTGTCACCACAAGCCCTTCTCTCTCGCCCACACAATTGGAGGTGTTCGGCATGCCAGGATCTCAATGTCGACTGGAGACGTCGACCGATCTCATTGCATGGACTCTGGTGAAAGAACTCACTTTGGGAACGGAACCTCATCGAACCATCCCTCCCACGACCGAATCTGGAGCCACCTACTACCGCTTGAAACTGGACAGCACCAAAACGTTACGCTCCGCGACTCAAGGTGCTATCGACACGCGATAAAACCGGAGATTCTCCGTGCGAGGTTCGCTATATTGCCAGACGCCATCGGCCATTTGATTGGTTCGAATGGCGGTCCAAGCACTGAGATCCGAACTGATCCAGAGCACCAGGGGGACGGCGGTGGGACCAATGATTCGGAAAGACATCTGCTGGTTCGCAACCGTCCACTCAGTCAAACGAGGCGCCACCGAAAAGCGTTGTTGAACCGTCAGCGTCGCCGGAGCACTGATCACCGTGTCAATTGGATTACTCACGGCAACCCAATAGCTGCCCTGCTGGTTAGGCCGAACTGCCTCCAACGTGAGCACGGCGTTGGTGGCACCAGTCAGGGGTGTTTCATCCAGGAACCATTGAAAATTAATCGGATCCAATCCTTCCACCGCCACAGAAAATTCAAGCGTGTCCCCGGCGATCACCGTACGCGACCGAGGCTGACTCGTGATGATCGGCGCCTGGAGCGGAGGTTCAACCACAATGGTGGCGTTGAACGTTTCCGGGATGGCGTAACGCGTGTTTCCCGCCACCAGAACCACAGGGTATACCCCGACGAGGCTCGGGGTGCCCGTGATAAAACCCGCCTCCCCCACATTCGTATTGAGGTTCAATCCAGGTGGTGAGTTTGGCTGGATTTGGAAATAGTCCGTGTCTCGGTCTCCGCCCGGATTGAGAACCGTTATCCGGTAATTGAATGGGACGCCGACGCGGGTGACAACCTGACTCAGAGCTTTGCCAGAAGGCCGGTTATTTTGGTAAAGAGTGAGACCGCTGATAGTGGCCGATGCCGCCGAGACAGCGTCAAAAGCCCCCAACGTGGAAACGCCACCAAGCGCCCAGCGGAATACCCAGGCGACGGTGGGAAGCGCCGACTGGATCAGGACCTGCGAGCGCACCAGCGGAAGACATTCCAGCATCGCCGCTAATACCAGCGACAACTTCCCGGCCGCAATGGCCTGGAACAACGAATGATGGTTCCTTCCACAGTTCATGGTTTATCGAAAGGAGAATCACTCCTTTCCCTCAATGCGCCCAGTCCAGGTTCTATTGATTTAGGAACAAGCACTAAGTATGCCGGAAGACTTCGAATAGAAAAATAACTGCACAATTCGCGAATCGGACTCGTTTGGAGGTCGTCGACCTGTATATCGACCCGGTTCAATTGTTGGAGCGGTGCTATCAATTGTGGCGATTTCAAGGTTTTCATCGCCAGCGAGCAAGGCTCGGACCATGACGCCCAAAAAATCATCAGTACCGGACGCCCTTTCGCTTGAGCGGCCACCAGCGCCTGCGTCAATTGCGTCTCGGTCGAGTCAGTCCGTTCGGCTCGCAATGACCAGCCTTGGCCGATTCGTGGCGTTTGCGGCCAGCGTTCACGAAGAAAACCGGTGATTAACGCCCCCGACAGCAAAAGCAATCCTACGGAGGTCCATCGGAAAAGCCCGTCCGATGCTGGACGCCGAACCTGCATGAATCGCCGCAATCCCATTGCCAATGCAAGCGATGCACCGCCAAAAAACAAAAAGAGCCTGGAGCGGGCAACACTCGTCAACACCTCGTCCTCAGCGACTGACGGGACACTGGTTTTGATAAAATCCATCCAGGTAGTCTCGGTGGGTAATCCACCGCCCTTGCCAGCCACCTGAAATCCTTCGGCCAAGGTCTTCCATGAACCAGGCAATGGAGTCTCATCCTCAGGATCCCTGAGGTCTAATTCCTGAGGCTCCGCACCGGGAGCCAGACGCCATCGACGCGATCGCGGCAGGAAGCAGGTATTACCCTCACAGCCCTGATAGTGCACCGTGAGGGTTATCGGCTCTGGCAACGCCGGACCGAATGAGCGGGTTGCCTGAAAGGAGTGGTCATACACCAAACGAGCTTGGGCGCTGACGGCTTCAAAATGAGCGTTCGGAGTCGGCAACTGGACATCCTCAAGGCGGCCGCCCTCAGAAAAATGAACGGCCAATTGCTCGGCATAAAGTCGGTGGTTCGAAGGCACTTCAAACTCGATGTGGACCGTCCAATTGTCCCCCAACTGTTTCAGCGCCGGACGAACTTTGAAAGGATCTTGAGCCGTGCTCGTGAGAGCCCACAGCGAGAGCAGAAATCCGACCCAACGTCGCAATGTGGGCCGACCCATCGGGATGCTAGAAACCAGTAACATCGTCGTGCCAATCTCAATTGCAGCCGCAACCGCCGCCCCCCACCCGGCCACCACCGTTGGCGGCCTCCCGGGAGAACCACATATGTTCCTGAAGATGACGCGCCAGCGGATCTCGATCCGGACGCATGCCATACGATGCGAGGTTCTCTCGCTGCCACGGTTCCACCCCCTTGCAGCCACCACTGCCGACCATCGCCAGCACCACCCAGCTCCAGAGGAGGGCGTGCTGTAAAGTGCTAGAGCGCGATGTGATTTTTGGATTCGTCAGAGCCATTAGTTGGGGCGGGGAATGGTGGTGGACTCGTTCGGAATCGACGGCGGTTCCGCCAACAGTTTTTCAATCAGTTGAATATGCTTCCGCTTGATGTCCGAACTGAAAAAACCTTTGCCAATCGAGTGAATTCGGCCTTCTCGGTCCAGCACAAACGTACAGGGCAGGGAAGGCAGTTTGAGTCTGGAAACCAGTTCGCGCTTTGAATCGCGCACCACATTAAACGTGACTGGATGTTCCTTGAGAAACTCCTCCATGGCGACACGGCTCTTGTCCACATTAATGGCCAGGATCACCAAACCCTGCTTTCGGAACCTCACATGCAAATCTTCCATGACCGGAAAGGTCCGTTGACAAGGCGCGCACCAGGACCCCCAAAAGTCCACCACGGCCACCTGCCCTTTGAGCTTGGGAATCTTCCCATCCAGGGAAAACCCCTTCAAATCCGGAAACATATCGCCCACCTTGAATTCCACCGCGTTCGTGGGGGTCACTGAAGCTCCAGAAGCACCAAAGAGCTCTGCTGTCGCGAAGAACCATCCAGCAACTATGGACAACCCTACTCTGCCGCAGAGGAACTTCGCCGCAGAGAACCCGGACCACCATGTTGGATTCCAACTCATCCGCTCAATTTATTGCCAACCACTTCACCCGACGCGCCCAGCCCGGACGGACATGTCAAAACACGAAACGCATCCCTAAGGTGTAGACGTTCGCCACAGGGAAGTTACTCGAAGCAACCATCCTGTCATCGCCGATCATTTCATATCGTTTGTAAGCAGCATTGAGGTGCCAGTGGCGAGCCACCTGAACCGTTAACCCCACACCATAGGTCCATGTGTGCAAACGGCTTAAACGATAATCACTCGAATAAGCGTCTGGCACCGGAAATTCATCGGTCAGAAACGGATTGGAGGGGTCTCCCGCGAATTGTGTCGCAAAAAAAGCCGCACCAGTTTGTTGGTAATACCGAACCGTGGGGGACAGTACCCAGCGTTTCCCCATCTTTTGGAACCAAGTACCGCTGGCCGTGTTTCCAAAAATGCCGAAAGAATCGTGATAGAAACGGTAACCAAACTCCGCGTTGCTCTGCAGTGACTCGACGTAATGCCGCAGGGCGAGGTCGATGACTTGCCGGCTCCGATGGCGAGGACGACGCTCAAGCTCCAAAACGCCATCCGGAGCCAAATCAAACCGCACCCGTTTGTAGGGATCAGCAAGAAATCCGGAGGCCGTCCCCAATGTCAAGTTGGCGGAAATCACCGTTGACGGGCCGAGGACCTGAGTGATGCCCACCAAGAAATCAGACGTCCGTTTATGCTCTGTCCGCCCATTTAATGTCGCAGCAAAAACGTCGTCCCAGTTTGCCGCCACACCCAAGAGCAAGGTGGTGTTGCGCCGATCAAAATCGATCTCCCAGTTCAGCGCCGGACTGATGGATTCATAATCGCTCTCCAAGCTGTAGGCGAAAAGCGGCTTCAATCGTTGCCTTTCGCCCTGCCAATTGAATTCCAACTGGCCAGCACGGCGCGTATCTCGCAGCTCGACAAGCGGAACTTGGGCGCTTCCTTCGGTCGGTAAGCCGCTCAAAGGGGTCGCACCCGAAATGGCATCGTAAATAAAGTCGCCTTTTACCGAGACAGATTCGTTGATCCAGGCTTCGACCGATGCCGCCTGAGTGCTGACTCGAGTGCGGCCACCTTCCTCGGCGTAATATTCGAATTTGTAGTCGGCCCCAAAAGGCACTTCAGCGAACGCAACGCGCGTCCAATGCATGCCGCAGGTCATCCAACCAGCCAAGCATCGACGCAAACTGGGTAGAGACAGTGTCATGAGGACGCCGCGGCGCCGGGGAACACAATGCGAGTGGCGTGCGCGCGTTTGCCAGCGTGTTGATGGAAGCGAATGTCCAATTGCTGACCCAACAACGCCCGAACGACACGCAGCCCCAAACCGAGCGTTAGGGCGCCGGGCGCCGGAGATTGCCGGACGGCATTCATCAAGGTCAATCGCACCTGGTTTCCCTTTCTCCGCACTCGCACTCGGATCCCTCCTCGGCCATGGTTCAGTGCATTGGTCAGCAACCCATGCAGGACTTGACGACAATACTTGGGATCGGCCTGAACCCAGCAGTCAGGCTGTGATTCCAGTTCCAATTCGCGGCCCTCGCCATCTGCGAGCAGATGAAAATCGCGGACAATTTCCGCCGTCACCATCGACAGATCAAAACGTTCTGACTGCCATTGGAGTCGGCCTTGGCCGGCTTTAGCGATGAGCAGAGACTGGTCCACCACGTGTGCCAGCCGACGCAATTCACCCTGCATTTCCTCGGCCAGCTCCAACCCCAAGACCGGTTCGGCCTGTTCCACTTTCAGTGCCATAATGGTTAACGGGGTGCGCAACTCGTGCGCAACTCGTGCGGCGTACTCTCCTAACTCAGCGAACGACGTCTCCAATCGCGCCAACATCTCATTCAAATGTTGAACCAAATCGCGCAATTGCGCGTCCGCCTCCGGTAGTGATACCCGCTTACCTAAATCCGCGACGTCGACGTCTCGCAACTGGAGATTTAGACGTTCGATCGGGCTGAGCGATTTTTTGGCCAACCAATACCCCAGAACGATCGCCGCGAGCATGAGCGGGAGCGAGTAGCTCAGTGACATGTGAATATGGTCCGCCATGATCTGTTCGACCTCCTCTTCGGCGTAACTGCCGCGCACGATCCAATCGGGCCCCAGTGTTTGTTCGCGATTGAAAGTCTTCCGCCTCAGGTCACGATCCAAGTGCTGGTAGGAGACCAGCATGAAGGCAACGGTGACACCGACAAAACTCAAGGCAAACCAAAGCGTCAGCCGGACGCGAAGCGAGTTCATGGGGGATCTTCCCTCACCGTGAAACCAATGCCTCGGACCGTGTGCAACAAGGGTTTCATGCCAGGCAGATCCACCTTACGCCGCAGGTAGTTCACGTACACGTTCACAACATTTGTCCCCGAATCAAAATGCTGGTCCCAAACGTGTTCAATGATCGCACTCTTGGTCATCACTTTGGGCGATTGGGTCATGAGGATCTCCAACAACGCATACTCGCGGTTGGTCAGTTCGATCTCTTGCCCGCCGCGGCGCGCCTTGCGACTCAGCAGGTCCAATTCCAGATCGGCTACCCGAAGAAAGTTGGTGGGTTGCGGCCGCTGACGCCGCAATACCGCCCGAATTCGCGCCAACAATTCGCTCAACAAAAACGGCTTCACCAAGTAATCGTCGGCGCCGGCATCCAAACCATGCACCCGATCTTCGGGCTCGCCCCGGGCCGTCAAGAAGATGACGGGCACCGTCAATCCCTTCCTCCTCAAGTGACGCAGCACCATGACCCCATCGCGCCCTGGCATCATGATGTCGAGAAGCACCAAATCGTAGGGATAATTCTCGGCAAGCCAGACGGCTTCGTCGCCATCGGAGGCCAGATCGACGGCGTAACCCTCGGCCTTCAGGCCTTGAGCTATGTGAGCCGCTACCTTCGCTTCATCTTCCGCCAGCAGAATTCGCATGTAAACTGGAGTCCACCCTACGGGTTTCTATGGGAAAAAACAGGCGGAAAATGGGTTTGGCGGCAATTCCGTAACTTCCACGAGGAACTAGAACCACCTGAAGGCGAAACTCGGAGCGGCGGGCGGCGCTTTGAACCCGCCAGCCGTCCCAACACGCCGCAAGCGCCTTGGCTACATCGACTTCCGCAAGACTAACACCGCTTCCTTCACACCCCAACGCGTCGCTTCCAACGTGCGTGTTGCCACATCTCGAGAGCTTCCGGTGAGTTCACACACGATTCGAATCGCCCGATCACGCAGTTTCATATTCGACGGATTCAGATCGACCATGAGATTCGACAGGACCTTGCCAAGCCGCACCATGGCCAGGGTGGTCACCATATTCAGCACCAACTTGGTGGCCGTGCCCGACTTCAATCGAGTCGACCCAGTCAATAACTCCGGACCCAAATCCAACGAGACGACCACGTCCGGCTTGGAGCCGGGCGCAAACTCCAGGTGGGGATTGCAACACAATAGCGCCGTCACAGCGTGACGTCGTCGTGCCTCGGCCAACGCCCCCCAGATGAACGGGGTCCTTCCGCTGGCAGCGATTCCCACAACAACATCGCGAACCCCCACACTGCGAAACACCACCGCTCGGGCGCCGGCTTCTACGTCATCTTCAGCACCTTCCACCGATGTATGCAATGCCGGCACCCCACCAGCCATGATGCCTTGAACTTGTTCCGGATCGGAACGAAATGTCGGCGGACACTCACTGGCATCCAATACACCCAACCGCCCACTGGTCCCTGCTCCCACATAGAACAATCGTCCACCGGACCGCAGCGCGCGGACCACTCGACGGATTAGTCGGTCAATCTGCTTTTTCTGAGCCCGCAACGCCCGGGGAATTAACTCGTCCTCTGAGATCATCAACTCGATGGCATTTTCGACCGACAATCGGTCCAACTCCATGGAACGTGGATTGCGTTGTTCCGTAACAGACAGGCCACTGGCGCGTGGGACTGAAACCTCGAGCTCGCCTGAAGCTCGCCGCGGGGTCACGAGCAATGAGGATCCACCTTTTTCGGCAAGGACTCGATGCGGCAAGGGAGACGCATTCAGTGCTTGTTCGGCGAGCGAAACAGCACCCCAGAAGGACTCACGTTCCAGGACCCTGAACCGATCCCGCAAACCGCGTCGAGCGCGGCGAATGTCAGCTGTCACGCGCGCTACCTGACTGGGTTGGCGTGTGAAGACCCCGCCAGCAAAGACGAAGTCCACGGGCTGCCGTTGGCATCCCAGTTGGCGGGCACACATGGCCGCATCGGTGCTGATCGTCTGAGCCGATTGCTGGAGGATGTCGCGTGCATCGGAACTCGTGCTCGACTCAAAAACCTGGGCAGCGAGGGCGGCTATATCACGCTTAGACGCCTGTTGAACCCAAGCGATGAGTTCTTCGGGATCGTTGAGACCCAAAACCCTTAGAATCGCCTGCGCCATTGGCGTCCACTGACCCGATTGATCATAATCAGCAACTATCCGGCGCAAGGCATTGAATCCAATGTCATAACCGCTGCCATGATCCCCCAACAGATGTCCCCATCCACCGACTTTGGCCACAGCACCTCGAGTGTTCTGCCCGTAGGTGCAGGAACCGGTCCCGGCGAGGATGATCAGACGCGCTTTGGCGACCGAGGGCGCACTTTGTCCGTAGTGGGCAGCGGCCAGGGCGGATTCCAGGTCGTGGCCGACCCGAGAGGGTACACCCGGCCAGACATGGTCCAGAAGTCGGGTTACCCGCGCACAATCCTCCACACCACGGGCTCCGGCGATGCCAACACCCACGGCGGCGGGAATTCCCAATTGGCGCCGTATCGATCGGAAGTGGGCTATCAACCGAGCATCGCTGAGCAATCGCAGGTTCGCAGGACCGGTATCGCAACGTTTCAACAGTTGACCCGATGCGCCAGCCAGCAGGGCCACGGTGTGGGTCCCGCCGCATTCTATTCCAAGCAAGGTCGGCGCAGTCTCAGTATGGATCGCAGGATTCATGGTCAAATTGCTGCGGCGGAAGTACTGCCGCAACGGCTCCAGCTCAACTCCCAAGTCATCCGATGAACAGAAACTTCACCTACCGCAAAAAACCCGCTACCAGTTCTGCCGTGACCGAAACCGAAAAATCGTTGCTCGAAGCCCTGGTGGATCTTGAAAGCCAGGTCGCCCGAATGGCTACGGCTCAACCAAAGCCGAATCTGCTGCCGCTATTCGAACGTTTGGATGCGCTCACACAATCGTTACCACGGGACGCAGACCCCGGATTGCTACACTACCTCCACAAGCGGAGTTACCAAAAGGCACGGCTGTTTTTGGAAGGCCGCGACGCAGAGAATGCCGAGGGCAACTGCGGCCACGTCTGAGCCAGCGCCGCCAATCCACACCCCATGCTGCCAGGCACTATCGCCGCGATCGCCACTCCCCTGGGTGAGGGCGGCATTGCGATTATTCGAATCTCAGGGCCCGACGCTATCCACGTGACGGATCAGATATTTCGCCCAGCAGGTTCAAATCACCGTCGCCTCTCCATCGCCCTGTCACACACCGTCCATTACGGTCACATTGTCCACGATTCCCAACTCGTGGACGAAGTGCTGGTGACCGTCTTGCGCGCCCCGCGCACATTTACCCGCGAGGACACCGTCGAAATCTCCTGTCACGGTGGCGTTTTGATCTCTCGCCAGGTATTGAACGCCACGCTGGCAGTGGGTGCTCGGCTTGCAGAACCCGGAGAATTCACCCAACGCGCGTTCATTCATGGCAGAATTGATCTCGCCCAGGCGGAGGCTGTGGCCGACTTGATCCATTCCCGCACCGAACTCGCGGCTCGCGTGGCACAGGATCAACTCGCCGGCAAATTATCGAAACGCATTCAACGGCTGCGTGATGATTTGATGCACACGCTGGCACATATCGAGGCGCACATCGACTTTCCGGATGAAGATATTTCTCCAGACACCCGCACCACTCTGACCCAACGTCTTGAGGCTGGGCTCCAATTCATCGAAGAACTGCTCCAAACCGCACGCGAAGGTCAGATCCTACGGCGCGGCATCCGGGCCGCCATTATCGGGCGCCCCAATGTCGGCAAATCCAGTCTCCTCAATCAACTGCTCGGCCATGACCGCGCCATTGTCTCACCGGTGGCTGGAACCACACGAGACACCATTGAGGAAACCGCCAATGTCCGAGGTATCCCCGTGGTATTCATCGACACCGCCGGCCTTCGAAACGCCGGGGACGCGGTGGAGGAACAGGGGATCCGACGCACCCATGCCGCATTGGACCGCGCGGAACTGATTCTTCACGTCCTAGACGCCAGCGCTCCTCTGACATCCGAAGACATCGACCTGTTACGGCAGCTGAAGGAGCGCCCGCACATCGTGGTTTTAAACAAGTCGGATCTGCCGCGCGCGCTGGACCTCTGCGATTCCCTGAATGATCCGTCATCGGTAGTCGAGCTGAGTTGCGCCAACGGCACCGGACTCGAAACGCTTAAAGACGCCATCCAAAAGCGCGTCTGGAAAGGGGTTAACACGCCAGAAAACATCGAAGTGACGATCAATGCACGACACCAAGAAGTCCTGAGGCGCGCGCGCGAATCCACACGGAATACACTGCAAGCTCTGCGGACGGATCTGCCGTTGGAATTGGTCGCCATCGATCTGAGAATGGCCGCAGATGCCGTGGGGGAAGTGGTCGGCAAAACCACTACCGAGGATTTGCTGAATTCCATCTTCAGGCAGTTCTGCCTCGGAAAATAGCCGCCGACCATGCCCAGACGATTGCTGTTGATCATCAATCCCGCTGCGGCGGCTAGCCGAAACCAGTCCGGCCGACTCGACCGCCTGATTCAGACCCTCAATTCAATGGGGCACTCCCTCGAGATCCGTCGAACTCGGCGGGCCGAGGAGGCAATCCAGATCGCTGAGGAAGCGGTGGACTTTGATGTGGTTATCGCCGTCGGAGGGGATGGCACCGTCAATGAAGTCGCCACCGGCCTGATGCACCTTGGGTCTCGTGCTCCGATACTCGGCATTGCCCCATTCGGCACAGGCAATGACATGGCCCAACTTGTCGGCACAGCCCAAGACGACGACTTCTTGGATGCAATGAATCGAACGTTGGAACAGCCAATGGACCTCATTGCCATTCATTGTCGAGGGCTCCATGAAAACAGGCCTCGAGCAGCCCTGCTCTTCGGTGCGGTCGGATTTGCCGCTGAATTGCTCAGACAAACCACGCCCCGTGTGAAACGCTGGTTCGGCCCTAAACTCTGCTATTCGGTCGGATTCTTTCGGGCCTTGATGACCTACCGTGCCCCCCGAATCCACGCGCGGACTGATGGCTTGGAGGTCTGTGAACCGATGCTCGTGGCGTATGCCGCCAATGCGCCGCATGCTGGAGCCGGCATGATGCAACTCGCGCCGGATGCGTCGTTGACCGACGGCCTGATGAACCTTTGTCTGATCCGACAGACCAGCCGGTTCGAGGCGGCAGGGCAATTCCCCCGTCTCTTGCGCGGCGCTCACATAGGACACCCAAAAGTCCGCTATTTCACCGGAACAAGTCTCGAGCTCGATTCAAAGACCGCACTCGAAGTCGCGGCCGATGGCGAACTCATCGGACACACCCCTGCTCGATTTCAGCTCATCCCAAAAGGCTTGAGAGTCGTGGGGCATCTCGCGTAGGCAGCCGCGAAAAACCCGGTCGAGTTTCCAAGTCAGGGTGGCGGGTTGCCACGTAGAGACGCGAGAAACGTGATGAGATCCGTGAATTCAGTCACGGTCAGCCCGAGGTGAAGCCCCTCTGGCATCAAACTATCGGCAGTTTGTCGCCGTTCTTGAATCTCCGATTTCTGAACGACATGCAATGACCCCACCGCGTCGCGCAAAGTGACGGATTCTGTGGTCTCGGCCTTGATCAACCCGGCCATTTCTTCGCCGTCTTTTAATTGCAACACACTGCGCTGATAGCCTTCGCGCACCACACGACTCGGAAATAGAAGGCTATCCGCCAGCCCGAGGCGATCGGATTGCGATCCGATCCCGGTGAGGTCTGGACCCACATCCCCTCCAGCGCCAGCGATCCTATGGCATCCGATGCAATTCATACCTTTGGCATCGACAAACAGCGCCCGTCCCTTCGCGATGTCGCCGCCACCGGCACTTGCGGCCGCCAGATAATCCGCCGTCGTCAGCACCCGTATCGCCGCCTGAAAAATCGGCCCTGGGGCGGCCTCCGGATCGCCGGCGTAGACCTGTTGCAACTCCGCCGCCACCGAGGGAGCCAACTGAGCAACGCGCCCTTCCAGTGAAGTTCGAAGTTCAGCACGAATGGACTTCAAGGCGTTGCGAGCAACCAACCGCTGATCCGGATTGCGGGAGGACAGACCGTCAAGATACGCCTCCAAAGCGACTGCGGTTGGCACACGGGTCAAGGCCATGAAAGCCTCCGGACGCAAGGGAAGCTCCGACCAAGCCTTCACCATGACTGGCACCGCTTCAACAGCTGCCAATTGCCCCAAGGATTGAATCGCCGCACGACGGACTTCGTGAGCGCCATGGTCCGCCAATTGCATCAAAGCTGCAACCGCCTCGCGCCCGCCGATTCGGCCCAATGCCGTTGCGCTGCGCGCTGCCAATTCGACCTCAGTTTTCTGGGTCATGCGAATAAGCTCAGCAACCGATGCCGACGCCTTGAGCTGCCCCAAAGCCACCACCGCCTGTCGAAGCAGTGACGCGTCGGCATCGGGGCGTTGAAGGAATTGAATCAATGCCTCCACAGCCTCAGGAGTTCCGATACGTTCAAGGGTCCGGATGGCAACCGCCGCCAGATCATCCAACACTACTTGGTTCGCTGCCACTGGGGTCAAGACACTCATGCAGACCCCTACTGACTTTGGATCAGCGAACTGTCCCAATGCCGAGAGAATCGACTGGCGGAGTCGAGGGCTGGTCTCACGTCCAAAAAGGTCTCGCAACTGCGGCGCCGCGTTGGTCTCGCCAGCATCAGCTAATCCCTTAACCGCGACGACACGCAACTCCACTTCCGGATGGGTCAGCATCTCGTTCAACGTCGAAACGACCACCGTGGTGCCATCCCAGTCGACGGTCTTGCGGGAGGGCGCGTTGCGAAACGGATGGTAAGCTCCCCATTGGCCCTGCCAGGGAGGCGGTTGGCGATGCAACGAGGCGGCCATTTTTAAGGCGAGAGCCCGGTCCTCGACCGGTCGCTGCCCATCGCGTACTACTAACACCAACTGATCCACCAACGTCCGATCAAACGTCTCGCGCATGGCATGCATTGTGGACTGCTGGCGACTGGTTGGCGCCGCTTCCAAAGAACGGACCAAATGCCGCCACACTCGCGGATCGCGCCGACCAATTCGGTTTAAAGCCGTGAATTTGGCGTACCTCGCAAACAGGTCCGAGTCGTCCAGACCGGCCAGGATGCGCAAGGCCCACGGCAAATCTCCCATACGTCCCATCGCAGTCGCTGCCGCACGCCGTATCGAGGCGTCGCTATTCCACAACTGGGGTGTCAACAATAGCTCAGCTTCCACGGTTCGTCGCAGTCCTATTTGTCGGATCACTTGGCGTCGCATAGGCACCGACGGGTCCCGCACTAAGTCCGCCAAGGTCGAGGACAGGCTCGTGCCAGCATCCACGCCATCCAGCGCCCAGAGTGCATGCAAGCGCGCCAACGCCACAGCCTGTGTGTTGGTAAGGACCGTCTTCAAAGCAGAGATCACCTCCTCACCCATGGCGGAGTTAGCCGATGACTTCTTGGCACGATCCGTTAGGCGCCGTTGCGCACAATGACGCACCTCGCGGGATCCATGGCTCAAGCCGGCAATCAGCTCGCTCGTCAAGGCTTCAAAGGGCTTTCCCTGGGCAGCAGGCACGTACCAGTTAGGCCTCGGACTCCCGGATCGGGTTCCGGTCCACCCCAGTTTCCAGAGCCGCCCACAGAGCGCATTCGTATCCTTGCTATCGCGATGTTGCCAATCGCAGATCAGGATTCCCGATCCGTCCGCCGTCGGCGAGATGCCCACAGGGCGGAACTCTTCTGGGGGCTCATGAAAGAATGCTTCGACGGAAGACATGCCAGGAAGGGCATTGGAGGACGCGCGACTGATTTCCACCCGGTTGGAGGGAAACATCACCCGATAGCTGCCTCCATCACGTTCCGTGCGAACGCGCAGCAACTGACGTTTGCCAAAGTCGGCGAGTATCAGGTTGTCCTGATACTCCACCGGCAAGACGTCATCCGTGTAGGCAAATGTCCCCGTGGCCGCTCCCGCACCAAAATCCGCGAAACACCAAAGCGTGTAGGGCCGTTGAGGAATGAAGTCGTGGGGATAGCCATAAAATCCATCCTCCACCATGTGCGTCAGGCGTCCCATCCATTCGTGCTCATCGGTGTTGTCGTATGTGAACAGCTCATCTTCGGAATTCAGTGCCACATCCATAATGTTGCGCACGCCGAGACTGAAGACCTCCAGGCCGGTGCCATCCGGTCGCAATCGCAAAATGCCGCCTCCCGGAAGATCCACGCGATGACCATCGCGACCGACCGCTCCGTAGAGGCCCTTGTCGCCCACCGCCATATAGAAATAACCGTCCATGCCGAGACGAAAATTCGCGGGCACATGATCGTTCCAGTCGAGAGCCCAGGCGTTCGGATTGGTCTGCTCGATCAAGTCCAAACGGTGAACCCCACGATCCCCGCCGTCTTCCCACACACTGAACTTGGGGTTGTGTAACACATAGAGTCGGCCATCGAGGTATTGCATCCCAAATGGCGCGTAGAGACGGTCCGCAAATACCGTGATCCGACCGTCCGGATGCCGGCAAAGGATCCGCCCCTCCCGCACATCGGCGCGTGGCGTTGAAATGTCCATGGGATCTTCGCCAATGAAGATCCGGCCATCAGGTGCGGTGCACACGACAGAGGGATGCCGGACGGCAGGCGCTTGCAATAGAAGCTCCATAGACCACCCGGGAATTGCGACACGCGGCGCCTGAATCAGCGTTTGGGCCATCGGCGCTACCGCGCCCAGTGAGAGCGCAATCAGCGCCAGGCACCACCATCCCAGAATTCTGAATCCAGCTCCCATCGTTTTTCCTTCACGGTTCGGTTTCCACAATTCGTTGGACGACATACCCCGCTGCCACCATCCCAAAGGTCGCGGTGACAAACGCGGCCGAGCCAAAGCCCCAATCGCAGTTCAACCGGAGCGACTGCCCTTCGGGAGAGGGCTCACGAGTAGCACAAACGGAACCGTCGACACGAGGAAAGATCGGCGGCTCGGGCGAACAAACGCAGGCGATGCCAAATTTTCGGTCGCCCCTTGGAAAACCATACTCCTTCCGCAATCGTCTGCGGACTTCTGCCAACAATCGATCCTGGGTGACGCGCGCCAGATCTTCCATGCAAACACGAGTGGCATCCCGTCTCCCACCGGCACCACCGCACACGGTCAGTGGCAGCTTTCGCTCCAGACATTGAGCAATCAGAAGGCATTTGTTCTTCACAGCGTCGATGGCATCCACCACGTGTGTGTATGGCGCTGAAAGCACGGAAGCCGCAGTGGAGTCCGTGAAGAACTCCTGGCGTGCGTCGATCCGGCATTCGGGATGGATGTCGCGAACACGTTCCGCCAGGACTTCGACCTTGGCACGGCCCACCGTTGAATTTAGGGCTGGGAGCTGGCGATTAATATTACTCACACAAATCTCGTCGAGATCCACCAGAGTGAGCGCCCCGATACCCGAGCGTGCCAGGGCTTCCACAACCCAAGATCCCACCCCACCCACGCCAACCACACACACGTGCGAACCACGCAATCGCTCCAAGCCTTTGGTACCAAACAACCGCGCCAACCCACCAAACCGGAAGGCGTGATCGTCGGCATTCTCAGATGCCCGGTGCTGACCCTCGACGTTCATTAGGGACACAGTTTAGTGGGGAGTCCGCTAAAGAGCCAATCCTCTCGTCGGCAACACAGTCCACCAACCGCCGCACTAGAACCTGCCGGAGTCATCACGCCCATCCGAAACCGGCTCGATTGGCGCCAACCACCCGTCGCCACCGAGTGACAACCGCGATGACCAGTTTAACCCGAGACCCGCCAGTCCAGTAGTTTCAACTGGAGCGACCGCCGTCCGTTGTATTCGTTAATCGCTGGCACAACCGCTACGTCGAACATCCCCTGGGGCATCGGAAGTTCCGCATAATTCCACCAGACACATTCTGCGGTGGCCCCACCCGCGTATAGCGAGAGTCGCGCGTGCTGCTGTTCCCTCCCCATGCGAAGTGGATCCCTAGCCAGCGACACTCGGCGAACACACAGACGCACCTCGGGATTTTCCTGTCCAAATGGACGAAGCCGGTCGAGTTCTTCCACTCGATCCATGGTGATATCCGAGAGAGCTATCTCCGCATCCAGACGTAATTCGGGGCGCAATAACTGAGGCGTCAACTGTTGCTGAGCCAAGGTATTCAACCGCGCTCGAAACGAGTCCACTTGGTCGGGATGAATGCTGACTCCGGCAGCCATGGCATGTCCGCCATGCTTGATCAAAAGGTCATCGCACTCTCGCAACGCAGCCGCCAGGTCGAAACCAGGAATACTGCGCCCTGAACCACGCCACGTCTCACCATCACCACCAAGGATCACTGTGGGACGATAAAATTCGCGCAAAACACGCGACGCAACGATACCTACTACCCCAATATGCCATTCGGCCCGGCCTTCTACCACCACGAAGTCGCACTCGGGATCAAACCTGGCTCGGACGGCATCGGCGGCTTCGATGGAAATGGCTCGTTCGATGGCCTGTCTTTCACGATTGCGAGCATCGAGAGATGTCGCTAGGCGGGATGCCAAGATGCGGTCGGTCGACAGGAGCAATTGAAGAGCTTCATGAGCGGTTTCTAGCCGGCCCGCGGCATTGAGCCGAGGTGCCAATTGGAATCCGACTTCGAACGATCCAATCGTTCCTTGGGTTTGTGCGACCGCCTTGAGCGCCACGATTCCCGGGCGCGTCGTCACTTGCAGTCGCTCCAGGCCGGCGGTCACCAGGATTCGGTTTTCACCCGTGAGCGGAACGAGATCGGCGATCGTGCCGAGGGCCACGAGATCGAGCAGTGGCTTTAGATCAAATACCGCAAAACCAGGCAAGTCGCGTTCACGACCATGTTTTACCAGGGCATGCGCCAGCTTAAAGGCCAATCCCGCGGAGCACAGTTCTCCAAAGGCTGGCATGGTTGCCGGAGCCCCTGTGCTCGGCTTAGCCGAGAGACGTTCACATTGCGGATTTACCAAAGCAAACGCAGGCGGTAGTGGATGGGTCAGTTGATGATGGTCCAGCACCACCACGTCCACAGCCCGTTCCTTAAGCCATGCAATGGGAGCAACAGCCGTCGAGCCACAGTCCACCGCGAGCACCAAACCCACCGAAAATTTGGCGAGGCAGTTTTCCACCGCGGCTTGACTCAGGCCGTAACCTTCCTCCAGACGATGAGGGAGGTATTGATGAACTGTCCATCCAAGTGCTGTCATGACATCCGTCAGCACCGTCGTGGCGGTGACCCCATCGACATCATAGTCACCGAAGATCACCAAAGGCGCACCCGCCGTACGCGCATCGAACAACCGTTCAACCGCCTTTGCCATGTCAGGCAACAGAAAGGGATCTGCCAGCATGCGGAGACGAGGTTCCAAGAACGCTGAGGCTTGTTCCGGATCGGCAAAGCCACGATTCACCAAACACTGCGCGACCAGCGTTGAAATCCCGCATTCTTGGCTCAATCGCTCGACCACTGCAGGGAGCCGGGGCGCTAGGGTCCATCGAGGTTCCGCAGTAGGCTTCAAAAGTTGGGTGTTAAGTCGGTCGTTTCGGGCAGGGCCTATTGTGACCTGGAAGGCTCCCGATCGCAACGCGGAACCTTCAATGGAGAATCCACACACCGCAGCCCTATTCCGCATTGTGGGCTTTAATAAAGATTCCTCGGGCCGACATATTCAGGGATGAGAAATCCCGCCTGGACAAAATCTCCATAATCCAGACGGGATCCATCCCCCGCATCGGTGACTTCGAGTCGGAGCGTCTTAGCGCCTCTGGGAATGGGAATATCGAACGGCCAAGGAACCTGACCCAATCGCATGACAGGACTGTCCGCCACCCGTTTTCCATCAATCATTACGTGAAACACCATGCTGGGTCGCTGCCCCAAGAATTGGGCGTTAAATCGTCCTTTAGGGGCATCGTCCGCTCCCGCAAGTGCCACAAAACGGGAAGCGCCTGTGGGAATCCGAAATTCGATCCAACCGGGTGCATGGAGCGTGATTCCCTGATGATAGTCAACTCCACGCAGTGTCATGCCCCAGGTGCGGGCTGGGACATGCCATTCACTTTTCAGGTCGGAATACCGGATTCGCAACGGTTCGAGCTCCCACAACCGAAGCGTCGGAACTTGAGGTGTCACCGGCAACTTCTCGTATAACGCATCGCTCCCCAACCCAACCGGCTGACCTCCTCGAAAACGATGGACCCTCAATCGGGTTCGATTCGTCAGAACGATTGCCCGGGAATACAGAAGCGATGTTGTGTCGGGTGAACGCCCGTCCACGGTGTACCGGATCTCCTCGCCAGGCGCTGCTTTGGGTTCGAGGAAGACAGTGCATTCCTCTCGGAAAAAATACGGGCGTTGGGGTTTTCCCCAGGGACGAATTCGCACGGATTCCAATCGGTCCCAATCGGTCCCGGCAGCGTTGGCATTCAGGAATTCAGCGAAATCTATCGTGGGAACCAATTCGGTCTCGATAATTTTGAGCGTATGTTCGAGGGCCTCCTGTGGCGGATAGCTATCGGTGTCCGTCAGATCGCGTGCGAGAATACATGGCACCCCTAGGCGGCTCATGGGCACGATGCCTTCACCCTTCCCCAGGACGCAGATGTCCGCCGCAATACCCACGTAAATCAATTTCTCCAACTGACGCGCACCGATGATGTTCCAAACCTCGCGGGTCCCCCAGGCCACAAAATCTTTCCGCGCTACTCGAAGATCTGGATGCATTGCGTCACCTCCCCAATTTCGAGGGCAATCTATTCCAGGACCGCAGCGGCAGGAAAACGGGTTCTTGAGGCCGCACTGAGGTGATTGAATGGGCAGCAGGGGCGGCCACGGGGCGTCTGGAAGCAATCGCGCAGCGCGACGTTGCGGGCTTTTTTCGGACGCAGCAATGGCGCTCGTCGGTGTGAAAATGACGGTCATTCCGAGGCGTCGCGCCCCTTCCAACGCCTGGTTCATCCGCGGTACCAGCGCGGATGCCCGTTCGGCACAGGTCATGCACCAGTGGTACGCCCACATATCCATCACAACGACCCCAACCCTGGACGGCTCGATGGATTCGGTGCGTTGAAGTAATCCACCCTGCCGATCGCGAGCACGGAGTGTCCACTGAACTTCACTGGCGGCGCTATCTGACACGAGGGAAACGACGCAAAGGATCAAGATCCTCAGAGTATGAAACCTCGCAACGATCGGGTCACTGAGTCGATAGGACGGGTGCATTGGCCGTTGGAACCGCTTGGTATTCACTCAGGGAAGGGCGTTTTTGGTAGGGCGTCAACTTCCATTCGACCAAAGAAATCCTGGTTGTGTAGCTGATTCCTGGTTGTATTGCAGGATGGGATCGGGTATCCACCCGTTTAATCGCATGATCAAGATTTTCGGAAAATCCGCCGGTCGGCTTTGCGACGGAGTTTCGCGCCGAGATTTCATGAAAATTGGTGGATTGTCCCTGGGGGGGCTGTCCTTGCCGCAGCTACTTCAGGCCGAGCAGGCCGCCGGTATTCGTCGATCGCACAAGGCGGTAATCATGATTTACTTGGTGGGTGCGCCGCCACACCAGGACATGTTCGACCTGAAGATGGAAGCGCCGCTCGAGATCCGAGGACCTCATCGTCCAACGCGGACATCGGTTCCCGGAATTCAGATCTCCGAGCATATGCCTCGTTGCGCCAAGATCATGGACAAACTCGTGCCAATCCGGACGATGTACGGCTCACCGAATGGTGACCATGATTCGTTTATTTGCTATACGGGTCGGCCTGTTCCCAAACAACCGCCTGGAGGCTGGCCCTCGATGGGCTCGGTGCTTTCCAAACTCCGGGCACAAGCCGAGCCGGCCGTTCCAGCATTCGTGGGATTAGCCCCACCAGCAGGTCACCCGCCGTACGGATCTCCAGGGCATCCAGGCTTTTTGGGGCCGACGCACAGGGCCTTCCGCCCGAACGGGCCGGGCATGGAGGACCTCAAACTGAACCACATCAGCTTAGAACAGCTGTCAGACCGTCGTGCGCTGCTGGCTGGATTCGACTCATTCCGACGTGAATTGGATCAAAGCGGCGCCGTGGAAGGGCTCGATTCCTTCAAACAGCAGGCGTTCAACATTCTAACCTCGAGCAAGCTGCTGGAGGCATTGGATTTCACCAAGGAGCCCGCTTCGGTGCGCGAGCGCTACGGCAAGGGCGATCCGAAGAATTATGGCGATGGAGCTCCACGAAACTGCGAGCACTTCCTCGTCGCCCGCCGCTTGGTGGAAGCAGGCGCTCGATGCGTCACTCTCAATTTTGGGCGCTGGGATTTCCACAGCCACAATCACAGCGAGTTGCTCACACATCTGCCATTGTTTGATCAGGCCATCAGCGCCCTCGTGGAAGATCTACACGAACGCGGGTTGGACAAGGATGTGGCGGTCGTCGCTTGGGGTGAATTCGGTCGCACACCCTTGATCAATGCGGATGCTGGCCGCGATCACTGGCCTCAGGTGGGTTGCGCTTTGCTCGCTGGTGGCGGTATGAGGACCGGCCAAGTCATCGGCGCCACCGATCGGTTGGGAGGAGAAATTGCCGATCGCGGCGTCCATTTCGGTGAGGTTTTCGCCACCTTGTATCATCAATTGGGCCTCGACCCCAGTCTCGTCACGATTCCAGACCTCACAGGTCGGCCTCACTATTTGGTGGATGGCTGGAAGGCGATGCCGGAACTGGTTTGATACCCAGTTATCTGCGTTTCCAGGGTAAACAGAACGGCCCAGGGTTTTGAAACAATCAACCCTGGGCCGACTCGTTTGCGACCTTCAAGTCGCGGTATCAATCGCTTCTCCGACCCTCAGACATTGATTGTGGCACGTTCGATATCTTCCTGGCTCACGGTTTGCACGGTGCTGCCAATTTTCGGGCGTTCACCTTTGTGCCACCACAGAACGATCGCGCTCGCAATGTAGATCGACGAGTAAGTACCCGTCAGAATTCCAACCAGAAAAGTGAATGCAAAGTCGTTGATGGCCGGGCCGCCAAACAAATAAAGCGAGAGGGTCGCCATCAACACCGTACCGGAAGTGATGATGGTTCGACTCAGAGTTTGATTCAGCGCGAAGTTCATCAAGTCCTTGAACGAGCCTCGGACGTTGAGTTTCAAGTCTTCGCGGATTCGATCAAAAATGACGATGGTATCGTTGATCGAGAACCCGATGATCGTTAGCAGGGCCGCGATGAAGGTGCTGTTGAACTGGCGCCCTTCACCCGATATCCCCGTGAGGCAATACCAACCCGTGGTCATGAAAATATCATGAACAATCGCCAGCACGGCGCCGACTGCGAAGCTGAATTCATAACGAAAGGCCACGTAAACCAGAATGAAGAACAGTGAAAGGAGCGTGGCGATAATAGCCGATTTCTGAATTTCGGCGCCGATCGAAGCACCCACACGCTCCAATCCAACGCTCAGAAATCCAGCATCGGGAAACGTCTTTTGAAGATGCGGAATGACGTTGGTACCGGAGTTCAGAGGGGCTGTGACCCGAAGGGTGGACTGCGCACTTTCCCCGCCGCCCAAGGTCGACTGATATTGGACCACCGCATCACCCAGTTCGAGCTCGGCGATCGCCGCACTTACTTTTTCCACGGGCACTGCTTGCTTGTAGGTCAGCTGGATGTCGTCACCGCCCGCGAAATCTACACCCAACATGTTCTTACCTCGGTAGAAGCCATAGGCGCACCCAATAAGGATCAATGCCCAGGAAATCGCAAACGCCGGCTTGGCCAAGCCCAAGAAATCAATCTTGGATCCACGGATCAAGTGAAGCATCGGCAGACTCGTCATCCAACCACGGGCCAGAAGGAAATCGAAAATCAACCGCGTCACCACCAACGCCGTGAACATCGACACGATTAATCCGACAGTGAGCGCCGTGCCGAAACCTTTGATCGTTCCGGTGCCAAAAATGATCAAAAGCACCGAGCTGATCAGCGTCGTGAGGTTGGAGTCAAAAATGGTTCCAAAGGCTTTGCTGTACCCCGCAGCCACAGCACCCCGCACCGACTTGCCAGTGGCGAGCTCCTCGCGCATGCGTTCATAGATCAGAACGTTGGCATCAACCGCCATACCAATGGTCAAAACGATACCCGCGATGCCAGGCAGCGTGAGGGTGACGTCGATGGAACACAACACACCCAACAGGATGATGAGGTTCAAGATCATCGCGACATTCGCCACGGCGCCCGCGACCATGTAGTACACCATCATAAAGGCCGCGATGGCGATGACACCAACAATGGCCGAGCGGAAGCCGCTCGCGACGGCACCGGCACCCATCGTTGGATCGACCACACCGGCAGATTCCACCGACAACGGTGCCGCCAGTGGGTTCTCCAAGTTAGTCGCCAACTCAATCGCTTCCTTGTCAGAGAATGAACCCGTGATCACACCGCTGCCAGCGGTAATGGCCCCATTGATGCGAGGGGCAGAAACCACTTCGCCATCCAGCATGATCGCCAGAGACTTGCCGACATTGGCCGAGGTGATTTCGCCAAAGATCTTCGCGCCATCCGAGGTCAACTGGAAGGTGATCTCCGGCGATCCGGTCATAGCATCATGGGACACACCAGCACGGGAAACGTACTTGCCAGTCATACCCCTTTCGGCACCGCGCTTAATGATGATCGGCTCGTAATATTCGCGATCGGTTCGGCGATCCCGCTGTTTCATCTGACGGCGTTCGTAACCCGGGGGAACAATTCCTTCCTGGAGGTGCGTGGTGTTTTCGGGATCCACGAGGTGGAAAGAAAGGAATGCGGCCTGTTTGAGCTGTCGTTCGGCATCTTCCATTTGAGACGCGCTCATACCCGGGAGTTGGATCAAAATGCGATCATCACCCTGGGGCTGAATTGCCGGTTCGGCGACGCCAAATCGGTCGACACGTTTGCGAACCACCTCAACCGCTTGCTCCAACAAATACTGCTTCTCGAGCGATGTCACCACGCGGTTGGTTTCGACACGCGATGTATCCATTCGCATGACAAATTGAATGCCGCCCTTCAGATCCAACCCCAGCCGTATCTGACCCGAAGCATCGCGTTGTAACCGGGAGAGGACTGCCTTGGCGGGATCCCGAACGACAGCAAAGTTGATGTAATTCGTTGGGAAGTACCGGACGAAGTTATTTGTGCCGATGGCTTCAACCAGGTTTTCGTACGGTTGCTTGGGCCGACTTTGTTGGAGTTCACGCCCCCGCTTGACGATGGTATCCAGGGTGGCGTCACGCCCAACAATGGCGGTCTCGTTGAATTGCTCGACCAAATCTCGGTCGGTCGGCGGCACCAGCTCCGAGATAGCCAAGAGTAGGACGATGAGGATGGAAACGAATTTCCAGAGATGACTGCGGTTCATGGAAAGATCCGAGATACGTTAAGACTGTGGGGAACTGGCGGTGGCTTTCTCCAAGACTTCAGAGACGGCACTCTTTTGCACTTCAAGTTTCGATTCGGCCGAACGAACCGTCACGGTACCCTCGCCGACGTTGATCACATGCGCCACAATGCCGCCGCTGAGGAGGACTTTGTCACCGCGCTTGAGCTGCTTGATCAATTCAGCCAACTGCTTGGCGCGCTGTTGCTGCGGCCGAATGCCCATGAAATAAAAGATCACGAACACCAGGATCATCGGCACCAACATCATGAACGGCGATCCCTGCTGTGCAGTGGCGCCTTGGGCCAGCAGGAACGAAACCCCGGCGGGCGAAAATGACATGGGCGCGGCTAATGACATAATTGTACAAAAGGAGGCGGGAGACTAGGGGAGGAGCTGCCTTTGGCAAGCATCGGGTTTCATCCGAGGTCCAGATATTGTCGTTTAATGGAGAACAACAGGCCCCAAAGCAATGCCGCAACCTGCTGATTACAGACATTTTAAGCAAAAATGAAACCGGAAATCGCCCCCTCAACCCGCAAAGGGCGCATCTCCGAGTTACCGGCGCCTTTGGAGCGCGGTGGCCCTCCACCGCTTTTGGGGAATTCCCGGGATGACCCATCTCCAAATGTCTGGCAACTCGGAGTTGCGCCGACCCGCAATCATCTGGGAACAAGACGCGGTACTTGAATCAAGGCATCGCCAACCATCGCAACCCGCCTAAGGGCAGTCAACCAGCCGACATCGCCAGCCCACGCTTCATTCTCATCGGCTCAAGAAACCTTTCGGCGCCATTCCCCGAGGTGCCGCGTACGGTGTCAACTCAGGGATGACCCGAACATCGGTCGTCAGCTTGAGCTTTGTCGGAGCACCCACGTCATAGGTCAACTCAACCATATAAGCCGTCCAACCCACCTCGGGCCTGGCAATTCGGGCGCGAAATAACCCAGGGCTTTCCGCCGATAGCTCCGCTGATTTCCATACCGCACCCAGGGTTTCGATGCGAAAATCGCGCGCCTTGGGGTTGGTGGCCTGCCAGAGTTTCACTTGCAAGGGTGGAGTTGTTCCACGCGTCGTCAGTGTCAACTGACCTTCACTGTCGTGTGCCCATGAAAACTCAGGCACCACTGTGTGGTGGAGCATCGCATGATGCCAAGCCGCGAGCGTTTCATACCCATCGCTCCCCTTGAGGCTATGGTCGGCATTGGGCACATATCGCAGGCAAGTTTTACCGGGGAGGTCCCGGGCATAAAATTGAGAGGAATCGGGCAAGAAAAACTGATCACCGCACGCATTGAGCAGGAGTTTGGGCATGGTGTAACGATCGCGGTAAGAAAAGGGTTCTTCGATCGCCATCAAGGCCTTCATTTCCGGCGAGCCAATCCAATTCATGATACCGTGAGCCGTGTAATCACCGACAGCGGGAGCAAAAAAACCATAAGCACGGTGGTGATGAACCATGGAGGGCTCCAGATTCAGCACATCGATCACAATCGGACAGATGGCCACCACGCGCTTGTCGACAGCCGCTGTCGTCCAGGTGGTCCATCCCCGCTTTGACCCCCCAGCGACGACGAAGGTATCGACCCGCGATTTACCCCCAGCGTCGCTGGAGCAAAACGCCGTGATGGTATCCATAGCCCGCACCGCCGCCTTGGTCATCGGCAATCGAGCAGGCCACCGTTCGTCACCCGTTCGCAAGTACTTGTCCCAAGTGTAGGCAATGAGATCATCTTCGACGCGCTCCTTACCGTCGTTGCCAAAAATCAACGGCTGGTTGGGGACCATTCGAAGTTCCGCCACCACGGATCGAGTCGATTTGGCGATGGCCAATAATTCCTGGGAGGGTTTGGGTGGCCGATCACTGCGATTGTTGCCGCCAGATATAAACAACAGCGCCGTCGTATGCTGTAGGTCGTCCGGGCGGGCCACCACAAGCCAGTGTTTCCATTGGGTTCGGTTAACCTCGTTGGTGGTTAGCCACGTTTGAGAGGTCAAATCAATCATTGAAACCCGGCCACCGGGTACCAAAGTGGACTCAGTGACCTTCCACTGATAACTAGAATCGGGCACCGCAACATACCAATCCAGCGCCGTCCGTTGAGCCGAGGAATTCACCGGTCCAGCCGTCTGACAGCCGACCAACAGCCCCAGCAGACTCACCGCACAAAGCCATTTAGAAAACGTGATCACGAGATAGGCAGCATGTGAGAACCCCGAAAAAACGGAAAGCCCGAAGTGACCAAAGACACTAAACGGCCGCCGGGCACTGTATCGGGCGATACGCTGGACTCATGCTACGCCGCCAGTTTCAACCCGTTGACTGTCGCCTCCAAACTGGCGACATCCGCCACATTCCATCCGACGGCCGATTTATCGATTCGACGCAAAAACCCACTCAGAGCGGTTCCAGGCCCCAGTTCAATGAACCTTGTAAACCCTTCGCCTAACAAATAGCGGATGGAAGCCTCCCAGCGGACCGACGAAGTCACCTGCTCCACCAACAGCTTGGCAATCTGATTCGGGGCGCCATGGGGCAGGCCCGAGACATTGGCGATCACGGGAACCTGGGGGGAGTGGAGTTTGACCTGCTCCAATTCTGTTCCCAACCGAGGCTGGGCACTGGCCATCAGAGGCGAGTGATAGGCGCCTGCCACTGTCAGCGGCAGGGCCTTCTTGGCACCCCGCGCCTTGGCGGCCTCCACCGCTGCGGGAATTCGATCGGCGGCCCCCGAAATCACGATCTGACCTGGGCAATTGAGATTCGCAAGGGCGACTCCCGTCGCCTCACAAACCTCGCGGGTCGGCCCTTCATCGAGACCAATGATCGCCGCCATGCCGCCTCGGGTGGCTTCGCACGCCTCATGCATGAAACGCCCACGGGCGCGCACCACTCGGAGGCCGTCCTCAAAACTCATGGCGCCCGCCGCCGCCAGCGCTGTGAATTCTCCCAGGGACAAACCCGCAGTGGCCGCGAACGAAAAGTCCGGAACGCGTTCGCGAAGCAACGCCATGGCAACCCAGCTGACGAGGTAAATCCCCGGCTGGGCATTCTCCGTTCGAGTGAGCTCGGACTCAGGTCCAGAAAAGCAAATGGACGCCAGATCATAGCCCAAAATGGCGTTGGCCTGATCAAACAAGCCGCGAGCCGTCGGATAAGCTTCCGCCAAATCCCGACCCATACCAACGGTTTGAGCACCTTGACCCGCAAATAACAAAGCAGTCTTCATCGTGAGGCACCCAGTCAATCACGAGATGGGCTCACGTGAAAAGGACGACGTGATCGGCACCGCCCCACCCGCAGCCCCCAGGGCTGCATCCATCTCAACGACACGGGCCGCGGAACGTCACTTGTAGCGCAGACAGCCCTGTCTGCTGTTTCGCCGACTGCCAGTCGGCGCTGCCCTCAACCGCCGGACGCGTGCGTTCAGTTCCTTACAGTGCTCCCAGGGGGCTTGATGCAGTCTTGCGCAGCCCCACCGTTACCACCTCAAGGCTTGCACCCGCCGACTCACTTCCTCGGCATTGGCCCGCGAATTGAACGAGCTCACCCGGAAATAGCCTTCTCCATGGCGTCCAAACCCGCTGCCTGGAGTGATCACGACGTTGGCATCATGAAGGATCTTATCGAAGGCCTGCCAACTGGTGACACCATCCGGGGCACTCACCCAAATGTATGGAGCATTGGAGCCGCCGAACACCGTGAACCCCGCGGCGCGACACCCCGCCACCAGCACCGCAGCATTGCCCATGTAATGGTTTACCAAGGTGCGCACTTGGGCTTTACCCTCGTCCGAGTACAACGCTTCCGCAGCGCGTTGGACAATGTAGGAAACCCCATTGAACTTCGTGGTGGTGCGTCGCAGCCACAGGGGGTGCAATGGCTTCCGTTCGCCATTGGCCGTCGAAGCCATCAAGGTTTTAGGCACCACCGTCAACGCACAACGCACTCCGGTAAATCCACCGTTTTTCGAAAAACTCCGAAACTCAATCGCACAATCACGGGCTCCAGGAATTTCATAGATGGAACGGGGTATCGCCGGATCCGTGATGTACGCTTCGTAAGCGGCGTCGAATAGGATGATGGCCTGGTTAGCCAACGCATACCGCACCCAGTCTTCCAACTGCGCCCGCGTTGCCACGGCTCCCGTGGGGTTATTCGGTGAACAGAGATAGATCACATCGACCTTTCCCGAGGGAGGCTCAGGCACAAACCCATTCTGCGCCGTACACGGCAAGTAATGAATTCCGGCATACGCCCCGGTTTCATCCGCCTCACCCGTGTGTCCTGCCATCACGTTGGTATCCAGGTACACCGGGTAAACCGGATCGCTGATGGCAATTCGGTTTTGGTGTCCCAGAATATCTAGAATGTTCCCGCAGTCGCATTTGGAACCATCACTGACAAATATTTCGTCATCCGCCACATCCAACCCACGATCTCGAAAGTCCTTTTTGGCGATGGCATGGCGCAGCCAGTCGTAGCCCTGCTCCGGCCCGTAACCTTTGAACGACTCCCGCAGGCCCATTTCGTCAACGGCCTTATGGAGTGCAGCGATGACCGCGGCTGGAAGCGGTTCTGTCACATCACCAATGCCACATCGAATGAGGCGCAACGCAGCAGCAGGGTTGGTATCGCAGAAGGTTTTGACCCGGCGTCCGATTTCCGGAAACAAGTATCCCGCCTTCAACTTTAAGTAATTGTCATTCAGATAGGCCATAAACGCGGCTCGACGTTAGAAAAGCGGACGGCGGGTGCCAAGGTCGGGTTTGCTCCGTTTTGAAGAAATCCAGAAACACAAAACCCAGGGCGACGGATTTGATCCGCAACCCTGGGTTAGATGATTAAATCCAGACGTATGGACTATCGCCCTAGATGGCTTCCGGCGAGGAGACCGATTCCGTCGGCGGATTAGACTTTTTCTGGGTGAACACCAGTTTGTCGCCTTCCAATGTCACAGTCACCGGTTCCGTATTGATCAACGTGCCGCGCAAAATCTCCTCGGCTAACGGGTCCTCGAGATAACGCTCCACGGCACGTCGCATGGGCCGGGCGCCGTATTGCGGGTCGTAACCCTTCTCGATCAGGAAATCCCTGGCTTTTTCTTCAAGGACCACCTGGATGTTCCGGCGATGGATCCGTTCGACCACTTTGGCCACTTCAAGGTCCAGAATCTGGATAATCTCGGGTTTGCCGAGCGTGCGGAAGACGATGATGTCGTCCAGTCGGTTTAGAAACTCCGGGCGAAAGGCGCGCTTGGCTTCTTCCATGATACGGCTCTTCATCGCATCGTAAGACCCCGCATCGCTCTGGGGCGCAAAGCCCATGGTGGTCTGCTTCCGAATGGTTTCGCTGCCGACGTTGGACGTCATCAAGATAATGGTATTGCGGAAATCTATGGCGCGTCCCATGCCGTCCGTGACTTTCCCCTCTTCGAGGATCTGGAGCAGCAGGTTCATGGCGTCGGGGTGAGCCTTCTCCACCTCGTCGAATAACACCACGGAATAGGGGTTCTGGCGAACCTTCTCAGTCAGCTGACCGCCTTCCCCATAACCGACATAACCAGGCGGACTCCCAATCATTTTCGAAACCTCATGCCGCTCCGAATATTCACTCATGTCCAGCTGAATGAGGTTCTTGGTGCTGCCGAACATCTGTTCCGCCAAGGTCCTGGCCAACAACGTCTTGCCGACACCCGTGGGCCCCAGGAGAGCAAACGTGCCGATAGGTCGTTTGGGATCCTTGAGGTCGGCACGGGCGCGCCGTAGGGCCTTGCAGAGAGCCGTGACACCCTCTTTTTGGCCGATGACCACGCGGGACAATTCGCTTTCCATGTCCAGCAACCGTTGCATCTCGGTCTGCTCCATGCGCTTGAGCGGAATGCCAGTCCACTTGGCAACCACCTGAAGGATTTCATCCTCGCCCACCACGACGCGGCGCTCTTCCTTGTTCTGCTTCCACTCAGCCAAAATCTTCTCCAACCGATCCTTCGAGGCTTTTTCCTTGTCGCGCAAGGCGGCTGCCCCTTCGAAGTCCTGGTCTTTGATGGCCTGCTCCTTCTTCACCTTGATGTCTTCGATCTCAATTTCGAGATCCTTAACATCGGGCGGTCGCTGCATGGCGCCGATCCGGGCTCGCGCACCCGCTTCGTCCATGACGTCAATGGCCTTGTCGGGCAGATATCGGGCAGTGATATAGCGATCCGAAAGTCGAACGCACGATTCGATGGCATCCTGGGTGAACTCCGCCTTGTGATGCTCTTCGTACTTCGGCTTCAGACCAATCAGGATGGCGATGGCGTCCTCCACGCTTGGAGGCTCCACTTTGACAGTCTGGAAGCGACGTTCGAGGGCAGAATCTTTTTCGATGTACTTACGGTATTCATTCAGGGTCGTGGCCCCGATGATCTGTAATTCCCCTCGGCTCAAAGCGGGCTTGAAGATGTTCGAAGCGTCCATCGTACCCTCCGCCGAGCCCGCACCTACAATGGTGTGCAACTCGTCGATGAACAAAATGACATTCTTAGTGCGGCGGATCTCCTCCATCACCGCCTTGATACGTTCCTCGAACTGACCGCGGTACTTGGTTCCGGCCACCATGAGGGCCAAATCCAAGGTGACCAAGCGGCGGTTCTGGAGTAGCTCCGGCACATTGCCTTTGGATCTCTCCTGGGCAAGGCCTTCAACAATGG
>SXSK01000237.1 GCA_005793375.1 Verrucomicrobiales bacterium | reverse complement strand
TCTTGTGCCTGGAAACCTTCTGGCGCAACCACCGCTGGCACGATCTCTTCCCACACGCCAAACCTCCCTCCCTCGCCAATAACTAACCACAATCGCAGCCCGCATCGCTACAACCTCGAAAAAAACTGAGATGCGCACACGGCGAACCCATTGCAGCCCGTTGGTCGAAGTCAGAATCGTGCCATCTTTCCCGGCGGCGATCAAAAGGTTGCCCTGGAAAACGAGCGTGGACAGATCGTTTGTCGCTCCCGTGCTGGATGCCACCCAATCCTTTCCGTCCAACGAGTGCGCAGCCGACCCTCCCGCGCCGACGCACACAAACCGATCCGGGCCAAACACGACATCCGACCAGTCCACCGTAGAGCCTTCGGAGCGCAACGTCCAAAAGGCGCCTTCGTGAGCTGTCAAGATGGTCACGTGTTGTCCGACCACCACGAAGCGTCCGCCGCCAAAGTCCAATGCATTCAGCGTGTCTAACGTCCGGGTCGTCTCCTTTTGCCAGACAATTCCATCGGTGGAATTTAGAACCAATCCGTTGTCGCCGGTGATGACCAAGTGTCCGTTTCCCTCCCCGATGCTGAACAAATTATCCGTGAAACCCGTGTTTACCGGCAGCCACCGACGTCCGTTAGAACTCTGCAAGACAGTTCCTGCCTCGCCCACCGCCCAGAAACCTCCTCCGCTGACGGTGACCGCCTTCAATGCGCTGTCCCCCGGATAAGGAATGCGTTCGGTCCAGTTGAGACCATCTGGCGACACCAGCAACGTATTGCTGTCGCCGACCGCGACAAAAAGATCCTCACGTGCGGCGACGCCCCACAACCATCGCTGCGTGGCGGCACTTCGATTCTCCCACTGCCGGCCGTTGGTCGAGGAAAAGACCGCTCCGGTTTCGCCCACGGCGACGAACCTGCCTTGTCCGGCAACCACGCACTGAAGGGACACATTCGTACCGATCGAACCCGGCACCCAATTCACTCCGTCGTACGAAAGGGCTGTGCTCCCCGCTTCGCCCACCGCGACAAACATGGAATTGCCAAATGTCACACTGCGGAAATCATTGGTCATTTCGCGGGCATGTCGCCGCCATTGGTGGCCTTCAGGGGACGACAGGATTGTTGACCGGCCCACCGCGACCCAGAGTTCCTGACCAAAGGTGACCGACGCCAGAGCATAGGCCTCGGGCAATGGGCTGCGCCATTCCCACTGGAAAGGCGTTTCTGCCGGAATGGCTTCCGTGGCCGAAAAAAGCATGAATACAAGGGCATTAATCGACCTGAAAAATGCACCGGCAGGTCGAGGGCGAACGTCGCACTCGGCGGAAGGAAACACAGCAAAATGGATCTCCATGGGAACTCGTCTACCTTCGGCCATCTGTCCGCGTATGTGCTCAGCGTAGCGCAGATTTGTAATCGGCAGTAGGTCGGAAAGTTAGAGCGCACTGGCACTTGCCGACGCGTCCTCCGGAGTCCCTTCGGAGGGTGGACGTGCCGCAGAATGCAATTCTGCGATGCAGCAGATAACAAATCTGCGCTACGCTGTGCGCTAAATACTACACCCACGACACCGACGGCCGTTTCGACAGAAGGAATACTCGTCTCGGCGGGCAATAGCAATAGCCCGAGGCGTCGAATGTTCGGTGGTGTTCGCGAAACTTGCTTTGGTTCTTTGGGAGTGGCACGGTGCGGGAACGTGCGAATCACACAATCCGGTAAGCAGGATCTCTGTCCAGGGCGCTTTTTCTAAATCACTTTCAAACTGAGACGAATGCTCCTCACCTTGAACCTAGCCCCCTCACCCCATCCCTCTCCCCTCGGAGGGGGCGGCGGGGGAGAGGGTGTTCGCCAGGACGCGTGAGGGGGCAGTTCCACGAAGATTTTCGGGTTTATTTGTCTCATCTGGAACAAGAATTGGAATTACGTAACGAAAAGGTCACGTTTCAAAATCTACGGACGATCGGCACCAGCATGAATGAGATCATCAAACGGTGCCGCTTCCTTGCCGCGATCATTCCTCTGCTCACATCCGCTTTCGACTCCTCCTGCCAAACGGTCTCCATCAACGAGATCATGTATCATGCGACGTCGGGCCGGGATGACGAGAATTTTGTCGAAATCCACAATCCTGGATCCCAAGCTGCCAGTCTGGACGGCTGGCAATTTTCCAAAGGCATTCAATACACGTTTTCCGCGGTGACGATTCCGCCGGGCGGGTTTTGGGTCGTCGCGGCGGATCTGAACGGTTTTCGGGCCAAGTATCCTGACGTGACCAATGTCGTGGGCAACTGGACGGGGACCCTGAGCCACGCCGGCGAGCTCATTGAATTGCGGGATCGCAATAAAATTGTCGTGAGCCAGGTGCAGTTTGCGCGCGAAGGCGATTGGGCCACCCGAAGGCGCGGCCCTCTCGACAACGGGCATCGCGGGTGGACGTGGACCGCTGAGCACGACGGTGCAGGCAAAACGCTCGAGTTGGTGGATCCCGGACTGCCCGTTGTTTACGGACAGAATTGGGCGGCGAGCGTGCTGGCCGGTGGAACGCCCGGGAGGACGAACTCCATCGCATCCCAGTCCAGTCCGCCCATCATCCTGGAGGTGATCCATTCCCCCTCGGTTCCACGGTCCACCAATCAAATCGTATTCACGGTGAGGATTGTTTCACGAACGTCGGCCGCTGATCGGGTGTTTTTGAAATACCGCATGGATCGTCCTTCAAAGAATGCCTTTGCGTCTCTGGAAATGTTCGATGATGGCCAGCATTCTGACGCAGCACGCGGGGACGGTGTGTTCGGTGTCGCACTCCCGCCGCAAGAGAACAAGCTGATCCTCGAGTATTACATCGAGGCAGTTTCCCCGGCCGGTTGGGGCCGAACCTGGCCGGCTCCGGCGGTTCCTGAAGACGGCCAGGAAGCTCAGGCCGCCAACTGCCTTCTTCAAGTGGATGATGCCGCTGACTCAGCCGGTCTTCCCCTCTATCGCATCATCCTCACCGAATCCGAGCGGGCTGAACTGGCCGTAATCGGAAGCCAGTCGCCCGACAGTTCGACCGAAGCCGAATTCAACGCGACCTTCGTCAGTTCAATCGGCATCGAGAGCAGCATCCGACATCGGGCGGGCGTTCGGCACCGCGGTCACGGCAGCCGAGGGAAACCGCCGAATAGTTATCGCGTGAATTTCCCGAGCGATCATCTGTGGAACAACGTGGCGTCGATCAACCTCAATGCGCCCTACAGTTATGTGCAGGTGCTGGGTAACGCCTTTGGCCTGCGCGCCGGTCTGCACGCGCCCTGGACCTATTTGGCGGATGTCCGCGTGAATGGGCTGGATCATTCCCTCGATGGTGGCGTTGTGCTGACCTACGGCCATTATGCGGTGGTCGAGGTTTTGGACAGCCGCTTCGTCGAGCGCCACTTTCCCGGCGACACTCGGGGTAACCTATATCGTGGCATCGGCTCGGACGACTCCACCCAGGAGGCGGACTTCAGATACCTCGGGCTTGATCCAAAGCCCTATCAAACCGTCTATTTTAAACAGACCAACCAGCGTGCGAATGACTGGTCGGACATGATCAATCTCTGCCGCGTCTTGTCCGCTTCGGCGGAGGCTGAATACGCAGACTCCGTGCCCCGGACGATCGATGTCGGGGATTGGATTCTGTATCTCGCGATAATGGCGTTCATGGACAACCAGGAAACCAGCCCGAACACCGGTTACGGGGACGATTTCGCCCTCTATCGAGGCGTCATTGATCCGCGGTTTCACCTCCTCCCTTACGATACGGATACGGCTCTCGGCCAGGGAGCGCCGGCGGGACGTACTAATGCGACCTTGCTCGGCTCGTTGAAAATCCCTGCGCTGGAGCGGTTCTTGACCCATCCCGATCAGGTCACTCGATACGTCTCGGCGTTGAAACGTTTGACAACGACCGTCTTTGCTCCGGAACAGGCGTTTCCATTTATTGATCAGTTGTTGGGCAAGCACCTCCCAGCGGCGGTTCTGGATAGCATCAAACTCTTTGTTTCCGGACGCATTGCCCACGTGCGCTCGCAATTCCCGGATGGGCTTGCTTTCAACGCAACTCTGCCTGTCACTAACGGAGTCTATTTCACCAGGGAGGCGGCGATTTCATTATCCGGGCGCGCCGATGCGGCGTTGACGCGAGAGGTCCGCGTCAATGGAAGCCCTGCTCAGTGGCTTCCGCTTGATTCCGCGTGGTCTATCTCAGGACTCGTGTTGAATCCCGGTATCAATCGAGTGCTCATCCAGGCCTTTAACGCGGATGCTGATGAACTCGAACGAACCTCATTCGAAGTGGTCCGGGACTCCAGCGTTTTCCACGCCGCGCCCGGCCGGATGGAAACTGATCTGCGCTGGACTGCCGCGGAAGGGCCAGTCTGGATCCTTCAGCCGTTCACGGTTCCACAAGGAAGAACGCTGGCAATCGAGCCTGGCTGCAATGTTTATTTTTCGGCCGGCGCCCGACTAGTTGTTCAAGGCAGATTGTCCGCCCGCGGCACCGAGTCGCTTCCGATTTATTTTTGCCTGGCGTCCAACGTCTCGAACGTCTGGCCGGGGTTGATCTTCGATCACTCCGTCGAGTCGAATGAATTGGCTTTCGTCGAGTTTCCATCCTCCGGCTCCGACCAGCCGATACTGCGGTTGGATCACAGCCGTTTAACTTTGGACCATGCCGCGTTTCAACCGAGCACGGCCGGTATCATCCGCAGCCTGTATTCCTCATTGATCGCTCGCGACTGCCGCTTCCCTGGCGCCAGCGCGTCGCCAACGATCGACGCGGCAGGGATTCTGCCGGCAGCCGGCGAGTTCTTGATCGAAACCTCTGAGTTTGCCGCGTCTAGCGAGGACGTGGACGTCATCCGTTTCACTGGTGCAACACGGCCGCACCCGATCCCCCGGTTTATGAACAACACATTCCGCGGAGGAGGGGATGATGCCATCGAGCTGCAGGCCGCGGACGCTCACATCGAAGGAAATACGTTCCGACATTTTCGCGCCCAACAAAATCTCGGCGACACCGCAAACGGCCTCGAGGCGAGCGAGGGTTCGAACGTCACGGCTGTTCGAAATCTGTTCGCGGAAAATGATCATGGCGCGCTGATCCAAACCGGCTCATTTTTGATTTCGGAGCACAACACCTGGGTGGAGAACGCTTCCGCCGCCATCTATTTTGAAGCGTGGCGAGGAGGTTCCGGACAAGGACGGGGCGCCGCGATTGAGGGCGACGTTTTTTGGAGAAATTCGGCGCATATAAGAATCGGTGATCGTCCGACCGCGGGTTTTATCCTTGAGGCCGCCCATTCCATCATACCGGGAGTACGCGTTATCGCTGGAGTGGGAATTGTAGATCTCGACCCCGCCTTCGTGCCTGGGGATGCGCTTTATTCCCTGGCCAGTATTCGCCCGCGAGAGGGGGTGGGAAAAACGGATTGGACATGGGGTGGCGAGTGCCCCAGTGGGCTGCCATTTCCGGGGTTCCGGAAGAGGAAACGCCACGAAGAAATACGCTGCTGATGGTTGATGGACCGGGAGTAACCCATTACCGGTATCGAATCAACGAGGGCGCCTACAGCCCGGAGACTCCTGTCCCACAGCCGATTCGCTTGGATGCCCTTCAGAACGGAACTTACCTGATTCGAGTTCTCGCCAAAAACTCCGCAGGCGAGTGGCAGCCGGAAAATCAACCGACCGTTGCGCGCTCCTGGAAAGTAAATCCCAAACTGTCACCGTTGATCTTGAATGAGATTCTGGCCTCGAACACGAACTCGGCGATCGGTGGAGCCGAGTTGCCCGACGCTCTTGAGCTTCTCAATCGATCCTCTGATCGCGTGGATCTGACCGGCATGAGCCTGACGGACGACGCTTCCAATCCTCGCAAGTTCGTGTTTGCGAACGGGCCGATCCTGGAACCAGGCAAATACCTCGTGCTGTTCGGCGGCGATAATATCTCTGCACCGGGACTCGCCTTGGGCTTCTCTTTCAATGCCTCGGGGGAAACTGTGTGGTTGTACGATGCCCCGATGCGCGGCGGTTCGATTTTAGATCATGTCCAATTCGGCCGGCAGCTTCCGGGGTATTCGATCGGACGTTTGCCAGAGGGCCGGTGGAGTCTGACTTCTCCGTCATTAGGGGGGCCCAACCAACCGATTGGATTAGGCGACGCTTCGTTTCTCAAGATCAATGAATGGCTCGCCTCTTCGGCGTCGTCCCGCGATTTCGTTGAATTGTTCAATCCCGATTTTCGGCCAGTCTCCCTCGCCGGTTTGTCACTCTCAATCCTGCCCGGATTGACTCCGGCCGGTTTCGCGTTTCCCGCCCTCAGCTTCATCAACAGGCACGAAGTCGTGGCTGGGTTCTCGAATGGCGGGAACATCGTCGGAGTTGGCGAGTTTCCCTTTAAATTACCGAAAGAATCCGGACTCATCCGGCTCATGAACGCCGAACACAAGGAGATTGATGCCATAGTTTACATCCACCAAACCCAAGACGTTTCCGAGGGACGCAGCCCGACCGGTGCCAATTCGTTCTCCTCTTCTGATCCGCCCTCGCCATGGGGGTTAAACCCCGGAACACGCGAGGTGGTTACGACCAAGGTGTTGAGTTTGGTCTCGTTGACGAATCGTTGGCGATTCAATCAGACCGGTGTGGATCGTGGATCGGCTTGGAAGGAAATCGCGTATGACGACCAGGCGCGGTCGTGGAGCTCGGGCAAAGGATTATTTTATCTGGGGCTGACGAATGGACTGCCGGCGGCGCCCAACACCGCTTTGGTTCAGCTCCGTCCACCTCAAACCACATATCTATTTCGAACGTTCTTTAAATTTCAGGGGCCGACGAACGGAGTGACCCTTAATTTGTCGCACGTGATCGACGACGGCGCCGTTTTCCACCTAAACGGCGTGGAGATTTATCGCTTTAATATGCCGGCGGGTCTCATCGATCTTGACACGTTCGCATCGGGCAGTGTCGCTGCGCCATCGTTCCTTGGACCGTTTTCGCTTTTCTCCGGAGCACTGCTGGAAGGCGATAATGTGCTCGCGGTCGAGGTCCACCAGCGCAATCCGACCAGCGACGATCTGAGTTTTGGGCTCGCCTTGGACGCCGTCATCACCTCGATCGACACGGTGAGTGTGCCCCCGGTTCAAATCGAGCGAGCGGCCGAAATCACGGTGCGGCACGGCGGCGTGTTGACCGGAACGAACATCTGGAGCCCGGCGGAAGGTGTCCATTTGGTCGACAAGGATCTACTCTTAAGTCAAGGCGCCGAATTAAATGTGCTGGCGGGCGCCAAAGTCTTGCTGCTTCCAGGCGTCTCGATCCAGGTGGACGATGGCAAAGTGTCGCTCCTGGGAACGAAAGCCTTTCCTGTGGTTTTACGCCCGGGATCGGGAACGAACGCGTGGGGAGAATTGAGCCTCAAGGGAACCAACGCCGTGCTGGAAATCCAGCACGCAGATGTTCAAGGCGGCTGGATTCGCCTGTTCGACGGCGCCCGCGGGCGGATTGAGGACAGTTTCTTGCACGATTATGTCGAGGGCATTAACCCGATCATCGAGACGGAGAATGCGAGCTCGCTAAACCTCCGGCGCTGCCATGTCGCCCGCTACAACGAATTGCATCTGACCGGCACGCCGATTCTCATCGAGCATTGCCTCTTCGAGTTCGCCTTGCTGGATGCCATCGATGTGGATCAGTTGCCGGCGGGTAGCATCATCCGCCACACCACCCTGCGGCATGGCGTCGGCAATAATATCGACGGAATTGATTTTGGCACGGAGTCCCATGGACTCATCGAGAGCTGCTTGATTTACGATTTCACAGACAAGGCAATCTCCATCGGTGACGCCTCTGGGAATATCCGGGTCGCCAACACCTTGATTCATAATTCGGGCAGCGGTGTCGCCGTCAAAGATGTGTCCACCGTGGTGTTGGACCACGTGACGATTGCCCAATGCGGCATCGGCCTTCATTTGTTCGAGAACACCCCCGGACTCGGCGGGGGATTCGCTTCGGTGTTAAACACCATCGTTTGGGACAACAACCAGGCGCTTGGCATCGATGCCAGTTCTGGCGCCGAGATTTCGTTCACCGATGTAGCGGGCGCCACGATTGTGGATGGTCGCAACAACACCAACTTCGACCCGAAATTTATCGCTCCAGCCGCTTTGGATTTTCGACTTCTGCCGGATTCACCATTGCTGCGGGCCGGCAGCGACGGTGCGCCACTGGGTCCAACGTTTCCGGTCGGCGGGATTCCCAGCGAACCGGCGGAGGTAACCGTCAGTGTGCTGTCGCCCGACTTGATCCATCTCGCGTGGCAAGGTGAATATACCATCGAGACTTCCATCCTCATTGACCGGTCCATCAACGCGCAGGACTGGCGCATGGTCGCTGAGGTGCCTTGGGATCTGCATTTCTACCTGGACGGAGAGGTCTCGCCGGGTTCAGCGTATGCCTACCGAATTCGCGCCGAAAACCTGCTCGGTCAATCCGGCATTGCGCATTCGCGTCAACCTAACGGGAGACGGACTTGAGCTTGCGGGTCGGTCGAGCCTTCGCACGCGTTAGAACCACCGTGTTCTTGTCCTCGACCGTCCATTCGAAGTCCTCGCCTTTGACAACTCCCAGCGCCTCGGCC
>SXSK01000236.1 GCA_005793375.1 Verrucomicrobiales bacterium | reverse complement strand
GTGGTACTTCCAAGAGGAGCGAAGCGCGGCGGAGGTGGAGGCGGGAATCAAGGCGCGACATCGACGACGGAAGCTGGCGATGGAATCTAAGTTCCGTCGCGAAGCCAGCCGGAAGAAAATTATAACAATGTAGAACTAGGTGAGGCATCGTGCGGGCCAGCCACAACCAAATGACTAGCATGGATGCCAAGAAACCCCACATATACTGCGTCTTTCGTTGGTGTCGTGAGTTCAGCCAAAGGAACGGGTTTTTGTCTAGGAGTCGCCCGCGACGAATGGCTCGTTGGATCGGGTCGCCGTAGGCCCACTGATGGACCATCGCCTCGGCAAGAGTACGTCGGTGTGATTTGGGGCGCTCTCCGCCCTGGGCGGGAACCCACTTGGCGGCGAGAGCCTGGGAGGAGGCGCCGACCAAGAACAAGAAGGTGATGGACGCTGAGAATTCGAGCCAGGCTCGCGAACCGACGAGCCAGTCGTTGGCCGTGGCCAGCGCGAAGCCCGCGCTGAAAATCTTGAGCGAGTCGGCGAGGGTCTTTAGTTCCATCGACTCGACTAGTGACGCTGGAGCGTAAGCGCCGTAGCCCAGAGCGATCGACAAAACCACGGCGGCGGCCACTGCCTTACGGTCGTCACGGCTCACGGTGGAGACGAGGATACCGAGCGAGACGGAGGCGAAAAGGGTTGCGAACCAAACCAAGCTGGCACGGGCGAGATCCAGGAGGGTGACGCCGCCCAGCAACAAGGCCATGGCGAGGACGGGGATCAAGGCCAGGACTGCGAAGACGGCTGCGATCGAGGCGGCGACGAGTTTGCCCCAGATGATGTCGATGCCCTGGAGATCCGTGAGGAATAACAGGCCGAGTGTGCCCTCACGTTTCTCAGAACTGATGGCATCCGAAGTGAGGATGGGTCCGGCGGCGAGGCAGAATACGAAGACGACGAGTGAAATTCCGCGGAACAGGTCCTGGCCCTGTTGGCCGGAAACCATCCCTGCAGCGCTGACGACGAGCAGCCAGGTCATGGCGACAATGCCGACAACCGCACCGAGCATCCGGATGCGGTGAGTCGATTTTTGTCGAGCGGCCACGTTGAGCTCGCGAGTAACAACTGGAAGCAGCATCATGGTGGCTGGAGGCTTGGTTCAGACCGTCGGCGATAGGATTCGTTTCGCCGTCTTGGCATTGGCATAGGGTAAATTCTTCACAAGCGTTGGCCAGAAGCTATTTGAGCACTAGGTTTCTGGCATGACGACACCGACGCTCCTGATCGTCGATGACGAAAAGGCGACTCGTGAAGGGCTGCGCGCAGCCTTAGAGGATCGATTTGATGTGTACCTCGCGGAAGATGCCGCGAGGGCGATGGAGTTGTTGGAAAAAGAACATTTCGATGTTCTCCTGACCGATTTACGGATGCCAAAGGAAGATGGCCTGCAGTTGATCTCCCGCGCCAAATCGCTCCAGAAGCCACCGGTCTGCATTCTGATGACCGCATACGGTTCGGAAGACATTGCAGCGCAGGCCATCAAACTGGGTGCGGACGACTACATTCCCAAGGCACGGCTCAATTTCGATGAGTTGGAGCATCGAATTCTCAAGACTCTGAAACTTCAGAAGCTCGAATCCGAGAATGTGGGGTTGCATCAGGCCCTGGAAAAAAAATTCGGTGTGGAAAACATCGTGGGCGAGTCGGGAGCGATGCACGAGATTTTTGAGACGGTCCGGCAGGTGGCGCCGACTCGGCGAACGGTGCTCATCACGGGGGAGAGCGGGACTGGCAAAGAACTGATTGCCAAGGCTATTCATCAGTTGAGTCCGAGGTCCAAGGCGCCGTTGGTGGCGGTTCATTGTGCGGGGTTACCGGCGTCGCTACTGGAGAGCGAGTTATTCGGGCATGAAAAGGGGGCGTTTACCGGGGCGCATGAACGTCGATTGGGGCGGATCGAAGCGGCAAACGGCGGCACCTTGTTCCTGGACGAAATTGGGGAGATTGATGCGACAACCCAAGTGAAGTTGCTTCGGTTTTTGGGAGAGCGAACGTTTGAACGGATTGGATCAAGCAAGACTCAGATGTCGGATGTACGGATCTTGTGTGCTACGAACAAGAACTTGGAGGAGTTGGTCCGGAAAGGGACGTTCCGGGAGGATCTCTACTATCGGTTGGCGGTGGTGCCCATTCATCTGCCGCCGTTGCGAGATCGATTGGGTGATGTGCCTCTTCTGGCAAACCATTTTTTGAAACAATTTGCCGAGGAAGATGGCAAAAAAGTGAATGGCTTTAACACCGAAGCGATGGAGCTTTTGCTGAGACATCGGTGGCCTGGCAATGTCCGTGAACTGAACACCGCGGTCCAGCACGCTGTCGTGATGACGCGGGGCGACTTCATTCAGCCGAAGGATCTACCGGTGGCAGTCCGGACACCTGCAGCGGAACTCACAGCGCGAGAAACGAACGACAGGTTTTCTGCCGGCCAACTCACCGTCAAGGAAGCTGAGAAGCAGTTGATCATCCATGCGTTGCAGGAATGCCTGGGTAACCGGACAAAAGCCGCAGAAAAGTTGGGAATGAGCCGTCGCACGTTGCATCGCAAACTGCACGAATTTCATCTCGAGGGATTTTAGTATTTCGTGTCCATCGCCAGGATCTCTGTCTTAGACTTCTCGCACATGAGTCAACCGCCCACGGGCATACAGGAATGGATCTATTCACTCGAAGAGGGTGGAGGAAGAATTTGGCTGACGCGCTTTTTGGTGGTGCTGATCGCGGTGTTCCTCGGAACGGTGTATCATCTGACGGAGTTCCGAAATTTGAATGCGCCGGAGGCCATGGACACAGCCCAAATCGCGCGAAACCTTTCAGAAAAGAAAGGTTTTACGACGCAGTTTATCCGCCCTGCGAGTCTGCACTTGATGCAAAAGCGAGTGATGAATCAAGGCCAGGATGGACGCGGAATCTTGCGTCAACCGCATCCCGATCTTGCGAATCCGCCGGTATATCCGTTGCTGCTGGCTGGCTGGATGAAGGTGGCTCCTTTCAAGTTTACAATCATGGAGCAGACATCCGATGGAGGTTTTGAGCGCCATCAACCGGACGTCCTGATTGGATATTTTAATTTGGGAATCTTCTGCCTGTTGCTGCTGCAGATTTTTCTGCTGGCGCGCCACTTATTTGACCCATGGATTGCGGGGTTATCCGTCGTCATCATCTATGGGTCGGAAATTCTTTGGCGGTTTGTGTACTCCGGGTTGTCGACGGTTTTTTTGATGAGCCTCTTCCTTTTTGTGATTCAAGTGCTGGTTGCATTGGATTCGGGGGAACGCGCTCAAACGCCTCGGACCCTTTCGAAGAGCCTGGTTTTGGCCCTCGCGTTGGGTGGGCTTTTGGGCATTGGATGCATGACTCGATATGCGTTCGGTTGGTTGGTGATCCCGGTGAGTCTCTTCGTTTTGGTGTCCGTGGGTGCGCGTCGGTGGCTCTTAACGCCAGCGGTTGGCTTGGCGTTCGTGATCGTCATTACTCCCTGGTTGTGGCGCAATTATTCCCTCTGTGGTCAACCCTTCGGGGTGGCAACCTATACAGTGGTTGAGGAAACGGCTCAGTTTACGGGCACTCGCCTCTTGCGGTCGCAGTCGCCCGACATGTCTCGGGTGACATTGGATGATGTGAGGCGAAAGGTGGTGCTGAATGTTGCGGAAATCGCGCAGGACGAACTCTCCCGTTTGGGGGGTAGTTGGGTAAGCGGTTTCTTTCTGGTGGGGTTGCTCGTGCCATTTAACAACCGATCCTTGCAGCGGTTGCGCTGGTTCCTTGTCATGGCCGTTGGCACGTTAATTATTGTGCAAGCACTCGGGCGAACCTGGCTTTCGACATTTTCTCCGGTGATCAATTCCGAGAACCTGCTCGCAATCTTGTTTCCCATGGTCGTGGTCTATGGCATCTCACTCTTTTACTTGCTCTTAGAGCGTCTGGAATTCCCGATGCTCGAATTGAAGGCGGTGATGGTGGGAGCGTTTGCCTTGGTCGCTGCATTGCCATTGATCCTCAAGCTCCTCCCGCCCCGGATGCCTGCCATGGTTTATCCGCCTTACCGCCCGGACTTTATCCAGGCGTTCACCTCATTTCTGAATCCCGATGAACTCATGATGACGGACATGCCTTGGGCGACGGCGTGGTACGGACAGCGGGATTCCGTCTGGACCAGCAATCGCGTGGTGGATGAAAAGGGCGATGACTTTTTCAATATCAATGACAATCAGCGGACGATTAAGGCGATTTACATCTCTCCAATCTCGGCAGATTCTCCGATGCGTTCCTCGTTTATTCGCGATCCCGACTTTGCTTGGGGTCGGTTTTACATGGATGCCTTGTTGCTTCAGCAGATGCCCAATGGGTTTCCATTGAAATACATGATGCCGGGAGGCTTATTGGAAGCCGGTCATTTTTTCCTGACGGACTGGCCCCGGTGGACTCGCAAAGGTGGTGGCTGACCGCCGCGATCGAGCGCCCTTTCTCTCTCCACAAAAGTCTTCGGGGACTGTGTGTGGCGCTCGCTCGGGAGCACCCTATCGGAGGGAAGAGCGGCAGCAGGCTGGACGAACTTCTAGAAATCGCTGCTCAATGAATTGGTTTCGCAAGACATTTATTTGCGAGGAATTAGTGAGATTTCGCCGGGGTCGAGGTGAGGTTCAGCACCTTCGCGATTCGTGTTGAGGTTGCTGACAGAGTAGTTGGTCATCCAGGTTTGGTGCTTCCAGGATTGAATGACCAAGCGCAGGTTCAGTGAGTAATCGCCGAAGCGGAAAAGCATGGCTGCACGTTTCGATGCGAGCGTGAAGTCGCCGTTCTTGTCGGTGTAGGTCAAGGATTGGAGGAGCAGCATTTCCTCCCCAGCTTTTCGAAATTCCCCGCCGGGGCCCTTCCAAGAATAAACGGTTCGTCCAACCCGGGCGCCCCGGATTGGGGTGCCGGTAAGGGCATCGACGGCTCTACCCGTAATGCGTGGAGCAGTGAAATCAATGCTGGGACCACCGATGGAACCGCAACCAGTCATGAGCAGGCAGAGACTGATGACGGGCCAGATGAGTTGAGGAGACATACACACGATTTCTTGGGATCCATCCATCCGTAGAACGGATGTTCTGGAAAGCACAAAACAGGGAGGCGACGAACAAAGGCTTATTTGATACGTGTAGGTATTATTTCCGTTGCTCCAGTGCCCGTTGTCGGCGATATTGCGGTTGTCGCTGAAGGAACCCGACTGTTTTACATGAGCTCAATCACCATTGCCCCGCCTCCTAAAAGCGCTGGACCGCCCATGCAAAAGGATACGACGGCGGGCAATTATTTTGTCGCCAATTATCCGCCGTTCGCGTTCTGGAAACAGGAGGCCGTTGCGGATTTTGCCCAGGTGTTGGATCAGCCTCCGGTCCCCGGAGTTCCTCTTGGCCTTTACACGCATATTCCCTTCTGCCGGAAGCGATGTCATTTTTGCTATTTCAAGGTCTACACCGACAAAGATGCGGAAGAGATCCGGAGCTATCTCGATGCGTTGCTGCAAGAATTGGCACTCTACGCCCAAAAGCCCATCATTGGGGGACGGAAACCTCGATTCCTTTACTTTGGGGGCGGCACGCCGAGTTACCTGAGCCCGGACCAATTGAAGTACCTGACGGAGGGCATGAAGCGACTGCTCCCGTGGGATGAGGCCACTGAGATCACTTTTGAGGCAGAGCCGGGCACTCTCACGGATCACAAACTCCGCGCGATACGGGAAATGGGTGTGACCCGTTTAAGTTTAGGAATTGAACACTTTGACGATCACATTCTTGAGATTAATGGCCGGGCGCATCGGTCGAAGGAGATCCTCCGAGCTTACGGCTATGCTCGGGAGATTGGTTTCCCACAGATCAACATCGACTTGATTGCTGGCATGGTGGAAGAGACAGAAGACCAGTGGAAGGAGACCGTGTCAAAGGCGGTTGCGCTCCAACCCGATTCTGTGACGATCTACCAAATGGAAGTGCCGTACAATACCGGCATCTATCGTCAGATGAAAGCCGAGGGTAAGTTGGTGGCACCGGTCGCGGATTGGGAGACCAAGCGGCGTTGGGTCCACTATGCGTTCGGCGAGTTTGAGAAGGTGGGGTATGCTGTTACGAGCACCACGACGGTAGTGAAGGATCCGGCCCGTGTGAAGTTTGAGTATCGCCAGGGTCTTTTCAGTGGGGCGGATCTTTTATCGATTGGCGTGGCGAGCTTTGGTCACTTGCGCGGGGTGCATTATCAGAACCAGCATGAGTTTCAGACCTACCTCGAAGCGATTCAGGCGGGGCGGTATCCGACGTTTCGAGCCTACGTGGTCCCGGAAGATGAACGGTACCTTCGGGAATTCATGCTGCAACTCAAGCTGGGTTCAGTGAGCGCCTTGGCATTCCAGGCTAAATTCGGACGAGATCCCCGCGACCAGTTTGCTGGACCGCTGGCCACCCTCGGCGAGTGGGGTTTCCTGGTTCTGGATGGAGACACCATTGGATTGACCCGGGACGGGCTGCTTCAGGTAGATCGGTTATTGCAGGAATTTTTCAAACCCGAGCACAAAACGGGGAGATACGCCTGAGAGGATCATTCGGATCCGGCGCGTGTTCGAGCGTGCTTTTCAGCCGTTAAACTGGACTGACCAAAAGGTGGCCAAGCTCAGCTGAGAATTTCGTGCAAAACGTTCCCGGCGACATCGGTGAGACGGAAGTCACGTCCGGCGTATCGATAGGTGAGGTGTTCGTGATGAATGCCCATGAGGTGCAACAAGGTGGCGTGGTAATCGTGCACATGGCAGGGGCGATCCACGATATTGGCGCCATAGTCATCGGTGGTGCCGTAGGTCGTGCCGCCGCGGACGCCGGCACCGAGCAGCACGCAACTGAAGGCTTTGGCATAATGATTTCGACCCTTTCCGTTCCCACCATCACTCCAAGGTGTACGACCGAATTCGGTACAGAGGGCGATGGCAGTCTGATCGAGGAGACCTCGGGCTTTGAGGTCGAGGATCAGCGATGTGATGGCCCGATCCACGCGGCGTGCCTTGGGTCGGTGGGTTTCCATGTCACCATGGCTATCCCAATTGTCGTGTGAACCGGTGTCAATGAGTTCAACCACTCGCACCCCACGTTCGAGCAAGCGTCGGGCGATCAGGCATTGCCAGGCGAACGACTGATTATCGCCGCGTTGGACGCCGTAATTGTCCAGGAGGGAGTTGGATTCGCGACGGAGATCAAAGACCTCGGGTGCTTCATGCATCATGCCACGGGCGGTTTCGAAACTGCTCATGCGAGCGCGGAGGTTGGAGTCTTCGGGGCGCGCCTTGGCGTGTGCCGAGTTCACATCGTGCAGCATGATTTGCTCGAGTTGCCTCAACGTGACGGGGCGTGGCAGAGGATTGAGGTCGGCGATGGGTTGATTGCCGGGGATGATGCGCACCCCCTGGTGTTCGGCGGGTAGGAAGTTGGCGTCCCAGACTTGCGCGCCGGCGTAAGGGAGATGTTCTGCGAGGATGACGTACGAGGGCAGATTGGAGTTAAATGTGCCGAGACCGTAGCTGAGCCAAGCGCCGATGCTAGGCATTGGAACAGTGGCTGAGCCGGTGTGAATGGCCAGGGTGGCCTGGAAATGTTCGACGATATCCGTGTGCATGGAACGAATGACGCACAGGTCATCGGCGACGGTTTGCAGGTGGCTGAAGAGATTACTCATCCAAAGCCCTGATTGGCCGGCTTGTTGAAACGAAAACTTCGATCCAAGCAAGGGAAGGGGCCGTGATTCATCCGGCCGCAGTCCGAATGACGGAATGGGTTTACCGTGTTCGGTGTTGAGGCGTGGCTTGGGATCGAATGTATCGAGGTGAGAGAACCCGCCAGTGAGAAAGAGGATGAGCAGTTGTTTCGCCTTTGGAGGATGTTCAGAAGGCTTGGGAGCGAGTGCGGAGGCATTGCCAGCGGCGGCAGCCCGGGCGAGCGACGGCCACGGCCCCAGAGTGGGGCACGTGCCGGCGGCGATGGCGCCAAAGGATTGCACGAATCGTCGGCGGGATACTGGCTTAATCCACATACAAAAACTCGTTCGCTGTGAGCGTTACCATTGCCAAGGAGGTCCATGCTTCCTGTCGGCTCTGGGCGGGGTCCAGTCCGGAATCCGCTGCCAGCAATGTCGCCTGGTTCAGCCATCCGTTAAATCGCACCTGCTCGTCGGGCTTCAGAGGTCGTCCCCAGGTGAGATAAGCCATGAGATCCATTCGCTCCTTATCGGTAGCCGTTTCGCTATAGACTCGATGAGCGAGATGCCGCGCCTGTTCTTCGACAAAGGGATGGTTCATGGCGAACAGGGCTTGCTGAGGCACAGTGGACGCACGTCGAGATTCGGTCGAGTTGTTCGTGTCCGGGCCGTCAAAGAGCGCGAGAAACGGATGTTTTTGCAGGCGTTGAGTCATGAGATAGACGCTGCGATGGTGGCTCTCATATCGTTCCTTGAACGGGTTGTGTTGTGTCCAAGTCCAACGCTCTGGCGGCGGAAACGGGTGGGGACCAGGGCGATTCAGTTGTAATCTTCCGCTGACAGCCAATAGGGCGTCGCGGATGGATTCCGCCTCCAATCGATGTCGGTCAAATCGCCAATGGCGCTGGTTCGAGGGATCGACTTCACGGTTTTCGGAGACATCCTGACTGGAAAGCTGAAATACGGCTGACTTCAAGATCAACCGATGAACCGATTTTACCGACCATCGGTTCTCGACGAGGTACGCTGCCAGACAATCGAGTAGTTCCCGGTGCCAGGGCGGATCGGATCGCAGTCCTAAATTGTTGGGTGTCGAGACGAGTCCATGTCCGAAGTGATAGGCCCATACACGATTGACGAGCACTCGGGCCGTAAGGGACTGATTGGCTTGGGTGAGCCACTGGGCAAACTCGAGACGTCCGCTCGAACCTGATGGAATCTTGAGTTCGGTGCCTTCGGGAAGGAATGCGGGGGCACAACGTGGAACCAGGTTCCCTGGGGTTGAGGGTTCGCCGCGCAGGTGGACCATGGTGTCGGCAATTTTGCCCTCGCGGACAGCATATGCCACCGGGAGGCTGGCTGGAGAGCCTGGTTTTTCGAGCGTCCTCAGTTCCTTCTTTCGAGCGGCCAGAGTTCGGGCGTGATCCTCTGGAGTCGATTTTTCCCCAGGTTTTGAAGTTTCCAGCCTTGCGATTTCCCGGCGGAGTGTCTCGAGGTGTGCCTGCCATGGCTTGAGCAGGCTCTCGGCTTCTGGCGTCCGGGCGAGAGGAACAAAGTTTTGGCGATTGAAATTCTTGGACTGAATCTCCTCGGAACCAGCCCACGGGAACTCCGTACTCGCGAAGATCCCGTAGAGTCCATAATAATCCTTCATCGTCACGGGATCGAATTTGTGATCGTGACATCGGGCGCACTTCAGATTGAGTCCAAGAAACGCTTGGCCGACCGTTTCGAGTGTGTTTTCGAGAGTGAGATGCCAAAGTTCGAAGGGGCCTGTGCCGTAGCGCCGGGACAAGGCGAGGAAGCCGGTGGCAACGATGCCTTGGGGGTGGAACTGCTCTGGAAAACGCTGTGCGAGAATGTCCCCGGCGAGTTGTTCGTGAATGAATTGATCGAACGGCTTATCCGCATTAAATGCGTCGATGATATAATCGCGATAGAGGTGCGCTTCAGGGATGGGGTAATCCGCGTTGTCACCGGCGGTGTCGGCATAGCGCACGACATCCATCCAGTGTCGTCCCCAGCGTTCGCCATAGTGTGGTGAAGCCAACAGACGTTCGATGACCGCATCGAAGGCGTGTGGGGAACCATCCGCTTCAAATGCGGCAATTTCCTGAGGGGTTGGCGGTAGTCCGATGAGGTTGAAAGTGGCCCGCCGGAGGAGTGTGCGCTTATCGGTTGGTGGACTGGACTGCATGCCGGCGTCTTCGAGGCGGGCAAGAATAAATCGATCGAGAAGCGTCTTGGGCCACTCTGAATTGCGAATGGAAGGCACCGCGGGTTTGGCCAGTGGTTGGAATGCCCAATGAGTTACCGATCGGATCGCGACGGAGGCATCCTCCGCGACGGCGACGAAGGCACCCAAGCAAACGGCTGCGCCGAGTTGCCAGAACCGTTGGAGACCATGAAGGCGCGAGGACATGGTGATATGTGTGAGAGGTGAGCGTATCAGGTTCCGGCAAGGTCGCCATACCGAAGTGCGCTATGGACCGAGGGGGACGTGCTCAAAGCGTTCTGAAGACAGATGCAGCGGTTTCGATGGTCTGTTCGATGTCGGAGGGGGAATGTGCTGTCGACAAGAATCCCGCCTCGAACTGTGAGGGTGCGAGGTAAATGTTGGCGTCGAGCATGCCATGAAAGAAACGAGCGAAGCGCGCCCGATCTGCGTGCATGGCGTCGGCAAGATGATGAACAGGGTGTTCCGTGAAATAGGCGCAGAACATGGAACCAATGCGGCGGAACTGGACGGGTATCCCGGCAGCTTTGGCGGCCTGGATCAGACCCGATTCCAAATGCTCACCCAATGTTTCGAGTTGAGCGTGGGCGTTGGTGCTTTCGAGTTCATCCAGTGCTGCCAGTCCGGCGGCCATGGCGAGGGGGTTTCCGCTCAAGGTGCCCGCCTGGTAAACGGGACCGATTGGGGCTAGAAAATCCATGATTTCCTGCCGTCCGCCAAAGGCTCCCACTGGGAGGCCGCCACCAATGATTTTACCGAAGCAACTCAGATCTGGCCTCAAGCCGAAGAGGGACTGAGCGCCACCTAGGCTGACTCGGAATCCGGTCATCACTTCGTCGAAGATGAACACCGTGCCATGATCTCGGCAGATCCGTTCCAGGAATTCGAAATAGCCGGGCTTTGGAAGGTACAAACCGGCATTGGCAGGCACACCCTCGACAATGAGTCCGGCGAGCTCCTTGCCATGAGTGTCAAACGCGACTTGAACGGCATCAACGTCGTTGAATGGCAACACCACAGTGTGCTTCGCAAAGTCGGCGGGGACACCCGCGCTGTCGGGATTTCCGAGGGTCAATGCGCCGGAGCCGGCCTTGACGAGCAACGAGTCGGCATGACCGTGGTAGCAACCGTCGAACTTGATGATCTTGTCGCGTTTGGTGTAGCCACGGGCTAGCCGGATGGCGGACATGCAGGCTTCAGTGCCAGAATTACAGAAACGGATTTTTTGGACGCTGGGCACGAGCGTCTTCACGCGGCGCGCGAGGTCCACTTCCAGTGGGTTGGGAATGCCGAAACTCGTGCCGCGCGTGGCAGCTTCCTGTATGGCGGCGACAATTCGAGGATGAGCGTGGCCGAGAATGGCTGGGCCCCAGGTACCCACATAATCCAAGAGCACATGGCCATCCACATCCGTTATGTGCGCGCCGCGAGCGGATTGCACAAAGAATGGATTTCCACCCACACCCCGGAATGCGCGCACCGGTGAGTTAACCCCACCCGGGATGTGTTGGAGCGCTTGCTTGAAGCAGGCTTCGGATCGGCTTCGATCTGGTTTGGGCATGGGGCCTGGACCGGAGGGTTGATGCGTTTGCCTGAGGCGTCGGTGGTTACGCTGCAGGCGTCGGCGAGTCAAGCCGAGCCCGCCCTTGCGTTGGGGGAAAGTGAGCTTCTATTTCCTGAAGGCGCTGTGATCGGCTCGGCCGCCGGCTTCGAGGAACGCAACCAAGTCCAAGATGTCTTCTTTGCTAAGGCCATCGACCAAGCCGGTTGGCATGGGCGAGATCTTGGAGAAACTGCGGCTGGCGACAGTGGATTTTTTGACGTCAATGCGCTTGTTGGGTTCGAGTTGGTTGGGAACTAGGACGAGCATATCCGGGGTTTCGTCCACCAATCGACCCATGAATTCATCGCCATCTTTTAGAACAACCGTGGTATTCTGAAACTGCTCCGACACGACCTTGCTCGGGTCGAGAATGCTTTCGAGAATATCGAGGCGCTTGAAGCGTGTATTAATGGCTGTGAGGTCTGGCCCGACACCGCCGCCTTCCGCGCCGAACCGGTGACAGGCAATGCACTGAGCGTCGAAGAGAGCTTGGCGGCCTTTGTTGAAGTCTCGTCCGGACGAAACCTTGTCGAGCTCGGAAGCGACTTCGGCAAGTGTCCAGGATCGAACGAACGGGCGTTGCTTCATGGCCGGGAACGTTTCGGGTGACTTCTTACGAGCTGGGGCAGTGGGGTTCAGACTGGCCAGCATGGGAGCAAATTCCGTCTTCTCCGTTTGGCTGAGGTTGGCTGTCGCGTCCTTGAGGAAATTCTTGAGGAAGTTGTTAAAGCTTGCTCCATCGCCATAGGGCCTCCCGGCATCTTCAAACCACTTGATCAAGTCGCCATCATGACCGTAACGGCTGCGATCCGCACTCCAGTAGGCAAAGTATTCCTTGCGTTGCTCCGGAGTCCAGTTCCTGGCGGTTCGCAGATGGAACAGATAATGCATCACATCCTCCTGGGTCTTGGCGCTGGCCATGATGGCGAGAGTCTTGCCGACGACATCGGGCGCCCCCAGGGCGATGAGGACCTGGGAAATCTCCCTATTCACCAGCCCGCTTTGATTGGGATAACTGGTGCTGAGCTTGCTGATTGCCAGTTGAACAACGTCAGGTGACGGCAGGCCATGGCGGGCGATACTGACCTGAATCACCCGGAGTTTATCGAGTTGCTGACGTTCCACGATCGTCGACATGGGCCATTTGCCGAGTGCCTTGAGGCAATCGTCCTGGACTGACTTACCCCCGAGGCGCGCCAATGCGAGCAGCGCTGTGAGACCGCCATCAGCGGATTTCTCGTCGAGCGCACGTTTCTGCCACGATTCAACCGGTTGAGCTTCGAGGGCGATACGAGCGGCATAGCGAATGGAGCGGTCCGAGTGGTTCAAGCGTGGCCAGAGCGTCTCGAGCGCTACGGCGGAGGGCTTACCATGAAGGGTTTCCAATTGTCGGCGCAATTGGCGTGCTTCGGCCCCCGCAACATTGGGTGTCCAGGCAGGCGCGGTGGATTCGGCTCCTTGGTATCGAACTCGATAGAGCCCCGCTGCGGTGCCTCGTCCACCAATGGTGAAGTACATGTGACCGTCGTCTCCGATGATGAGGTCCGTGACATTCAGAGGGGGCTTGGGCTTGGACTTGTCCATGAGGCCGGCGGGGCACACAAAATTCTCCCAGGTGGCGGTATATGAAGCTCCTTGGGGTTGGAGATGAGCGGCAACAATCCGGCCGTACGTCCAATCCATTACATAAATAGCGCGTTGATATTTTGCAGGAAATTTGGAGCCCTTGGCGTTGCCCACGCCTGTCGGGCAGCCGACGCCAATGTCGAGCACGGAGCCTAGGCTGTCGGCATAATAATCTGGCCATTTGCCCGTGCCGTAGCGCCATCCGAATTCTGCCCCGGAGACGGCATGGTTGATGCGTGTTGGGCGGTACCAGGGCATTCCCCAGTCCCATTCCATATCCGCATCGTAAACGAACAATTCGCCGTCCACGTTGAATGCGAAGTCGAACTGGTTGCGGAATCCGGCGCAAAACATCTCAAACTGGGTGGCATCCGGGTTCACTTTGAGAATATACCCACCCGGGGCCATAATGCCGGTGGCATGCCCATTGCCGTCGGGTTGGCGGGGGAGCACATGATCTTCCTGATAATTCTTGTGCGGAGAATCGGGCGATAATCCCTGCGGCGGTTTGGTGTGATTTCCGGCCATCACCCACAAATTGCCATCCGGACCCAATTCTACGGCATGAGGGCCATGTTCACCGCCACCAGGGAATTTCTTGACGAGTTTGATCTGGCTCCAAGTGTCAGAGCCGTCGTCGGTGATCCGATAAAGCCCGGATTCGAACTGGGTGGAGTATTTGTTGACCACGACCCAGAGAGCACCATAAGCGAAAACCATGCCCTGGGCATCATAAAGGGGTTTGGCGATGAGTTCGCGTTTGGCGATTGCACCGTTGGCTCCCAAAGTGACTCGCACTAGTCCGGCGTCGGGGTTGTTCGCTTGATATTGTGGGCTGATGATGAGGCGACCTCGATTGTCTTTGCATAGGTTGACCCAGGAGCCTTCTTCTGGGTCGGCGCTATGGAGCAATTCGACCTGGAAACCGCTTGGGACGTATATCTGGTCGGCGGGTGTGGCGAGGCGTTTGGCTTCGACGGGCTTCACGGCAGCCACAGCGGGCGTCGCGAGCACGTTGCCCCAGGGCTCAACACCAACTTTACCAAGAGATTTGGCTTCCGCCCATCCCGCATCGTCGAAGGCTACCTGGTTCCAGCCGCGGACATCTCGATCTTCGGCTTTCCAGGTCGCATCGGTCGTCAGGACGATTTTGGACTTGGGTGTTTCCACCGTGATCTTGCCAAAAGCGCCGGCTGGGCTCTCGTCCCCATTTTGTGCTCGGATAGCAATGACATTTCGCCCGATTCGCAGGCGTTTGGTGATGTCAACACGGTGAGCCTTGGACCATTCACCGGCGGTCAAGACGGATTGACCGTTTACGAATACCTCCAGGGCGTCGTCCGCGGTGGCGACCAATTCCGCGCGTGTGGCCGCAGAATCCATTGTGAATGTCTTTCGGAAAAAGCGCGTTTCGGCGCCGCTGGTTTTTTTAAACCATATCCAATCTGGAACCTGTGCTGCCAGAGGCTCGGCTAGCCAGACGAATGCGACAAGTGCGATGAATGCTCTCATGAGAGGCCGCAGTATGACCCTCCTCCCCATCCGTAGTAAACGGGGATTCTTACTCGAATAGCAGTTCGGGCGCATCTCTGAGTCGCCGGACATTTGGTGATCGGTGGTCCCGGGAATTCCCTCCAAAAGCGGTGGAGGGCCACCGCACTCAAAAGGGGCGGCATTTTGGAGTGCGGCAGCCCTCTCTCACTTTCCCCCCCCATTAAATCCTGCGTTGATGTTTCTGGGGTGAGGCGAGGGCTCTCTGTTTCCAGGTTCAACGTAGGCGATTAGGGGAGCCGCGGGGTGATCATGCGAAAGAGACGTTCCTGGTCCGGTCCGGCCATTGGCAGGATTGCCTCCAGGGTTTGGTCCAAAATGGGGGCTGGAAAATCAATTTCTCGATTCCAGCTTCCCCCGATGATTCGGTTGCGACTGAGAAGACTGTATGATCTTCCTGATTTTGCGGGAAATCTCACTCGAATTTGGTTCCCCTGTCGTTGGATCTCTAACCGCAGAAGACTGGCGGCATCCTTGGGGTTTGTTCCCGCGAGAAACTCATCCAGATTGCTGAATCCATCCGCATCGGCGTCCAAGGATCCATCGCGGGTGGTTGGATCCAAACCGTGCACCACTTCCCATGAGTTCGGCATGCCGTCCTGGTCGGTGTCAGCAAGGCCGCTCGGATCCGCTGAGAATACTCGAAATTGGTTCGAAATTACGAGCTGACCCTGAAAATCATAACCGAGCAATCGGAGGGTGTTCGTTCCAAATTGAAGGGGCACATTGAGTTGCCAACCGGTGGTCGTGGTCCAGCGAGTATTGTTGGTCGTCGGTACCCCTTCAATCAGAAGGTGTTTGATGTCGATCCATGCCCGCCCTGTGACCGTGATGGAATCGGTCTCCACTTGTGTGAATTCCGTCGCGGGAAAGGTGACGGCGAAAGGGACGTTGGCCGGAAGCTGACTGCGGACGCTTCGGGAGCGTTGGTCGACGTAGGTACGAATGCCGCTGAAGTTTTGTCCTGCGAGCTCCCCGAAATGCGTGATCCATGGACCCAGATAAGCGACGTTATAGGTGGTATTGATGAGGTCCAGTAAATGTCCCAAGTAACGCCGTTGATTGCCGGGCAATCGAATGACCTTGTCGAGATTGCCAGTGGCCCGGTTCAGAGGGGATGTAGCGCTGGCGCCGAAATTGAAATCCATATCCCAAAGAAACGGCAGCACGCGGCCGTCGCTGGGCCGAAAATAGAGAATGAAGTTGTGAGGGTTATCCAGGGGGAAAGTGTCTACCATGCCCCACAAGTTTTGGAATGCGATGGCTCGCATCCAGGTGTCGATATCCATGAGCCGTTGGGTGTCGGCATCCAGTGCGGTCCCGGTCTTGTTCAATGCCTTGGCCAGGGCCATCACCTGGCTGTAGTCATTCCGTCGACGGTTATTTTCCTGCAAGAAAAACCAGCGGTATACTTCCGGGTCATTGCCCAAGTCCCGAATGTCGACGCCGAGGACCTCGTCGGGTTGAGGAAGTTTGAATCCTTGAGTGCCTCCGGTTGTGGTTGTGGGGTAATAAATGAGTTCCAACTTGAAGAGATTGCCGTCGGCCCCGTTCTCGAATTGGGTGTCTAGGAATTCGTCGCCGTATTTGGCCATGATGAGCAAGGCGGAACCGGTGAGATCGGTTCTTGGTGGCAGCACTCGGACGAGGTCATCATACATTCCAGGCAATCCACCGGCATGTTGGAGTGCATGTTTGATGAGGATTTCATCCTGATCCCCTCCGACGCCTGTGTACCCGCCCGAACGATCGATGGAGACACCGTCGTGGACACCTCGGAATCGATTATCCGGCGAAAATCGCAACGTGAAACCAACGCGAGAGGCGTCGAGTCGACCGCGTTGGCTGCCCTGAAGATGCGCTCCAACCTCGTAGAATACTTGGCGCTCGTCGTAAATGACGGTGGCTCCCAAGAATTCATTGCTCATGACATTGGTGTTTGCGTGTAGAAGTGCTCTGTCCCCGGGCGTCATCAGGATTCGCAGGTTGTGAACCTTGCCGAATTGCGCGCGCCGATCTTCAACGCCAAACAAGGCTCGGGAGTCGCGCCCCCGGGCTGGAAACTGCGCAATGCCATCAGCGCCGTCGTTGGCTTCCAGATAAAACTGTACAATGGCTCCGGCGGTGGCGCCTGGAACGGTCGCGGTCAGAGTACCATTGGAGGCGATTTCCATCGGCTTGTTTTGCCATGTACCGCCATTGACGGACCAAAAGATTCGGGCTGAGAATATTCCTTGGGGATCTTCGGCGCGCGCCGTGATGGTGACGGGTTGGTTGGCTGCGGGAACAGTGGGAGTGTGCTGTAGTTGACTGAAGGTGGGACCTATATTGGGAGTGCTCGTGGAGTTTTTCTGACCTGGAGTCCCGTGGCGGAGTGGTCGGTCCAGTTCGATCGTGCGTGCGGCGCGGTTGAAATAGAGCCGGGTGTTCAGCTGATGGTTCCCACTGAGCCATTTCGCCCGGAAAGAGACGTCATAAGTCCTGCCGTTGGCGACGGTTCGACCATTAGCCAGCGTGGTCTCCAAATGATTGTGCATGTGTTCGGTGGGACCCGTAGCGACCAAGTGAAGAACCCGATTGGCGGGGTTGGTCGGATCCGGTACTACCCGGCTAAGGCGATGAGTCCCTAAAGAGCGCCACGCATTGAGCCCCGATTCGAACGTCCCATTTTGGAGGAGGTCGATGGGGGCGCCGGTTGGGGATTCGACAACGCGAAGATCGTCGATCAAACACTCACCTCGATCCAGCAAACCTAGGACGAATTCATTCCAGCGCGTTGGTCCAGGGGCGGAAACAGCCGAGGTGCGGTACGAATAGGTTTTCCAAATCGAATGGTCGGAATCCCGGCTCGCGGCCCAGGCTTCAGGGGAGCCGTTATCGGCGAACGGGTCTCGCAGTTCCAAACTCGGCCCGCTGCCATCGGCGTCTTCAGGCCATCGACCTCCATCGGCGTATTCCACCATATCGGCGGGATTGCCGATCGCATCTCTTAGGATGAGTCGTTCCCCCTGTCTGGAGAGATTGTTTGTGTAGGGACCGACAATTTCGATGCCTGGATACAGCGCTTGCAGGGCCAACGGATCTTGAGCCAAGACCAAGTAAGCGTTGGGTTGAATCTGACTCCCTGGTGCAAAAATGAATTCGATCCCTGCGTCGAAGTACCAACCCGAAATGTCCACAGGTCGTTCGCCCCGGTTGAACAACTCAACCCACGCGCCTGAACTGGATCCATCACGCGGATGATACTGGATCTCGTTGATGACCACATCCTTTTGCAGTTGAATTCGGTTGGCTTCCGAGGGGGTAGGCTGGGTGGCGACAAACCACTCGCTTCCACCGTCGGGGAATCGTGCTTTGGTTTTGCCTTCAATCACCGCGGCATCCTGCACTTGATTGTCGCCTGGTGACCGGAGGACCACGTGATCTCCAGAATTTGGCTTGAATCGAAGCGACTGGCCTGGAAACGAGAGGACGCCGTGAGGGGCGATGGAGGTTCCCGATGGAATCGCAAACGTCTCGTCGTCACTGCCGGTCAGCTGAATTCGATATCCATCGAGTCGCAGTTCGTGCTCGGTTCGGTTGGCGAGTTCCACAAAAAAGTCGGGG
>SXSK01000235.1 GCA_005793375.1 Verrucomicrobiales bacterium | reverse complement strand
TCTGGCGCAACCACCGCTGGCACGATCTCTTCCCACACGCCAAACCTCCCTCCCTCGCCAATAACTAACCACAATCGCAGCCCGCATCGCTACAACCTCGAAAAAAACTGAGATGCGCACGCAGGATAATTCCTCTGCAAAAGGTCATTGACCGACAGGTTCGGCGGCCGATACTGCGACCCCTTTGCGTTTGCAAAATTCGTGAGTGTGTTCAGGTGGTGCTGTCGATGAGTTTACAGCTGCGGGTCCAGTGCGGCTGAAGTGTCTGCAACGGGTAACAAGAACGTTGAGTTGGAGTTGGCTGGATGGGGAGGGGGATTGGGGCAACCCCCGAGGCGGAAAACTGATTGCAGGCATCGGCGGGTGGACTGCGTGGGAATCACGAATCGTTGCACTATCTCGCTTGGTGATGGCATCGCCCTGCGCGACGATGGGTGCGGTTTCACAACATGCGTCTGTGTTTCATTATTGCTTGGAATAGCTTTCGAGAGCTGCTCCGGCAGCCGGCCTACTTGGTCGTGCTGACGGGTGCGGTGGCTCTAATCCTGTTGCTTGCCAATGTTTCGTATTTTGGCTTTGGAGAAGAGGCGCGGCTGGTGAAGACCACGTCCTTATCGATATTATTGTTGTCTGGGTTATTAAATGCGGTGCTGGGAGCCGCGGCGGCGGTGGCACAAGAAGTGCGTACCGGAACGGCGTTGACTTTATTAGCTAAGCCTGTTGGACGGACGCGATTTCTATTGGCGAAATACGGAGGCATCGCCTTGGCATTGTCGGTACAAGTGCATGTGACCTTGCTGGCGACATTGTTGGCTGGAAGGATGGCATTTGAAGCGCATGAATCGCCGGACTGGTGGGCGATTGGGGCGGGTGTGACGGCGATTATGGCGGCTTTTGTGGTGGGTGGATTGAGCAATTATTTTACACAGCGATCCTTTCACTCGGATACTGCGTTTGCATTGGCGGGACTTTTTACAGTGGGATTCTTGGTTGTGGGATTTGTGGACCGGACAGGGGCGGTACAATCATTTGGGGCTGGTTTGGACTGGCGACTGGTTCCGGCGGGAGTGCTGGGGTTGTTGGCGCTTTGGGTATTGGCAGCGTTGGCGTTGGCGTGCGCGGCGCGAATGACGTTGTTGCCGACCTTGGTGGTGTGCTCCGGATTTTTCCTGGTGGGATTGCTCTCTGAACAACTCTTCGGAACGGCAGCGCGCAATGGGTCGTGGTTGGCGGCTGTTGGGTATACGGTGTTGCCGAACTGGCAGGTTTTTTGGTTAGCGGATGTTTTTGGCGGGGCTGGGTCGATCCCGATTGCCTACGTAGCCAAGGCAGCGCTGTACTGCGGCGTTTATCTTGTGCTGACATTGACTGTGGCTCTGCTGCTGTTTGAGGACCGCGACCTTACCTGAACATGGCCCCCGTGCATAAAGCCCCACTTTTGGTGAACCTGACGGCGCTGGCTATTGGCACCGGCGGTGCTTGGTATGCTGCGGTGACGGGTGGGTCCACGGCAGGGTTAGTCGCTGCTTGGTTTTCTGGATTTGGCGTCATGATTGCGTTTACCACGTGGTTCCATGCCTGGCTTCAAGAGCGCGAGGCGGCTGAGCGGCGTGATTTTGAAGAACTACAGCGGAGCCAAGTCGACGGTGCGCTTTTTGCCTCCAAGCCAGAATCCCTATCGGCGGCGCGAACGCGCGATCAATTTGAGCGGTATTGGGTGCCTATCTTCACGTTGCTAATGGCGCTGTTACAGGGGGGTGCGTCGTAGTGGTTTTGGACGCGGATGGTTGGGGGGGCTGTGCCGGTGGCGGAGAAGACGACGCTGGTGTTATCCCTGTTTGGGTTACTGGCGTTGGGGTTCTTTGCCCTGGGAAAGTATTCGGCGGGGCTGGCGCGGCACAATCAGCAGTACCTGCTGAGGCCAGCGGCCAACCATTTATTATTGGGGGCGATGTTGTTTGCGTTGGTGACGTTTGGAACCGCGTTGAGTCATTTTGGTTTTCCGCGTTTGGACAAGCATTTGGCGCATGCATTTGGAGGGTTGCTGGGGATTGTAGCGGTGGAGACGGTGATCCATCTGATCCTGGAATTTTATCGGCCACGGGTTCGAGGGGCGCGAGCGCATCCACCTTATGAAAGTCGGTTGCTGGGGTTATTGGGACATCCGGAAGGGTTGGTCCGAACGGCGGCACAGACCTTGGATTACCAGTTTGGGTTTAAGGTATCGGAGACGTGGTTTTATCGGTATTTGGAGCAGGCATTATCTGGATTGGTCCTATTGCAATTGGCGGCGGTATGGTTGTCTACAGGTGTGGTGGTGATTGAGCCGCACGAGGAAGCATTGCTGGAGCGTTTTGGTCGCCCGGTCGCGGGTCGATCAGTGTTGGGGTCTGGGCTTCATTTCAAATGGCCGTGGCCGATTGAGCGAGCGTACTTGATATCCAGTCAGGAGATTCGCACATTCAACGTTGGATTTCTGCCAGACCCTGCATTGGAGGGGCAAGACACGCTGCTGTGGACACGCGCGCATTATCGGGAGGAGTTTAATTTGTTGGTTGCGAGCGCCGAGGGGGCGGATGTGGTGACAGCGGGAGGCAATGGAGCGGCGGTGCCCGTGAATCTGATTACGGTAAGCATTCCGATTCAGTATCGAATCACGAATTTGTTGCAGTGGGCTGTGGGGCATGCGGACGGGGAAAAAGTATTGCCGATGTTGGCGACGAGTGAGGTGACGCACTATTTGGTGAGTGTCGATTTTGAAGAATTTATGTCGAAAGGCCGACAGAAGGCGGCTGCGGCATTGCGGGAGCGAATACAGGAGCGTGCGACTGCGGAGCGTCTGGGAATCGAGGTTCTGTTTGTGGGGCTACAGGATGTCCATCCGCCGGTTCAAATAGCGGGGGCTTACGAGGCGGTGATCGCGGCGACGCAAGATCGACAAACTCGAATCCTGAATGCCGAGGCGTATCAGGCGGAGCGTTTGCCTCGAGCGATAGCGGAAGCTTCGGTACGAGTTTTAGAGCAACGGGCGCGAGGTGTGTCTCGGGTGTTCAAGGCGAGTGCGGAGGCGTCGCGATTTACGAATCAAATGTTGGCGGCGGCAGCGGCGCCGGGGGTGTACCACACCTGGGCGTATCATGATTCGTTGACCCGGGCATTGTTGCTGCCGCGCAAGTTGATTTTGGCGACGACGAATAATCAGGAACAGTTCTGGTTGAATTTCGAAGAGAAACTGCGCACCGATTTATTGGATGTTGCGGTGCCACCTCCGACCCGATCGGGTGCCTCCAAATGACTCTGAATCTTTTTTCCATTCTCGCATGAAGCTTCCCCGACTAACGGTTATTGTGGCGGTTCTGGTCAGTGGGCTGTTTGCTTCCATACTGTTTTCATTTCAGGTGCGTCAAACGGAGGTAGCAGTGGTGACTATTTTCGGGCGCTACAGCCGGGGCTTAACCGAGCCGGGACTTTATTTGCGGTGGCCGTGGCCTGCGAATCGGGTATACAAATTTGACAGTCGGCTTCAGACGTTTGAACGAAAGTTCGAGCAAACCACGACTGCGGATGGGCACAGCTTGGTAGTGGGGGTGTTTATTGGTTGGCAGATCGAGAATCCAAAGTTGTTTGTGGAACGGTTTGCCCAGGGGGATATGACCAAGGCAGAGCAAGCGTTGGAGGGCGTGGTGAGGGATTCCAAGAATGGGGTGATTGGGCAGTATCCATTTGGGGATTTAATATCGACGAATCGTCAACGGTTGAAGCTGCGACAGATGGAGCGTGAGATGTTGCAGGCGATTCAGGCGCGGGCCTCGACGAACTATGGGATACGGGTGACGATGCTTGGTATTAAGCAACTGGGGCTTCCCGAGAGCATCACGCTCAAGGTTTTTGATCGGATGCGTGCGGAACGGCAGAGATTGGTGAAGCAGTACCAAAGTGAGGGTGAGGCGGAGGCGATTCGAATTCGAGGCGAAGCGGATCGGGTGCGTCAGGAAACTCTGGCAAAGGCGGAAGCGGAAGCGACCACACTTCGGGGTACTGCGGAGGCGGAAGCGGCGACCCACTATGCGGTTTTCCAGCGGGAACCGGAGCTGGCGACATTTTTGTTGCAACTGAATGCGTTGGCGAATTCGTTGAAAGAGCGTAGTACGTTGGTGCTGGATCCTCAGACGCCGCCGTTCAATTTATTGCGGGGTGAGGTTCAATCCCAGGTGCGGGGGATGTCAGGAACCAATTTAGTGTTACGGCCCAATCGTCCATGAGTTCTCAGGATCCAATATCGCCCGCGCCAACTGGAACGTCGTCACGTCCGCCGGGAGGTGTGATTCCGTTGGTGGAAGCAGAAGTGGGTTCTCGTGCATTGAACGAGGCGTTGCGCAGCAGTTTGCGTGTGGTGAAGTTTCTGATGATTTTGATAGTTGGGGTGGTGGTTTTTTCGGGGGTTTTCACGGTGGAACCGAATGAAGTGGCGTTGGTGCTTCGGTTTGGCCGTCCCGTTGGATCCGGTCCAACGGCGCTCTTGCGTCCGGGATTGCATTGGTCATTTCCGTATCCGATTGATGAAATTGTGCGGTTGCCGTCGGGTCAGAGTCATTCGGTGACTTCGAGCATTGGTTGGTATGCTGTATCGCCGGAACAATTGGCGCGTGGGGAAGAGCCGGAGCCCAAAGGGACATTGATTCCGGGAGTGGATGGTTATCTTTTGGGAGGTGATGGAACGATTTTTCATGCGCGTGCGACCTTGAAATTTCGGATTCAAGATCCGGTTCGCTATGCGTTTACGTTTCGGCAGACGACCAATTTGTTGCAGTTGGTACTGAATAATTCGCTTTTGGTGGCAGCTGCGGGTGTGACGGCGGAGTCGGCGATTTACCGGGACAAACTGTCGTTTCGGGATGCGGTGAGTGCGGAATTGGCCGCTGCCGTGGAATCGCATCGATTGGGAATCGCGTTGGACCCGGTGGAGGTGCAGGTGGTGGCTCCGGTGGATGTGCGAGGGGCGTTTGAGGCGGTTTTGGCGGCGGAGCAAGAGCGGAGTCAGCGGATGAACGAGGCTCGCGGCTTTGCGAGTGAGAGTATCTTGAAGGCGGGAGGCGAGGCTCAGGCGATTATGAGTGCCGGTGAATCCGCGCGCCAGCAATTGGTTTTGAGCGTTGGGGCTGAGGCTCGTTACTTCAATGACCAGCTGGCTTATTTCCAGCAAGATCCGGTGCTTTTTCGGCGCCGGTTATTGGCGGAGACCATGGAGCAGATCTTATCTCGGGCGAGCGATGTTTTTTTGCTGCCGAGTGCGACACCTGGGGATCCGCACCAAGTTCGACTACAACTGAATCGGGAGCCGCAGCGCTCCAAGCCCACGGAACAACCCACACGCTGAATAAGACCCTATGCAGGTCACCTCGTTACTCTCTCGAAACGACGCCGGATCGGCGCCGTCAGACCATTCGGGTGTGGGGCCCGTACCTCGTCTGCATCAGACCCTGATTGGCTTTATCTTTATTGCAAATGCCTATGTGGTGGACTGGTTTTTTGCGAGGGGAGGTTCGGTCAGTGGGGTGAGTGCATTTATTGGTGCGTTGCTTTTGGCGAGTCCCATTTTGTTGACCTCGGCGCGTGATTTGATGCGCGGGCAAGTGAGCATCAATGAATTGGTAAGTTTAGCGGTATTGGCGTCATTTGCGACGGGAGATTACAAGACGGCGGGTGTCGTTTCATTTTTCATGTTATTGGGGGAGGTTATTGAGACTCGTACGGCGGCGGGAGCGAGGGCATCTATTGAGTCTTTAATTCAGTTGACGCCGACGCGAGCCCGGCGATTGACGGTGTCGGGTGAGGAAGAAGTGAACACGAGCGCATTGCGGGTGCAGGATGTTGTACGAGTGCGGCCGGGTGACACGATACCGGCGGATGGGGTCATCCTGCTGGGTGGGAGTTCGATCAACCAGGCGAGTATTACAGGAGAATCGTTGCCGGTGGATCGTCGAGTGGGCGAGGAAGTATTTGCTGGAACGATTAATCTGACGGGGGTTTTGGAGATTCAGGTGAGTCGTGCGGGTGGAGACACGACGTTGGGACGGGTGCGGGAACTGATTTTAGCGGCGGAGCAGAGCAAGTTGCCTATCATGCGATTGATGGACCAGTACATGGGTTATTACACGCCACTGGTGTTGGCTTTGGGTGCGTTAGTTTGGGTGTTTACGCATCAATTGGAGCGAGTGATTGCGGTGTTGGTGGTGGCGTGTCCGTGTGCCTTTGTGTTGGCGACACCGAGTGCGATGGTAGCGGCGCTATCGGCGGCCGCTCGTTTGGGGATTCTGATCAAGAACATAGCGGATCTCGAGTTGGCGGCGCGGCTCAATGCATTTGTCTTTGATAAGACTGGGACGTTGACCACGGGGCGATTGAGTGTGGCGCGGCTGTCGCCGGTCGCAGGGACGACGCCTTCGGAACTGCTTCAGCTGGCGGCCTCTGCGGAGAAGTACAGCAACCATCCGGTAGCGCGGGCGCTGCAGACGTTGGCGGGGGATGCAGGAGTACCGTTGCCGGAGCCGGAAGATTTTAGTGAGACGGCTGGGCGGGGTGTTCGTGCGCGGGTGAAGGGATCGATTTTATTGGTGGGTCGAGCCCAGTGGCTGCGGGAACAAGGCGTGGGAGAGATGAGCTTGAGTCAGGTGGATCTTGACGAGTCTGAGGGGTATAGCCTGCTGTTTGTTGCGCGTGACGGTGTGGGTATAGGGTGGATTGGGTTTCAAGATCAACGTCGTGCGGAAGCTGGAGAAGCGATCATGGGGCTGCACAGTGCTGGAGTTCAGCGTATTGCGATGGTGACGGGTGATCGTCGATTGGTGGCCGAGCGGGTGGCGAAAGAAGTGGGTTGCAATGAGGTGGTGGCGGATTGTCTACCTCAAGACAAAGTGCGGCACGTGAAGCATTTGAAGGAGAAGGGTTATCTGGTGGCGGTGGTTGGGGATGGTGTAAATGATGCGCCGGCACTAGCTTCTGGAGACATTGGGATTGCGATGGGTGCTGCTGGGAGTGAAGTGGCTATTCATAGTGCGACGATTGCATTGATGAATAATGATCTTCGGCGTCTACCGTTTTTGGTGACGCTTTCGCGGCGGACGCGCCGGGTGATTAACCAGAATTTTGTTATTGGAGTGTTCTTTATTCTCGGGGGTTTATCCTTGGCGACACTGGGATTCTTGAATCCGATTGTGGCGGCGATTCTTCACAATGCGGGTTCCCTGTTGGTGGTCTTTAATAGTGCGCGATTGGTTCGTGAAGGTGAGGAGATTGAGCCGGCAGCTGCCCCGGGTCCGACGGCCACGTCTCCCACATGGAATCCTAAACCGGCATGAGTTCAACACCTATGGCATCTTCGAAATTGAGATCCCCTGGAGGCGAGGCTCCGAACGCAGAACATGCAGTGGTGGTGCGAGGGTTGAGCAAAATTTTCAAGGATCTCTGGGGTCGAACCAAAGCCCGCGCGATTGATGGTGTGGACTTTGAAGTTCGACGCGGGGAGGTCTTTGGATTGTTGGGTCCGAATGGCTCGGGAAAGTCCACGACCATCAAGGTTCTTCTGGGATTATTGCATCCGACTTCGGGGCATGTGGAAGTGCTTGGGCGTTCGCCGCGCGATGTTGAGACCAAATCACGCATTGGCTATTTGCCTGAAGAATCTCACCTCTATCGGTATCTTACGGCTGCTGAGACCCTGAACTTTTACGGCCATGTTTTTGCCTTGGGGGCATCGGATCGCCGTTTACGTACTGATCAGTTGTTGGAGATGGTGGGACTTACAGGTGCGGCGCGTCGTCATGTAGGGGAGTTTTCGAAAGGAATGCAACGACGGTTGGGTCTGGCACAAGCACTTTTGAATGACCCTGAATTGGTGATATTGGACGAACCGACCGCGGGCTTGGACCCATTGGGATGTCGGGAAGTCAAGGATGTGATTCGGGCATTGGCGGCACGGGGCAAGACCATCGTGTTGACAAGCCATTTGTTGGCGGATGTGGAAGATGTCTGTGATCGGGTGGTGATTTATTACGGGGGGCGAATTCAGGCTTCTGGTCCGCTCCATGAGTTATTGGCGCGTCCAGATTCGTTGCGCTTTACGACGCCGACGCTATCGCGATCGTTGGTGGAGGAAATTCTGCTCCTCATGCGGCGGGAAGCAGCTGAAGGCAGTGTTCGACTGGATGTACCGACACAGAATTTGGAGAGCTTCTTTGTGGAAGTGGTCCGGCGGGCTCGAAGCAATTCCCAGTCGACATCTGGAGCAACTGCTGGATCGAAAGTTGCGGAATACTTGCAAGCGACGGGGGGCATAGTCAGTGAGGGTGAGAAGTTACTGGATCGGTTGACGAGAACTCCGGAAGTGGTGGCCAAGGCTGTGGTTTCGAAGCCCGAGAGTCAGGATGCAGCGCCGCTTCCGGCGGCTTTGGCCTCGATATTGGTAGCGAGTAGCGCGGGGGCAAAAGCGGCGGGAACGCGGGCGGAATCGACATCGCGCAGCGGTGTGGATACTGGGGCTCCCTCGGCTGGGGAAGGCGTGGCTGAGGATGATGCCAAGGCGTTGCTGGAGTCGGATCAAAAACTGTCATCACTGCTGAAGCCTCCTGGAGCCTGATGGATGAAGCCAGTGCTACAACGAATCTGGGCGGTGAGTTGGCTGACGGTGCAGGCTGCGGTGCGATTTCGTGTCGTGCTGTTCCTGACCTTGGTGTTGTTGGTTGCGGTTGGTGTGCTGCCTGCGTTGATTCGGCACAATGGCACGGCCCATATGTTTGCCCAAGTATTGGTGACTTACAGTTTGTATCTATGCTCGGGGCTATTGAGTTTATCTTCGCTGTGGTTGGCGTGTGGGTTGCATGCGACGGATGTGGATACGGGCCCATTACAGTTATTGGCAGTGAAACCGGTGGCGCGCTGGCAGATATGGCTGGGCCGTTGGATTGGCATTGTGGCGGTTCAGAGCGGTGTGTTGTTGGTCGCAGGGGCATTCTCCTGCGTGATGCTCTTCTGGCAGGCGCGTCGACTAAATCCGGAACAGCAGCAGATCTTGGCGCAAGAAGTATTGGTTTCGCGGGGTTCACTTCGGGAAACGACTCCGAACTTGGATGCGGATGTTGAGAGGATGATGGCGCTACGACAGCAAGACGGCACATTAGAAGGATTGGATCCATCGATGGTACGGCGTGAATTGCGGGATCAGATGAAGGCGCGGCACGAGGTGATTGGGCCGAATTTGCGACGGCTATGGGATGTGGACTTTGGGGGGCGTCGAGAGGCAATGCTGGGAAAGGTGTTGCATGTGAGGCTCTTTTTTCATGCGTCGCATGCGACTCGAGATGCATTGATTAACACGGTGTGGTTGATTGGGGACCCGACCACTGGAAGGTTTTCGAAGGAGACTCGGCAATTGGCTCCTGGGGTATCGCATGAATTTCGAGTGAGTGCGGATTTGATTGATGGGCGAGGGCGGCTTCACATTGAGTGTGAGAATCGAGATACCCAGACGTTGCTTTTTCCGTTGGAGACCGGTATGGAAGTGCTGTATCAGGACGGAAGTTTTGTAGTGAACTATATTCGCGCGATCCTGGTGATTGGTTGTTGGTTGGCGCTGCTGACGGCGATTGGCCTATTTGCCGGGACATTTCTGTCGTTCACGGTTGCGGCGTTGTTGGCGATGACCTTGTTGGGGATAGCGGTTTCTGGGGATACGTTTGCCGAAGTGGTTCGAAACGGGACGGTTTTGGGTCGCGACCATGAGACGGGCCTGCCGGTGACGACGCCTGTGAATGCGCTGGCGATGCCCATATATAGGGTGTTGGACCTGGTCTTGTCTCCGTTGGAGACGGCGTCGCCAGTGGCGGCATTGAGTGAGGGGAGGAGTATTTCGTGGCTAGCGGTGCTGAAATCGATAGGCGGCATGGTCGTTATGCTGGGAGGGGTCGTGGCTGGGTTTGGGATACTTATTTTCCAACGAAGAGAACTAGCAAAGGCTTCGTCCTAGTGAAGACAATACCCTGGAATATGTCGGCGCGCTGGCGGCTGATACTGCGTCTGATGTTGGCGTTGAGCATGTTGCCGGGGCTGCATGTGCTACAACGCAGTCTGGAGCGGGATCGAGCAGCATTAGGTGCGGGTCTGAGTATTGAGTTGCGCAATGCTCCGCCGTTTTTGGTCTTCATTACGGCAGCGGGTGGTGGTTGTCGGGGGGTGATTGCCAACCTCTTGTGGCTGCGAGCGACGCGCCTGCAGGATGAAGGGCGATTTTTCGAACTGTACACTCTGGCGGACTGGATCACGAAGTTGCAACCCGAGTTCAGTTCGGTGTGGGCGGTCCAGGCTTGGAACATGGGGTGGAACATTTCTCGCCAATTCACGGATCCAGCGGATCGTTGGCTCTGGATACGAAGCAGCATGGAATTGATTCGAGACGAAGCGTTGCGCTACAACCCGCGGGATCCCTTGTTATATCGAGAGCTTTCGTGGTTATTCTTGGATAAGATCGGGCGGTATACGGACGAGGGGCATCGGTATTACAAGAAGCTATGGGCTGCGGAGATGAAAGCGGTGTTGGGATCGGATGTGAGCCCAGGGGTGTTAGCGAGCTTAGAAACGCCGGAGGCTCAGGCGCGAGTCGCGATATTGAGAGACAAGTATCGGATGGATGTGGGGTGGATGAAACGTGTGGACGAATACTATGGGCCTTTGGATTGGCGCACAGCGGAGGCCCATGCGTTGTATTGGGCGACGGTGGGTTTGAGCCATTGCAAATCGTCGAGCCATGATCTGTTGCCGTTGCGCCGAGCAGTGTGGCAATCCTTGCAGATGGCGTTTGCAAAGGGTCGATTGATTCAGAACCGATCGGACGGGGAGCTTGATTTTGGGCCGAATCTCGATCTGGTTCCGAACGTTAATTTTGCGTTTGACCAAATGCGCCAACAGGATCCGGAACGTAGTGCTTATGTGGGGCGCAGCCAGATGTCATTCCTGCGCGATGCGATTTATCTTCTGTATACGCACGACCGAATGGCGGATGCCGCGATGTGGTTCCAGTACGCGAAGACGAATTTTGTGGCGGCCATTCCGACTGGATTGAGCCTCGATGAGTTTGTGGTTCGGGAAGTGACCGGTGATTTGGTGGTGGCGAATCCCATGCGTGTTCGGGGCATCCTTGAGGGGATTTTAGGTCACTATATTCGGAGTCAGAGTGTGGGTGAGGATGACGAAGCGAATGGGCATGCCTTGTTGGCGAGGCGGATTTGGGAGTCGTTTCAAGCTCGAAAAGGTGCTTCAAGGAATGTGACCTTAGCGCCGTTGGCGGACATTGAGCGAGACGTGCGTGAACGAATGGCTCAGGAAATGAGACGGAGCACGAACGGGGCATTGGCAACACCGCCTGTGACTGTGCCGGCCGCATCGGCTACGGGTACGGTTCCAGTCGTTCCGAAATCCCCGGCCCCACCTTAAAAGACATTGGAAGACCCACGGGGAGGTGACCACGATTGTGCGTTGACGGTGTTGGGACCATTGCTCGCAGGGGTTGTCGGAGCTGGACTGCGGAATGGGTGCTCTATATCGCTGGTTTCTATTGTGGCCGCGACCCTGTTGCGGAGAGCGGCGAGAAAGCCGAGTGATTCTGACGATTTGAAAACCGTGTGTGTTTTTGGGTGCCAAAGCAGAAGGACGGCGCCAGATGACTGGTCGCCGTCCATGGGTTGATTAATGGCGGGTGGTTTACTCCGGG
>SXSK01000234.1 GCA_005793375.1 Verrucomicrobiales bacterium | reverse complement strand
TGGGAGGCCACAAGGCCTTTGCCCAGACTCATGGCTTCAAGAAGCCATGCGCTTACTTTCAAGCGTGGCCATTGTGAAAAATCAGCCGAGTTCTCAATATCCCGCCTGCCTATTGTTCTTCCGCGGGTCCATCCTTCAACAAATCCGGCCAAACCACTTTTCTTGAAACTGCCCTGGACACGTGCACCGCTGATCTATCTGCTCTTCTTTTTATTTTTTGTCGTGATTGTGGCGACGGGCATACACTGGATGTTTATCATCTTCGTCCTTCCCAAGTTTCGCCTGATCGCTGCCGACATGGACGGGACTGCGGAGAATTCGAACTGGAACGACCTGTTGCTGGAGTCGTCGCAGTGGGGGTTTGCCGGTTGCTTCGTCTTGGGGATGATGATTCAAGTCGGGTTGTTCTGCCATGTGGGTGGCCCGCGGGTGCTTGGCTTCCGCCATTGGTTCGATCGATGGCGACTCTGGGTGCCTTGGCAACGGGATCGAATTCATCGTGATTTCGCTGCGATGCTCGCGATGCTGCTCGATGTCGGCGTCCCCGAATGCACAGCGATCCAGGAGGCAGCGATCGCAACCGACAATGAACTTCTCATTAGTCGCAGCAAAAAGGCTGCAGCGCGGCTTGCTCAGGGCGAGGCACTACCACAAGCCATTCGTGAGCTCGATGCCTCCGGCGAATTTCGTTGGCGCTTGGAGAACGCGTTTCACGGCTCCACCATTCACCTCGTGCCTCGGTTTACGGAGACCCTGAGGGGTTGGCTCAGCGCCTTAGAGGCGAGAGCTGCCCAGCGCGAGACCCAAGCCGTCCACTCCGCCATGTGTCTGCTGATCTTGGGCTTCGGATTGTCTGTTGGACTCCACTGCGCAGGAATTCTCGGTTGGTTGGTGGCCATCACGGAGGCGGCTTTATGAAAGTTCAATCCTCCCACTCCCGCGCGCGCTGCCGCGGATCGCTCACGGCAGAATTGTTCGTCGCCATCACCCTACTGACTGCAGCCGTCGTGCCGCTCGCGGGAGCCTTTCTACAGGAACAACGACGGCTCCGACACGCGTATTACCAAGCCGCCGCCATGGAGTTGGTCGATGGCGAAGCCGAGATCTTAGCAGCTGGTGCACTCAGCAACTTTCCAGAGGGCGAACAGGTTTACCCAATATCCTACGGATCGGCCACGAATCTGCCAACCGGTCGGTTTGTGCTCCGCCGTACCGGAGCCCAAGGAAGCTTGGAATGGCAACCCAAACAGTCGGTGCACGGTGGACCGGTGAAACGCGCATTCCGATTGACTTACACTGGAGGTGTTCGATGAAACTCATTCCGAGACCCGTTCGCCGAGGATTCACGCTGATCGAGGCCTTGGTTTACATCACGGTGCTGGCTGCGATCCTGGGGCTGGGTTACACGACCCTGGCCCGACTCTGGACGTCGAGTGGATATATCCGCCGCGAATCTGACGATCTCCGGGCGGTCCTGGCCACGGGGGAACGCTGGCGCGAGGACACTCGACGTACAGCAGTCCGAATTTCCAACGAAACGGCGAATCAAGAGCACGTTCTGACACTCCAGCCTCCAGATGGTTCTCCAATAAGTTGGGCCTTTCATCGCGGTAGAATTTTGCGTCGAACGGGGGCAACCAACGACTGGATGGAATTACTTGATCGGGTCCGATCCTCCACGGTGACCGAGGAATCGCGTGGTGTTGTTAACGCGTGGCGCTGGGACCTGGAATTGGAGCCGGTCTCCAAAAAAAGCCGCTTTCGGCGCCAGTTCAGTTTCCTCGCGGTTCCCAATCCGACGAAACCATGAGTCCCCCCCCATGTTCTGCTAATCGGCGGCAAGCCGGTGCCTTTGCCACCGTGGTCGTCCTGGCATTGATTGCGATCATGTGTCTCTTGATTGCTGTAAACGCCTCTTCAGCTCGCCGCGCTTATCGCGAAATCCGTTTGGTTCGTGATAAACAGCTGTCCCATCAACCCTGGTTGATCACCAATGTCACTGAAAAGGCCGTTACCAGCCAATGAACCAGCCTCCGTCTCCCCAGGATTCAATCGCTCTGCGGATTGTCGCGATGGAAGATTCCATGAAAGCGTTTGCCTGCGCCTGGTTTGGATTGATTCCTTTCCTGGGAATACCCGCGGCCATTGCCGCACTGTTTTTTGGAATTCGGGCGGGCTCCAGACCTAATCGAGGACACAATCCCGCTTCTGGATATCGGGCTGCGGCCATGACCTTGGCGGCATTGGGAATTGGTGTCTCATTGCTCATAAGTCTCCTGTTGGTGGCGGCTTTGGCGACCTAGAGGCAAACGCTCCACATACCCGGAGCGATCGGGCCTCAACCAGGGATACTGAACGATTAGTGCCGGAAATGGCGGTGTCCCGTCAATACCATGGCCATCCCGCGTTCATTGGCCGCTTGAATGACTTCGGCATCGCGCATGGAACCGCCCGGCTGGATGGCGGCTGTGGCTCCAGCGGATGCGGCGGCAACCAACCCATCGGCAAATGGAAAAAAGGCATCGCTGCACACCACACTTCCGCGCAAATCCAAACCGCTTTCGCCCGCCTTCCAAACCGCGATACGACTGGAATCAACCCGGCTCATCTGACCAGCCCCGACACCCAATGTACGGTCCGATTTGCAGTAAACAATGGCATTGGATTTGACGTGTTTCACGATGTTCCAGCCGAACTGCATGGCCTTCAATTCATCCGCACTGGGGGAGCGCTGAGTGACCACCTTAAATTCCGACGGCGGAGTGGATTTCAAATCGCGTTCCTGCCACAAAAACGATTCAGCTCCGACACTCCGGATGTCGAAAGGAGATGCTATCACGGGATTCTTGGCAACCGTCAGCAACCGCAAGTTCTTTCGTTGGCGTAAAAGTTCCAACGCTTCCGGAGCGTATCCTGGGGCCACGATGACTTCGCTGAATATCTCGGCGATGGCCTGCGCGCAGGTTAGATCCAGGGTCTGGTTGACCGCGATGATGCCACCGAACGGCGCCTGACGATCCGTGGCAAAGGCCTTGTCCCAGGCTTCGCGCAACGTCTCCCCCTGCCCCACGCCGCATGGGTTCGTGTGTTTCAGAATTGCCAGCGTTGGGGTTGCGTCCTGGAACTCCACAATCAATGCCGCCGCCGCCGTTAGATCCAATATATTGTTGTACGACAACTCCTTGCCATGAAGTTGTTTGAAGTATTCATCGAACTTTCCGTAAAGGGCCGCTTTTTGATGCGGATTTTCGCCATAGCGCAATGCCTGAGCCAAGCCCGCGCTCACCGCCAGGGTCGGCAGTGGAGCCGCCACGGAGCCGGCGTCTTCCGCAAACGCGCGAGTCAAGTGCGACGCGATGGCCGCATCGTATGCCGCCGTGCGCGCGTAGACAGTAGCCGCCAGCCGACGGCGCAGCACC
>SXSK01000233.1 GCA_005793375.1 Verrucomicrobiales bacterium | reverse complement strand
GGGCTTCGAATTGCCCGTCGCCTCCTGCTGGATGTCTGCGAACTGGGATTGCCCACTGCCACTGAGTTTTTGGATCCAGTGGTGCCGCAGTATATCGCCGACCTTGTCAGTTGGGCAGCGATTGGCGCGCGCACCACGGAAAGTCAGACGCATCGTGAAATGGCGAGTGGCCTCTCGATGCCGGTCGGGTTCAAGAATGGAACCGATGGTTCGTTGCAGATCGCCTTCGATGGCATGCTGAGTGCGCGTCATCCCCATCATTTCCTGGGTATTGACCAAGAAGGAATCACCAGTGTGGTGCGCACCATGGGAAATCCCGACGGCCATGCTGTGTTGCGCGGGGGCCGGGCGCGGACCAACTACGATGCGGCCAGTATTGCCGACGCATCGGCACAGCTGAAGAAAGCGGGGTTGCCGGACGGCCTCATGGTGGATTGCAGCCATGCCAATTCCCTGAAGCAACATGCGCGACAAGAAGAAGTCTGGCAGAACCTTATTTCACAGCGCGTCGAAGGTTGTGAACCCTTGATCGGTGTCATGATAGAAAGCCATTTGCATGAGGGCAGCCAGCCCCTGGGTGCACCTGACACACTAAAATATGGTGTGAGCATCACCGATGCGTGTTTGAGTTGGGATGTCACGGATCGCATGCTCCGCCACGGTGCCGAACGATTACGCCAGGAATGGTCCAAGGCGGTGAACGCCTAGCCTCGTTTCACCCGCCGGATTATGGACCAACTCCCCATAGTGGTCGTTAGCGGTTTGGTCTTTATACTCGCACTGGTGATTGCCTGGAAAATCACCTGGCTCCTCCTCAAGATCTTTTTCTGGCTGATCGCCCTCGGCGCTTTGGCCAGTGTCTTGTTCTGGTGCGTTCAGAATCTGACCCGCTGAGCCTTGAACCGGGTGTCAGTTTGGATGGAATTGGGCTTCGCCTGTGTCATTCGCCTGCTTTTGGCCCGTCATCATGATTAGGTTTGCAGACATTGGTGTGGTGGTGTTCTTATGGACTCATGCCAGACCAAACCGTAGACGTCGGTTATAAAGTTTGGGCAGCCGACGATGTCGTTTATGGACCAGTGGCCATTCCGGTCCTTGCGGAGTGGGTACGGGACGAGCGGGTCCTCGCCGGGACGTGGGTCTTTTGCTTGGCAAGTGGTCGTTGGGTGACCGCCGGCGAAATCCCGGAACTTCGCCCCCTTCTTTTCGTCGATTCGACGTCGGCACCCGCTTCCGGTTCGACTTCCGCGGCTAATTCCGCATTGAAGCCGTCAATTCTGCGACGCATCCGAGCACTTTCCGGACTCACCGACGATCAACTTCAAGTATTTGCCCGGTATTTGGAGGTCGTGCGGTTTGGTGCTTTCACTCCCGTCATGCGAGTGGGAGGCCCGGGTGATTCGATGTTTTTTGTCCTCGAAGGTCAGGTCCGCCTTCGAATCCTCGTGGGTGTCAAAGAACTCCTGATTTCCATCCAGGAATCTGGTGGGGTATTTGGTCAGATCTCGATCTTCGACGGCATGCCACGGATCACCGATGCCATCTCCGATACCGAGGTGGTTTTGCTGAGGATGACGGCTGTCGGCTTTCGAAACTTGTGCCGGGTGCATCCGGACATCGCCACTCCGATGCTCTTGGCCCTGGGCAGAACACTGGCCGGACGAATCCGATCCGACGACAAACACCTGTGTGAAATGATGTCCATGAACCAGACGATTCATTGATCTTGGGAAGTCCGAATTCTGGAACGAATCGAGATTGGGCGGCCTGCGTTTTTATCCCGACATTCGCAACTCGGAACATTAGAAGAACGATTGGCGAGGGATTCAGCTGGTTTGCCAAAGAAGTCTTCGCTGCGGGGTCACGATAAACGCCACGACCACCTGGGAGCATTCCGAGCGCTTGTCGCGGCTGTGGCCAAATGGCGTTTGTTCCCCCTGGGCGAACCACCCCCGGTGCGGGCGGAACTCGCTGCCTGGATCTCAGTCGGCAGGTCGCTTTGGCGTTGAACAATCTTGCAGTCGGAGCGGTGGCGGGATTCGGCGAGGCTCCGGTAGATGTGGTCCTTGCCATTCTCGTAACGCACGTGGCGGCGCAGAAAAAGTCCCATACCCAGCCAGTTTCCTGGATGGATGGCTGGCTGGCGTGAAGACAGTGGGTCTGCACGACACGCCGATTTAGGCAAATCGGAGCCCCATGAAGTGCCTCATTACAGGGGTTTTCAGGGGTCAGTTCCGCAAGGATTTCACGGAACTTGGGCCAGAAGCGAGCGTCGGGCTATTTGGCGAAGCCAAGGCACCCTGCCGAGCAAAAAAGAAACCGGGGAGGAGTTAGTGGAGGATGTAATCTCAGCCGCATACTCACAAAACTAGAACCAAAACTCACTAATTATCTTGACTGAAATTTGGTTTTGATGGGCTATAGGTAACGTAAAGAAAGCTTCTCAAATATAAACCGCCTGGGTTCTAACCTAATGGCTTATTTGGCCGTGGTTATATGGCGATCTGCATCGGATCTGTGGTTCTGTGCAGTGGTGAATGGATGGTTCTGAATCCGGGTAAGTGTGCTAATACCGTGAAGACTTCGACTGCCTGCTCTCCCAAGGGACTGATTCCTACTCGTCCGCGTTTCTTAAGCCTGATCGCAGCGATGGCATTTGGCTGGGTCTGTACTCTGGTGGATGGATTGTCACAAATAAGGGACACGGTCCCTCCGAAGGTCGCTCGCGTCCTAGCGGATTGCAAAACGAAGCAGTTGATAATTCAGTTTAGCGAAGCCATCGACCCGAGGACGGGGGCGGTCGCGCAGAATTATGTGGTGTCTGGGGGATTTGCTGTGCTCACAGCGAGGGTCGACGCAGGCAGAACCTTTGTAACGCTGCAGCTTAGCGGCCTCCCTGCCGCGTCGGGAACTGTGTTCGTCAGCAATGTGACGGACCTCGCCGACAATACGATTCTCCCCAAGTCCGCCGCGACTTTTCTCTGTCTTCAAACCGAAACTGAAATCGATGAGTTTCCCAGCACGTTCGCTCAATTCACGCTCTCCCTTCCCGGCGGCCAGACGGAGGTGGTAACCCTGACGGGTCCTACCACCGTGGAAGTTGCAATTTCCTCGGACGGATTCGCTGAAGATACCGACCGGGACGGACTCGATCAGGTCACCACGGTGATGACACGCCTCCAACTTCAGGGCACCAGTACTTTGGGGCCGGTGCTCGTCACCTTGGATACGAAGAATCCATCCGTGGGAATCATTGAGGAACGCGCAAACCAGACTCGCGGTGTTCTGGATGTGCCGCCCTTCACGAAAACTGGGACGGCGGATAGTTTCTTTGATGTCTATTTTTTGGTCACTTTGGGCGATCGCGTCTTTCACCCTGCCAAGCCGGTGCACATGACCAGCGTGATCACTCACAAACCTCCTGCCCCGGGGGACACATACACAAATCCTTTCAACGAAGCCGTAGAGCTCTTGGATGCAACCGGGAAACCGAGCGGAATTCGGCTGTTACGTGAAGTTTGCGGAGAGCGGGATGAAATCCGAGTGATTCTGACGATTTGAAAACCGTGTTTTGGGCGGTGGATTTTCTTCGAACACTTCGACAGATTTTTTCTTCCTTCTTCCTGGATCTTCTTCACCTGCTGCGGGGTTTTGGAT
>SXSK01000232.1 GCA_005793375.1 Verrucomicrobiales bacterium | reverse complement strand
CTTCTCGGCTTTGGCAATCTCCACCATGCGTTTCGCGATTAGCGGGCGGGCAATGGAGGTGCCTAGGAAATATTGCCCTTCGTAGATGGCTCCCGCGCGCATCATGGGAAAGATGAAATCCTGGGCGAACTCCTCTTGTAGGTCGTCGATGTAGATCTTGGAGGCGCCGGTTTTTTTGGCCTTCTGGTTGAGGCCCTTGAGTTCCTCCTCCTGTCCGATGTTCGCGCAAAAGGCGATCATCTCGGCATTGCCGTAAGTTTCTTTGATCCAGGATAGCAGCACCGAGGTGTCGAGGCCGCCTGAGTAAGCGAGAACAATCTTCATGATTCGAATAAACGCAACGCGGGAGAGTGAAGTGCAATGAAGGCCTGTGGGGAAGAAAAGATTCAACCCGCAAAGGCTTCGACCCGGAGTCTATGTACTACATGCCCATGATCTGGTAGCCGCAATCCACGTAGAGCACCTGGCCAGTGATCGCCGCTGCACCGTCGCTGGCGAGAAATGTTCCTGTGGCGCCCAGTTCTTCGGGAAGCACGTTGCGGCGCAATGGAGCGTGGGCCTCGTAATGCTTCAGCATGTCAGTAAAGCCGGCGATGCCGCGGGCGGCGAGGGTGTTCATGGGGCCGGCACTGATGCAATTCACTCGGATTTTTCGCTGCCCAAGGCTGTCGGCGAGGTAACGGGTGCTGGCCTCCAGCGCGGCTTTGGCGACACCCATCACATTATAGTGAGGAACGACCTTTTCGGCGCCGTAGTAGCTCATGGCGACAATACTACCGCCTTGATCCATGAGCGGTGCGGCGGCACGGCTTAACCCAATCAGCGAATAGGCACTGACGTCATGGGCTACTCGAAAGGCCTCACGGCTGGTATTCAGAAAATCTCCCTCGAGCGCTTCTCGCGGCGCGAATGCGACGCTGTGAAGCATCAGATCCAACCGACCGAAGCGTTGCTGAATGGTGGCGAAGACCGAATCGATTTGAGCGTCGCTGGTGACATCGCAGGGAAGGATCAGCGTGTCCGGACCAAAAGTTCCGGCGAGCTCTTCCACGTTTTCTTTGAGGCGTTCTCCCTGATAGGTGAAGGCGAGTTTGGCACCGGCGCGATGCCACGCCTGGGCGATGGCCCAGGCGATTGAACGCTTGTTGGCGACACCAAAAACGACCCCGAATTTACCTTGAAGAATCGACATGACTTCCAACCATTAGGGGAGGCTGGCTCCAGCTCCAAGCCGAAAGTCCAAGGCGTTTTGGCTTCGTGGGTTCTCAGCATCGCTTGCCTCAAGTGGGTTTCCTGCCTTAGCGTTGTCTCAGCACGGGTGCTGTATGACTTCAACTTCAGTCTCTCCCCCTCCATTGTCGCCTCCGGCGGTTAGCTCGATTTTTGCCATTGAGCGTCCCCATCCCAAGCTCTGGACCTATTACCTGCTTTGCTGCCTGGCCACCGGACCGCTGTTTCCCATCCTCCTCCTCCCCCACTGGTTTCGCTACCGGACCATGAGGTTTCGGTTCGATAACGAGGGGATTTCGATGCGTTGGGGCATTCTGTTCCGTCGCGAGGTCCTACTGAATTACGCGAGAATTCAGGACATTCATCTGGTTTCCAATGTGGTAGAGCGCTGGTTGGGGTTGGCACGGATTCAGATACAGACAGCGAGTGGGAGTTCTGCCCCGGAGATGACCATTGAAGGGGTCATGGAATTTGAGGAGGTTCGGGATTTCTTATACTCCCGGATGCGCGGGATTTCGGAAAAAACGGGGCGTTCAGAGGTTCGGACCGGCGCGGGGATACCCACTGATGGGGGTGTTTTCAGCAAGTCGGAAGCGGCGGAACTCGCGGTTGCTTTGCAGGCGGTTACGAGTGAGTTGAAGGCGATTCGGGAAACTCTGGAGAAAACGAGGCTACCATGAGTGCTTGGAAGAACTGGGCGCGAACCCTACTCGCACGCTGGATCAAGGTGCCGCCCGAGCCACATCCACCCGCCGGTTCCGCGAGGTCCGTTCAAATCTTTCGGGCATCGGAGAACTATTTCCGCCTCAAACAGTTGGGCTGGTTGGTCAAGCAACTCTGGATCCTAGGATTGGCACTTTTTTTTGCCTTTGGAATGCATGAAGCCATCTCCGAGGGGCGCCTTCGGATCCCGGAAGGACGAGGCCCCGAATTCTTGATGAGTCCGTGGTTTAACGCGGGATTTATGACCCTCCATTTGTTGCCGCTGATATTTGAATTGGTTTCCATGCCCTTCACTTAAGCCTTGGCATGGCTGGATTTTGATCAGCTATGGTATATCGCAACCGACCGAAGCCTGCGTATCCGGGAAGGGGTTTGGCGTGTGCGCGAAATGACCTTGACCTTTGCCAACATTCAACAAATGACCGTTCGCCAGGGGCCGGTTCAACGGTTCTTAGGCATCTCAGACTTGGTGGTGACGACCGCTGGTGGAGGAGGCAGTACGGGAACCCCGGCTGAGGCAGGGCAGGCCAAATCCGAACCTGTTCATATGGGAATTCTGAGGGGAGTCTCCAATGCCGAGCAGATCCGGGACTTGATACTCAGTCGGATGCGGCAGCTCAAAGACTCTGGGTTGGGTGATCCGGAAGATGTCGACATTTCCGAGGTGACTGAGGTTCCGGTGTCCGCCTTGGCAGACTCTAAGGGATTTTCCGGTAACTCTGAATCTCGTGGGCGTGCGGGGCTTTTGGACAGTGCACGAGCGCTTTTAGTGGAAGCCAGAGCTCTACGTTCGACAGTGGAGAGTCGGGGTATGACGAATTCAGTGGAAACGTCCATCCCGCCACCTGTTCGTTGGCAGAAGATGTAGCGTTGTCGAATTCCGCTAAAAATCGGCTTGGATGAGATTGGGCAAATGCCCCTTGCACTCCGCGGTTGCCGCCTTAGTTTTCAGCGTACATGCGCAAGTTCCTGGTTACTGGTGGCGCGGGGTTTATTGGGTCGAATCTGACGCTTGCGTTGCAAGACCGATATCCTGATGCCCGGATTGTGGTCCTGGACGATTTTCGTTCCGGCGACTTCAGAAACCTGCGCGGATTTCGGGGCGATTTTGTCGCGGCGGATGTATCCCGATTGGATTGGAACCGCCAATTTGGCGATCGGTCATTTGACACGATTTATCATGAGGCATCCATCACTGATACCACGGTTCACGATCAATTTCTCCAGACGCACGACAATATTGAAGGCTTCCGCCGAATGCTGGAGTTTGCATTGGTGACCCATACACCGGTGGTTTACGCGTCGAGTGCAGCCACCTATGGAATTTGTTCGGGGGTTCAGCAGGAGGATCAACCGCCGGCGCCGGCCAATGTCTACGCGTTTACGAAGGTTCAACTCGACAACCTTGCCCGAGACTATGCCTCGCGAAACCCGTCCTGGCACATCGTTGGGCTCCGGTATTTCAACGTATATGGCCCAAATGAAGCCCATAAGAAAGCCGCGGCTTCAATGATCTATCAGCTGTACTCTCAGATGAAATCCGGGCGTCGACCGAAGGTGTTTAAGATGGGGGAACAAAAGCGCGACTTCGTGTATGTGAAGGATGTGGTCGCCTTGACCATCCAGGCCGCAAACAGCCCCAAGAGTGGGATATACAATTGTGGTTCTGGTCGTGCATTTTCGTTTAATGAAGCGATCGCGGCGATCAACCGGGCTCTTGGAACTCAATTAGAGCCAGACTATATCGAAAACCCTTACGATTTTTATCAACCTCACACCGAGGCCGACATGGGGCGCGCCCGGGTTGAGCTGGGCCACGTCCCGGAGTTCTCGCCCGAGTCGGGAATTGCCGACTACGTTCGGTGGTTGGAGTCGAACCGAGCCTGAGGGCGTGTGGATAGTGAGAAAAGCGGATGCAACGTAACGTATTCCAAAACGAAGTCATATGAGTGAAACACCTGCCACCAAACGCAAGCCGTTATGGCTCTATTTCATTGGCGGCGCCCTACTCTTGGTGGTGGCGGCGTTCCTGCTTGTCGGCAACGGCCTATTCTTGAAATCGGTCGTCCTGCCTCGGGTGGCGTCCCAATTGAACAGTGACATCACGGCGGACGATATTTCATTCAGCCCATTCAGTAGCATTTCGATTCGGGGACTCAAGGTGGTTCCGAAAGGGGATGAACCGCTGTTTGCTGCAAAGGAAATACGGGCTCGCTATCGATTGTTCTCCATTCTGGGCGGCACGATCACGCTGGATGAAGTGCTCATTGACACCCCTCAGGTCACCGTGGTCCAGAGGTCCGCCACCGACAGCAATCTGGCAAAATTGACGAGTGGCTCCCCGAAATCCGCACCGACAGCCCCGGCCACAAAATCGGCGGTGCCTAAAATCGACATCCATAATGTTTCGATCAAAGACGGTTTGTTTCGCCTGACAGATCGGGGAGAGGTGATGGAGGTCTCCGGGCTGAACTTTGGATTGGACCAATTGCAAAACGGGGGCTCTGGGAAACTGACCCTTACGGGAGCGCCGAAGTTTCAGAAGGGCGCCGATTTTGCTGCTGGGGCATTTAAGGCGAGCTTCGATATTGCGGTCACTCCTGAACTGCTCCCGGCATCGATCAAGGGTGGGCTTGAGTTATCTGCTGACCAGGCAATGGGTGCCTTCAAGGAGTTTGCGCGACTTGGGGCGACATTGCAGATGGACCTATCGCCCACCGAGGTTCGCCAACTCCAATTAGTGTTCAAGAAGGAAGGCCAAGCTTTTGGCACGGTGCAGCTCAACGGCACGTTGGCTCTCGAAAAAAAGGAAGCTCGGCTAAGTTACGAGATTCAGGGTTTGGATCGTCGAGTTTTGGGCTTGGTAGGGGCCGCCAGCGGATTGGATGTCGGGCAGACCCAGGTCAGTGCCAAGGGGTCCGTGGACCTAGCGCAACAAGGTCAATTGGTGGCCTCAAAGGGTCGGCTATCGATCGATCGTTTCAGTTTGGCGACGACCAACGGTGTGACCCCGACCTTGGACATGGGATTAGACTATCAGGTGAGTGTGAATCTAGAAGCCCAGAATGCGCTCGTGCAGCAAGTGGATTTTGCCGCCAAGCAACAAGGGGCCAATCTCGTTTCGGCAGGCCTCGATCGGCCCATGAATCTGGCATTTGGCAAGGGTGGTACCGGCTTCCGAGAATCCACGTTCTCGATGTCGGTAACCAATCTGAACTTGGCCGATTGGAAGGCTTTTCTCGGAACGAATGGCCTCACCGGCGTGTTGGCAACGGATGTCAGGGTCCAGGCGGACCAGGATGGTCGTCTCCTGCGGTTTACCGTGCTGAGCGCCGTCGACAATTTGGGACTGCTGGCTGGTACCAATCGGATCGATCGGACCCGCGTTACCGCCAATGTGAAAGGGTCGCTGGGGGAATTCAAGGCGGCCACGATTGAAGCCTTCGGTCTGAATGTGGAACGACTGGGGCAAGCCATCATCAATCTTTCGGGAACGGCCAATTACCACCTTGATAACGGTGGGCTCGCAGCCCAGGCGAGCGGTGAGGTGGAGTTGGTGAATGCGCTTGGGATGTATCCGATACCTTCGGTGGGCGTCGCTGCCGGCAAACTTAAGTTGAATGGGCAGATTACCCAGAACCCTCCTGCCACCAATTTCTCGACCACGATCAATTTGATTGGGTTTACCGGTCGGGTCGGCGAGATGAACTTCCGAGATTATGCTGCGGGCCTGCAGGTTTCCGCCAATTACAAAGACCAATTGATTACGATCCAGAAAGCCTCCGCCACAGCCCAAACTGGGTATGCACCCGGAGGGACCTTCGATCTGGACGGTCGATACGACCTCGCGGGAAAGCGTGGTGAGTTCAATTTCAAGTCGACCGGCTTATCGCAAAGTGCTCTTGGACCGCTGGTCGCGGCGGCACTTCAACCCAACGAATTAAAGTCGATTGACCTGGATTTTAAGGGCAAAGCGTCATTGGACTTGGCGGGGACCTCCTCGGTGGCGGCTGAGCTCAAAGTGTCCAAACTGATTGTGGAGGATCCCACTGGCCGACTGCCGAAGACTCCATTATCGGTTGGGATCGGGATGGATGTCTCAATGCGTGAGCAGACGATAGATCTCAAGAAGCTCCTGCTATCTTTGGACCCGACCGGACGTGCTAGCAACCAGTTGCTTGTCTCCGGCAAGGTGGATCTCGCCCTGACGAATGCGTCGCCGAGTTCGCTGAAGCTCCAAAGCGACGGATTGGATTTAACCACCTATTACGATTTGTTCGCCGGAACTCCTGTCACAACGCCCGAGGCCTCTCCCAAGCCCGCGGTACCGGTGGTCACAGATCCCCAGAGGGATCCCAATCGGGAACCGGATCCCATCACGCTGCCCTTTAAGAAACTGACAGCGGATGTCCAAATCAGTCGCTTATATTTGAGGGATGTTGCGATTACCAATTGGGTTGCCAAAGCGGACATCCAAGATGGAACCGTCGCTATCAATCCTTTCACGCTGAATCTCAACGGTGCCCCTATTAGTGCCTCGATTCTGGCGAATTTGGGTGTCCCAGGCTATCGTTATGAACTGCTGTTCGACGCGAAACAGATTCCTGTTGCGCCGCTAGCCAAGTCGTTTGGTGGTGGTGAAAAGGTGCTGTTGAATGGTGCAGTCAGCGCGAAGACTCAAATCAAAGGCGCTGGCATCACCGGCGCTGGACTACGTCAAAATCTCGCCGGCTCCGTGGATCTGTCCGCTTCCGGATTGGATTACCAGGTGGAATTGTCAAACAACCGATTCGTAAAAAATGTGCTGTTGCCGGTCTTGGTGACCGTCCTGAAAATGCCCAATATCGGTCAAAGCCCCTTGCAGAGTGTGTCCGCGAAGGCGGTCGCTGGTGGCGGAAACCTGGACATTTCTGAACTGAAGATTTTGAGTCCTGCGTTTACGTTCGAAGGCAACGGACGCATCCAGATCGCCAATATACTGACCAATTCTCCATTAGAAATGCCGGTCCGATTGGCGATGGTTAAGGACGGCAAAGCGGAGCCACTCCCAGACTTCTTGACCGTGGTAGGGACCGTGGGTGCCCCCAAGACTAAATTCGATCCAGTGGGCTTGGCCAAATTGGCGACACGCCTTCCGGGAGGTGTCGGGGAATTGGTGAGTGGAAGGCTCTCGCAAGCTACCAATGTCGTGAACAAACTCACTGGTGGATTACTGGGTAACATCCTCGGTGGGAGGAATACCAATGCCGCCGCACCAGCCCCAGACGCCGCTACTAACAAGCCTGCTGCACAACCCCAGGCCAATCCTTTGGATACACTTCGCGGACTGTTGCCCAAGAAGAAGCCTTGAGGATCCTCCGCAATCAGAGCACCTCAAAAGCCTTCTTCTTTCTTCCCCCCGGATCCGATCCGGTCCATTCAAAAGCCGACGTCATGACGCCCCTCGATTATTTAGACAAGCACCAACAGCGGTTCATCGATGACCTCTGCACCTATGTCCGGTTCCCCAGCGTGAGTGCTCAACCGCAGCATTCCCCAGATGTCCGGGCTTGCGCGGACTGGGTTGCTTTGCGGTGCCGTCAGATCGGCTTAGAAACCACCCTGCACCAGACGAGCGGAAATCCGCTGGTCGTCGCCAAAACGCCGAAGCACGATCCTCGGAAGCCGACTTTTCTCGTATACGGTCATTACGATGTGCAACCCCCGGAGCCATTTGATCTGTGGAAATCGGCTCCATTTGAACCTCGGGTCGAAGGTAGGAACCTTTATGGCCGGGGTGCCAGTGACAACAAGGGTCAACATTTGGCCCATCTAAACGCGGTAGAAGCTTTTTTGGCCACCGGGACAGAATTGCCTGTCAATGTGACATTTCTCATTGAAGGCGAAGAAGAGGTGGGATGCGGCGGGTTGTATGGGTTCTTGCCCAAAAACAAAGAATTGCTCGCCTGCGATGCGGTCGTGATTTCAGACAATGGGATTCCGAGCCTCAAACATCCGACCCTCACTTACGCCCTTCGCGGTATCGTGGCCCTGGAGATTCGATTAGAAGGTCCCTCCCGGGATTTGCACTCGGGTTTGTTTGGCGGGACGGTTGAAAACCCGGCGATGGCCCTCTGCCAGTTGTTGGGTAAAATGCGGGATCGTAAGGGACGCGTCACAATTCCTGGTTTTTACGATGACGTTCAGAAGCTGAGTCGCTACGAGCGCCAGCAGTTGGCCAAGCTACCCCATAGCGACACCAGCTACCGTCGCTTGGTTGGTGTCCCCCAGCTTTTCGGGGAAGTGGGCTTTACTGTCGAAGAACAACGGACGTGCCGCCCCACCTTCGAAATCAATGGCCTCACCAGTGGGTATCAGGGGGAGGGCAGCAAGACGATCATTCCGTGCTGGGCCAGCGCAAAATTGACCATCCGGTTGGTACCGGATCAAAAGCCTGCTCGAATCGTGGCCGCCGTTCGGAAATACCTGAAGTCCTTGTGCCCGCCGACGGTGCGCCTAAAGATTTCTGATGGACACGGTGGCGAACCGTACCTCTGCTCACCGACGAGCCCGTTGGCGCAAGCCGCGTTGAAGGCGTTGGAGGCAGGCTACGGATACCCAGGCGCCCTTGCCCGCGAGGGAGGCTCTATTCCGATCGTCAACCGATTCCGCAGCGAACTGGGCGCTGATACCTTGCTGTTGGGAATGGCATTGCCGGACGACAATGCGCATTCGCCGAACGAGAAGTTCAATCTCGATTCATTTGAGTCGGGGATGCGTATGGCCGCGCATCTCTGGCCGCTCTTGGCTCAAGCTCACGCCGCGGATTGAGCAGGACTTGGTGGAACTGGATGGAGGAGGCTGATACCAGTCCGCCTTGGCGTCGTCTGTTTTCCGTAGAAATACTCTCAAACCCACTGTTCGATGCCTGATCCTATTAAGCCGAGGATTCCAGTGATACTCGTCACGGGATTTTTAGGTGCTGGCAAAACCACGTTACTTTTGAAGTGGCTGGGAGAAGCGCCTGCCACGGGCCTCCGAATGGGTGTCGTAATGAACGAATTCGGACAGGAGAGTGTCGATTCGCAATTGCTTCAACGTCCTGGGCTTCAGATCAGTCAGGTCAGTGGAGGCTGTTTGTGTTGCGCCGGCGACGATGATGTGGCCAGGGCTGTGGTGGAATTAGCGAGGTCGGGACGGGTGGATTATATCGTTGTGGAAACCTCCGGCCTCGCCGATCCGGACAACGTCGTGGATGTTCTCACTGACCCTGAGTTGCTGCCGGATGTCTTCCTGCAGCGGACGGTTGCCGTCGTCGATGCTCACTGGTTTGCTCAAACCACTGAAGGTCCTGCCGAGCGGATTTTGGCGCGTCGGCAGGTTCAGTTTGCTCAAACTGTTTGTTTGTCGAAGTGCGAGCTCATTACGGAGTGCGAACGAGACTCCGTCACACGGGAGATTTCGCAGATTCATCCTGCTGCCGAAATGATTCGGATGCCGTTTGGATTGCCGGACGTCGGCCGCCTGCTCCAACAACCGCCAGCGGAATATCAGGTCGACTTGGATTCAATGGGCGCGTCTCAGACCAAGGCGCTAGCCGCCAATCGACCTCTGGAGGGGCCTCACCTTCACGCCAGCTACCAAAGTGTCACTTGGAAGTTTCCGATCCCAGTCGACCGAAGCCGGTTTGAAGAATTCCTCAGCCGACTCAATTCTCGGGAGGTAGTGCGGGCCAAAGGGTTCGTCCGCTTCGCCCAACAGCCTGAGAAACTCTTCTTGTTCCAGTCCGTCTTTGGCCACCACGTGATCGAAGAGTACGAGGCAACACCCCATCCGAACGCGGTCGCCGTCATGATCGGACCTTCGTTGAATGCGGGCCAGATTTCAGATCGATTGCGATCCCTAGTCTTTGGGATTGGCTCCAAAAAAATCGGACTGAATTGAGAGTGAATCTCGGGCGCAAGTCTCTTGACGGGCGCACTTCTTAAAAAGTGCTAGAGCCCCAAACGGGCCAATTCTCGCTCTAGGGCGATTTGGAACTCCTCGACATCTGCGGGAGGAGGGCGATACCCCTTCTGGGTTGGAGCCAACCCTAACCGGCCGGTCTGGTCTAGATACCACGCCGCTACTTGACCATCACTGAAACGAACACTGCCACTGACTAGAGTACCAGGGCGTGTGACTTGATCGACGGAAACGGAGACGCCGCCACTGGGTGACGTGGGAGCACCCGCAGCCATGGCGTCTGCCGATGTGGCAGGCCCGGCAGGGGGGATCCCCCCTAAAATTGAGGAAGTATTGGAAGAAGGTGGTATGGCGCTAGTCGGCGATACGAGCGACGGTGTGTCCGATGGTGCTGGGGTTGGTTCCTTGGGAGGGTCGGGATCCTTTAGCGTTAGCTTGAGATCGTCAACCAAGAATCGGACCTCCATATAGGTCAGATTCAGGCCCAAGTCACTGTTCAAACGGCGTTGAATCTCGGAAAGTTTCATGCCAGCAGCCACCCACGATGCAACCTCGGTTCTTTGAGTATCAGTCATGGTCATTCTGTAGTCGCCATAATGCGCGCGACCAACGCACGAATTTAGCCTCAATTGATGCGGGTGCACTTTTATATCTGAGGGGGAAGCATTCGAGAAAAATCGATGAGTTGGATGCCTATTTCTAGTGATCATGGAGTGAGCCTATCCCCCATTTTAAGTCCCCAAATTCATCGTCACAAATGACTGGAGCCCTATGGGATCAGGGCAGTTTCAAGATTTCGACTTTAAGGAGGCAGGTGAAACAAAAGGCGGTATAAAACTGGACAAAAGGCGCTGACTTTATTTAACTGCCGGCATGTCCGAGCCTATTACGCTACCCGAGCACGAGCAACAAACG
>SXSK01000231.1 GCA_005793375.1 Verrucomicrobiales bacterium | reverse complement strand
TCGGGTGTCTCATTTTTTTGAAGGCCGCCAGCGGGCGGCCGAGATGGGTTTCTCCGTATGTTTTAGTTTCTGTTCGCTGGGAAAATCATTGCGTCGGCGCTGCGAATTCGCAATCTCTTTTTATAACAATGTAGAATTAGCGCTCGAATGGAAGCGGATCGGTATTCTTTCGCAGTGGCCAACTTTCCCTTTCTTCGGGACCTTGGTGTTTGCTTTGGCTTTTTCTCAGATGCCCATTTTTGAAAGTCATTCACAATCTCGGGAAGGGGTTTACCCCAGTCTATGACGATAAAATGTAGCAGCGTCATTCCAGGGGTATTCAGCTCGCGGTCATACGTTTCTGGCTTTCCTATGGACCACACCGAGTCGATTGAGTTTGCTAGGTGCTTGAGTTGCTTCCGCAGTGGTCCCGGAAGCGAAAGCCAAGGCGTTCCCTTTAGTGAGAGCTTGGGATCTAAACTGGTTGCTGAATCCCGAATGAGGAGGAAGAGGTATGGTTTGCAACCACCTTCGAGTGCATCTATGTCGCGGGTTGCCTCCTCGATTTCCTGAGGATCGCGCGTCACTATTGCCTTGTGGTAATTCTTGGCAAGTTTGCAAAGCATGGGACTTTGCCGAGCATATTCCCACAAACACGCTGCGCCTTGTTCATCTTGCGGAATATCGCGAATGTTAAACCACTCGGGGCTTTGGTTTGCTTTCATCGTCTGCTTTGTTTCGCGGTGATGTTTTTAAGCCGATGCTTCTAGCGGATAAGCAAATCGTGAGGCCATGTTTCGTCGATGGTCATTAGCGATGTGTCCGTAAACTTTGCCAACTAACACGCCTCCGTCTTTGTGGCCCACCCACTTGGCAATCGTCATGTAGTCAATTCCAGCCATGACACACTGGGAAATGAATGCGTGTCTTGCATCGTGAAACCCAAAGCGAGGAACCCCAGCGGCATCACATGATTGCCTCAGGCTTTCCCGAAACGTCTTGGCGTGCCCATCCTGGTCCCCTCGCTGGGGACTCGGGAAAAGCCATTGTGAATCTGGGGCTCTGCGTGCATACATTTCAGACAAAAGGGATTCGAGCGGAGGATTGAAGTCCACGCGTCGCGCCTCATGGTTCTTGGTCCCTCCATCCCATCCGATCGTGACTTGCTTCCCTGTAAAATCCACGTCCGCCCATCGGATGCAGAGAGCTTCGGCTTCGCGTGCTCCTGAGAAAAGCAAGAAGCGGTAGTAGTCCTTAAACTGGACAGAGTTTTTCGTTGCAGCACTGGAGGCTTCCAAGAGCTTGGTGAAAGTCATCATGTCGATGAGTTCGCGTTTTTTGCTGGCGACTTTCAACGGCTTCAGGCCGTGTGTTGGAAGATCCCGAATAAGCCCCTCTTCCACGGCTCGCTTCAAAACTCCGCGCAGGGAGATGGTGTAGAGATTGGCGGTCCGATTGCTGAGTTTGCTTTTCGTGAGATCACCGATCCCCGAATTCACATGGGTTCGGTGAATTTGTCGGAGGGTGAGCGATCCCAGTCGCTCTTTCCACCACTCCAGGTGAGTTCTTTCCTTGCGAGCAGTCGCCAATCGTTTGGTTGGTGAAACCTCGGCAAGGTAGCGGTCTGCGTACTCCGCGAAGGTGGGGCATCGACCCGCCACTGGGATGGTTCGGTGGTTGGACTCCTCCCGGAGCCGTTGCAATGTGGCTTTGGCGGCCGGTACCGTCTCCACTCCTTCCAGCGACCGAAACACATCCCGTTTCCGTCCAGCTTGGTCGGTGGCTTGGAACCGGCCGTAGAACATGGGCCCCCGCTTCCAAAGTCCTCGCACACGTTGCTTGCGGCCGTCATAGACCTGTTCGTATGGTGCATCCACGTAAGATGACTTTTTGGCATCATCACCGACCAGTTCAGGGTTGCACCGCGTTTCAGCGCGTTTCATACCGTGTTACCGTGACAGTTACCGTGACAGTTGCAAGGGAAAGCGTTTTACGTATCTGTAAGTGGTTGTAAATCAACCAAGCCGACGTGGTGGAATGGCAGACACAGGGGACTTAAAATCCCCTGGCCAGTAATGGCCGTGCGGGTTCGACCCCCGCCGTCGGCACCAACTTCAGAATCACTCCCAGCTCTCCGAGGAATGTAAACCACACCCTCGATTCATCGCCACCTGACCATGCCCAATGTTAGGTCTACCACAAAATCCGCCGGAAGAATTCGCCGATGTGAAGATCGTGGGCCACACGGATTACGATCCGATCGCCGAGGCGGTGTGTTGAAGTCACCCGCGAGCCATCGCTTCGAGTTTTTTCAGCGACAGCACATCGCCGCCGCGCAGAAAGAAGCGCGTGATCTGCTCTCGGAGCTGCCGATAGAGGGCAGGATCAGTCTGGGCGAGTTCCACCGGCACGTCGCGCCGCGCGAAGCGCACGAGCGCGGCCAAGTCCGCCCATCGTTTTTGCTGGAAACAAATATTCACTTGCTCTGGGTCGGCCAACAGGGCGCGAGCGGTCAATTCTTCTTCACGCGCATTCATTTTCAAGTTTCCAACACGTCGAGATAAACAAGGTTTTCCGTGGCACGTTCACGGGCGGGCAAGGGAAACCTCTTGATTATCTCATGGATGCGGAGCAAGTCGGGACGATGGCGGCTGACGAGAAACTGGATGTCGCCTAAATCTTTCTGTTCACATCGGATGAGCTTAGCAGCGACGAGGTTTTCCACCGGCGGACGATACAGGTGCAGCCGCCCCATTCGCTCAATGAACACCGGCTCAAATTCGCCAAGCTGTGTCAGCCCTGGCTCGATGAGTTGAAGGTAGGGACGGTCAGGTTCGACCGTTTGTTTGGGATCAAAGAGCAGTCCGGCTTTTTCCGCCGCACGCTGAAGTTCGATTCGGTCGTAATCGCTGGCAGGCTTCCAAATATCGAGGTCGGCCGACGTGCGTCCATCCATGCCACCGAAAAGACAGGCTGCGGAACCGATGAGGCAGAGCCGGAGCGGCGAACCCTCCTTACCGAGAGCATGGGCCAGGTCACCGAGAACGATCATCCAGGCTTCTCCGTCGAGTTGTAATTTCAGCGCCATTTCGAATGCGAGTCAGGCTAGGCAAAAATGGACGTGCTTGCAATTCTGCAAACAGTCACCCGATCCATATAAAAAGCGGTCGGGAGCCACACGGACTAAGATTCTTCTTCCGCGATTGGAAGGTAGCCGCTTGCTGCATTCAGCGTACCGACTCAATCTATATCGACAAAGGACGGAGTGGCCCTCGGCGGATTGGGAAGGTGGGTGAACGCTCTGGCATCATGCTCGTTAGTTGCTGGATAGTTTCTTGATGCGGATGTTCTTGAACTGAACGACCATGGGCGGCCCGACGTGAATTTGGAGGGCAAGTGCGCCTGATTTAGCTGCGTTTGCGGACTGCTGGTCGATGACGTCCACGGTCTGGTGGCCATTGATGAAGTGCTGGAGGTGATTGCCTTTGGCAATGATGACGTAATCGTTCCAGTCCTCGTGTTTGATCTTGGACTGAATCTCCTTTGTGTCGCCCACCGAGCCGGTGACCTCGACCTTGGTCTTTTTCTGGGTCTTCCCGTCTTTGGTTTCTTCGATTTCTTTGATGACGGTTTTTTGTCCGCGTTGGGCGAGGATACCGCGGCCACCTTCCTCGTAGAGAATGCCAGTGTAGGTCGTCCCCGCTTCGAAGTCGGCCTGGTATCCGCCGACGATGGGACCGAACTTGCCTGTCTGAGTCACCTTGCTTCGGTATTGGATACCGGAGTTGCCTTTTTCGATTCGATACGAGAGGCGCAATTCGAAGTCCCCAATGTCGCCGCCTTTCCAGACCAGGAAGGTATTGTGATTGATCTTGGTATCGGCGTCGCTTCCGGTGACACCGGTGATGGTGCCGTCGCGCACCGTCCAAAGCTTCGGATTGCCATCCCATTCGCTGAGGTCCCTGCCATTGAACAAACTCTTGAAGCCGGGCTCGAGATCGGCAGCCGTCGCGATGAAGAGTTGCGCACAGCTTAGGCTCGCGGCAAACGTGAGGAGAGGAAGAAGTGGGTTGCGCATAGTCGTTGCTTTCTGGAATTTCAACAACCATGCGTTGAAGTTCATCGAGGAGTCAACTGTCGGTGTCATCGGTTACGATCCGATTAGTTCATCTCCGTCTACTTGACCGCAAGTTCGGTTCTGTGGGAGTTTTGCGTTAATCATTCTTCGGTGGGGCGTGCATGTGAACTATTAGGCGGCTGCATTCCGCCCGAGTTTGCCTTGGTGAGGGTTGAATTAGTCAGTCTTGTGACGCAGGAAGGATCGTGATTTGCCGTTTCATTATGAGACCTCAGTTTTTCAGCAGATTCTCCGCGTTAACGATATGCGCGGCTTTTCTGCCATCAACGACAAGCCTTGCGGAAAGTGAGGGAGCCTCGGTTGACATGGAGGTAAATCCAGCCAGGAAGGCCATTACCAACCTCGACACCGTGATTGTAACCGCCACGCGGCATGAAGAGCACGATATGGAACTGCCATTTTCAGCTCAAAAAATTGATAGAAACGTCATTCGCTTGGAGTCGATGGACGCCACCTTGCCGGAGAGCCTGATGAAGGTGACTGGTGTGCTCGTCCAACAAACCGCCCGCGGACAAGGGTCGCCGTATATTCGAGGGTTCACTGGATTTCGAACGTTGGCGCTGGTGGATGGAATCCGACTCAATAATTCGACGTTTCGCGAAGGGCCCAATCAATACTGGAGCACGGTGGATCCCCTGGCCGTGAATCATTTGGAAATTGTCAAAGGTCCTGGATCGGTCATGTACGGGAGTGATGCCATCGGGGGCGTTGTCAACGCGCAGATGCGTGGACCGCGGTATGGGACAGGAGACTCGCTCCTCTGGAGTGGGGCGACGTATTATCGCTTCGGCTCCGCCGAGCGCGCCCACTTAGGGCGTGGGGAGTTCAGTGGCGCGAAAGTCGGGGAGTGGGGTATGGCGCTGGGGCTCAGCGGGAAGGAATTTGGCGATGTGGAAGGTGGAAGTAAGGTGGGCCGCCAAGTGCGCACAGGCTTTGATCAGTTCGATGCCGATACCAAGGCTGAATATTTTTTTGGACCGCGTACCAAGCTGACGCTGGCTTATCAACGGACCGAGCAAAATGACGTGGAACGAACGCACCGCACCATTTATGGCCTCACCTGGGAAGGCCTGTCCCGTGGAACGGACTTGCGGCATCTGTTCGACCAGAGTCGGGAATTGACCTACGCGCGATTGTCCCATGAAACGGAACGAAACGATGAGTTTGTCGCCACCGTTTCGTGGCACGCTCAAGCTGAGCGGCAGTTCGTCGAACGTGCGAATGGCACGCAACAACGAAATAATGTCGACGTTGATACGATCGGTATTTCATTGCAGGGTGTGAGCCCGTCGCGATTTGGGCAATGGATGTATGGCGTGGAGCACTATCACGACTTGGTGGGTTCCTCCCAACGCAATTTTGATGCCGCAGGGAAGTTGACGTCGACAGCCATCCAAGGGCCGGTTGCGGACGATGCGAGCTACGACCTATTGGGAGCCTTTGTGCAGGATGAATTTCCACTGGCTGATCGGCTGATTTTTACCTTGGGAGGTCGATTCAATTGGGCTCAGGCGGACGCGGGAGCGCTGCGAGATCCACGGACTGGACTAGCGACTTCGTTTCAAGATAACTGGGCGAACGCTGTCGGTTCTGGCCGGCTTCTGTGGTACGCGGACGAAGCGGAGCATTGGGCTGTTTTCACGGGAGCATCCCAATCCTTTCGCGCTCCCAATTTGAGTGACCTGACGAGATTTGATATTGCTCGAAGTGGCGAATTGGAAACTGCGGCCCTGGATCTCAAGCCGGAGCATTTCATCACGGTCGACGTCGGGATAAAGACGGCGCATAAAAATTGGGGCGCCGAAGCGGTGTTCTATCACACATTCATTGATGATCTCATCGTCCGAACTCCAACGGGATCCATTGTGAATGGTGCGAACGAAGTCACAAAGCAAAATGCCAGTCAGGGATGGTTGCACGGCGTGGAACTTTCGGGGCATGCGATCCTGGGCGAGGGTTTCAGGTTGTTTGGTAATTTCGCTTGGCAGGAAGGGCAGGCCGACACGTTTCCAAGTTCAAATTCAGCCAGTGTGCGTGCTCCCATGAGTCGGATGCTTCCGCTCACTGGATTGGCCGGGCTGCGCTGGGACATATTTGAAACGGGTTTTTTCACCGAAGTTTACGGATTGGCGATGGAGAAGCAGGATCGCCTGTCCCCAGACGACGCTCGAGATACCCAGCGAATCCCGCCGGGCGGCACCCCTGGGTGGGCCACGCTGAACTTCCGCGCGGGTTACGCTTGGAACCAAAGGCTTTTTGCGACGGTGGCGTTGGAGAATGCTTTGGACATCGATTACCGAATCCATGGCAGCGGCTTTAATCAACCTGGTCGAAACATCAAGGTATCCGCGGAGTGGCGTTTTTAGGATAGAGGGCGGCAGCCGGCTGCGTGCGCTACAAAACGTCAATGGTGGCGAGAGGTCGACAGGGCGACGAATTTCGTTGAAATTAGCTGCGTGTGTTCCCGCGACTACTTTTCTCGTTGCCATTGGGCGTGCTGGTTTCTGGCGCTGACAGTCTTTGGGTTTCTATCGATTGACGCGCAAATTTGGACGGTTCGATATCCCGCTTCGACGGCCGCCGGTGAGTTGGATGTCCCTGCGACGTTTCATCTGTGGCTGCCTCCGAAGGTCGGACGTATTCGAGCGGTCATTGTGCATCAGCATGGCTGTGGGGATGGCGCCGAGCGGTCCGGTGAAGCGGCGGCCCTCGATTTGCACTGGCAGGCGCTGGCGACTCGACATCACGCGGCGCTTCTTTCGCCTCGTTACTACGCTGGCGATGGAACTGATTGTCGTCGTTGGTGCGACCCACGGCGCGGTTCGGGAGTCGTTTTTGAAAATGCATTGGTGGATCTCGCACGAGATAGCGGTCACCCGGAACTCGCGACCGCATCCTGGTGTTTATGGGGACACTCCGGTGGTGGCTTCTGGGCGTCCCTCATGCTGGAGAACCATCCGCATCGGATCGTTGCCGTGTTTTGTCGATCCGGTACCGCCGCCAACGCGTGGATGAAAGGCGAGATTCCGACACCTCAGTACCCCGCTTCGGCGTTCAGCGTGCCCATTGTTTTGAATCCCGGTCTCAAAGAACGCGGAGATGTAAGATTCAATGGGGCATGGGTGACCAGTGAGATATTCTTCGATCAGTTCCGGGCTCAGGGTTCGCCTGTGGTGTTTGCTCCGGATCCGTTCTCCAATCATGATTGTAGAAATTCTCGTCTCTTCGCCATTCCCTATTTTGATGCCTGTCTGCGCCTGCGTCTTCCAACCTCAGGCATCACTCTGAAGCCGCTGAAACCCAAGGGAGGGTGGCGGGGGCAGTGGCAGACGGGTAAAACCCTTCTCGATGCAACCAACGCCGGGTCGAACGGCGATTCTTGGCTTCCCGACCAAGCGTCGGCCAAGGCATTTCAAGCCTACGTCACAACCGGCAAGACCGTCGACCAGACGCCACCCAAGAGCGCCCCACAGTTTACCCGAGTTGAGGAAACGCCGGATGGAATAGTCCTCGAATGGGAAGCAGTCGCAGATTTTGAAAGCGGGGTCCGTCAGTTTATTTTGTATCGGGATGGAACCGTTTTGGCGCGATTGCCTCAGAACCCTGACGATCTTAGTGGGTACGCTCAGTTCCAGGGATTGAGTTACCACGATTCACCCGTTCCGAACCCGCCGCCGCTGCGATATTTGGACGCCACGCTGCTTCAACACACCGGCAGGTATTCCATTTCGATGATCAACGGGGCGGGTTTGGAGGGGCCTCGAAGTCGGGGGACGCGTGTGCGGGGGACACATCGAGCGCCACAAGTGGCCAAGCCGCCAACGGTGGCTGTTCTCACCAATGGGGAATCCAAATTGAAACCCGACGACTGCCGTGGTGTCTTGATCGGGCCGGGCGTGAACCAACCGGATCCATTCCCGGGTTATGGCGGGTTTGTGGGCTGGGAATCTCCGATTCGATTAAGGAATGGTACATGGCTCGTGGGGTTCAACGCTGGGTTTTGGCACGCGTCACCACCGACTCCCTTCCATTACTCCAAGAAGACCTTGGACGAATATGTAAAGATGGGAATGCCAGGCGACATCATCGCACCAACTGGCGGGAGAGCGATGATCACTCGATCGACGGATGAAGGGCGAACCTGGAGCAAACCCGAAACCCTGGTGGACACTGCGGATGACGACCGGCATCCAGCATTTATCGAGCTGTCCGATGGCACCTTATTGTGCTCCTTCTTTTCGTATCCCGGCGAGCCAGAGAATGGGGATCTGGTGAACGATCCGAAAGGGGCTGCACGCGTCCATATCATCCGATCATTCGATGGTGGACGATCTTGGGAATCCAAACCACGCCAGATCCAAACACCGTTCTTGTATGACGAAACAGACGGCCCGTTGATGCGATTACGAGACGGTTCCGTGGTGGTCGCGATCAATGGTCGCCCGAAAACCGGTCCTCCGGATCAAGCCGGATTTTTTCGAAGCAAAGACCGTGGATTGACCTGGGAGCAGGTCTCCACGCTGGGAACCGATCATGACATGCAGGAAGTGACGGTCGCCGAACTGTCGGACGGCCGCTGGGTCATGATGGCGCGTCCGGAAGGTGATATCAGCTGGTCCAGTGACCAAGGACGTTCGTGGACCAAGCCCGTCACCTTTGGCATGCGTCTGTTTGCGCCCAGTCTGATGGTACTGCGCGACGGAACGCTGCTATGCCTTCATGGCTCGTACGCCCCGGGGCGTGGTGGCCTCCGTGTGATCTTTAGCCGAGATGGCGGGCACACTTGGTTGGCGCCTGCCAAGGACCACGGATTCTTGGTCGACAACGCCTATGGCTACGGCAAAGCGATGGAATTGGCAGACGGTTCGCTCTTCATCACCTATCTGGCCACCGGCGGTCACCGGACACAGGACGCCAAATCCAATGGAATTCGATGTATCCGGATGCGGGTCCGGAGCGATCACTCGGGCATCGAGTTGCTACCGGCGCCGAACCGGTGACAGAGCCCTCACTTCGTCTTCATGAAGGCGGCGACATCCGCGAGATCTTGTGGTGACAGCCCCAGTTGATCCGCACTCATCATCAGAGAACGCTGCAGCGGCTGACGCGACTTGATCCGTGCCTTGGGTACCATCTGGAGCAATCCGGAAGCGGATTGAACGACGACGGGATCGCCGTCGCTCACAATCAGCCCATGAATTTCAGTGCCATCCTTGGTCAGAACTTCCACACCGGAGAATCCGTGGGCGATGTCCGCAGATGGGTGGATGATGGATTGAATCAATACCTCGGTGGTCTGCCGCTGTCCCCATCCAGAGAGGTTCGGGGCGTAATCCGTGCCTTCATCGCCAATGCGATGGCAGCTGGTGCAGGTACCCTGGAATTTTTGGAAGCCCCGTTGCAGGTCGCCTTGCAGCTTCAACACATCCGCCGCGCCATATTTCGGTGGCTCGGCTTCGGGGATCGTCGTCGGCAGGAGTTCGATGGTGTCGGGATCATAGAGGCCCGATCGCTTGAGTTCCGAATCGATGTCCGCTGATTTCCATTGAGACTCCTTACGGTTCAGCAGCCACCAGAATGCTTCGGCTTTGACGTCCTTGTCTTGGGCTTTGACGGCTTCAAGCATGGCTTGAGCCGCCGCGTTTGACGGGTTGTAGCCAAGCACGGTCAGCGCGGCCTTTCTATCTCGGACCGAAAGTGTGGAGGCTAATGCTCGCGTGCGAAAATCTGGCACGCTTTTCGGTGGGTGTAAGCGCCAAGCAAGCTGTGCGAACTGAGGAGTCCATTGCAGCGGATCCGCTGATTTCACCATGGCCGACTTGAGCGATTCGTAGATCTCGGCTTCTTTGCCCTTCGCTCCCGTTCCCCAAGCTTCGAGATAGGTGCGGTCGGATCCATCGAACCCTTTGGCGAGGGTTATCAGGATATCGCGCGATTGTTCCACAGAGAGATCTCGCATCGCGAGGGCAACCTCCCGACGGACCGCCGGGGAAGGGTCTGTAGCAAGAGTTCGAGCCGTTTCGAGCAGGCGATGGTTCTGGCGGCGCAACGCGCGAAAGGCGACCACGCGAGTCTGGGCGTCTCGGCTCTTGAGCTGGGCCTCAACTTGCTTCAGACCATCGGACCCCAATCGTGACAAAAGCCAGATGGCTCGCGCTTGCACATAGGGATTGGAATCGGAGAGAAGCTTCGAGACCGCTTTGAGCGATGCCTTGGCATTGCCTTGGCTCAACAGCGCGGACTGGGCCGCACCGCGGACATTTACGGTGGGGCTTTTCAACGCCGCAATCGCTCCTTCCACGGTGCTCAGGTTCAATTTGGGCACCTTGGGCTTGAAGCCTTTGGGCGCGATGCGATAGATCGTGCCCGAGAGTGATTCGTCCCAATCCGCGTGCCCCCCGACTCGCGCATCAAACCAATCGGTCACATAGATTGCCCCGTCCGCGCCCACGCCGACATCGCTTGGACGGAAAAGGGTTTTGAGTTCGCGGGTTTGGTTGTTGCCTCCTTTAAAGTCAGTTCCAGCGAACTCACCCTCGCGATTGCTGGTCAGGAAATCGAATCGCTCCAGTTTGAATCCAGCCTTGTCCGGTTGAGGCAGGTATCCAAAGACCACATTGCGCCCAGGTTCGCAACTCAGAAGCAATCCTCGGTATTTATTGCCCAGGGCACTGTCTTCCACAAAGACAATGCCCGTGGGGGAACCGCCACCATAGACGTCGCCGGACGGCATGGTGCCGGGGTCATCTTGACGCCACTCTGACGTGGCGATGGTCTGACCTGGCCGACGGTCTGCCTGCCAGGCGCGTTTGCCATCAAATGAGCAGAACCCGGCGTTGCCGTACTCCAGGAGGAAGGACGTACGGCAGGCCGGCGGATCGTCGTTGTCGTTCTGGAAAACATCCCCAAACGATGTGACGGTTTGCTCGTAGCTATTGCGGAAATTGTGGCCGATAATAGTGACTCCCGAACCGTCCGGATTCATACGCGCGGCAAATCCGCCGACCCAGACGTGACCGTCGTCACTCGCCTGACCCGCTATTTCAGGAGGTCGCCATCCTAAATCGCCTTGGCCGCCGCGGTAGGTGGGATCGTAAGCGCTTCCAATGCGGAAGGTCTTTCCGGATTTGTCAGTGAACATCGCACCGCAATTGCCCGCATTCCAGTACCATTGCCCATCCGGTCCCACCGTAATGCTATGGACGGAGTGATCATGAATCCGCCCATTGAAACCGGTCAGGAGCACCTCGCGCTTGTCGATCGCGGGATCAAATCGCCGGTCGCGATTCACGTCGGTGTAGATCAAGATATTGGGTGCCATCGAGACGACGATCCGATTGTCGATGACCGCGATGCCCATGGGAGCGAGTAGGTCGGGGTCCTGGACGAAGACGTCGCTCTTGTCTGCCTTTCCGTCGCCGTCGGTATCTTCGAGCACCAGGATGCGATCGCCGCCGGGTTGACGTTTGGAATGACCACGGTAGTTGACCCCTTCAGCTACCCAGATACGCCCGTCCTGATCAAAGTCCATGTTCGTCGGGTTCTTGAGCATCGGGGAGGTTGCCCAGATGGTGACTTCCAAGCCGGGATCGGAAAGGGAGAGGTGCGACGTGGGAACGAGTGTGTCGGCGGCTTGGGCACCGCTGAGGAGTGCCAACGGAATTACCAACAGACTAGGGCGAATCGACTTCATTAAGGCGAAACTTTGCCGGAATGCTCAGTTTCGGCAATGGAGATTCTCACTGGAGATTTCGCTGGGTGCATCTCCGAGCCGTGGGAATTTTGGGGATCGGTCGTGCCAGGAATTCCCCAAAAGCGGTGGAGGGCCACCTCACTCTAAAGGCGTCGTACTTTTTGCCCTATGCACCAGGAGGTGTCCGTGAACAGGACGCTGGCTGGCTGTATCGGAAAAACTACTTCGCCGGTGGCGCTTTCTGTACCAACTCGTTCAGCTTGACTGTGAACGCTTCGAATCCAAAACGGTCGGAATTGTTTTTGCCGACGTATCGAAAGACCTCCTTACCGAAAGGGTCGAGGATCAACAAAGCCGGGTAGTGTACCACCTGGCCATGGAATTGATATCCGTCCGGAATTTGAAGTTTCTTGGCCAGAGAGGCTTCCGGGTCACGATACACCCGTAGCGATGTCGGTGTGCCGTCACCCGTCGCCTTTGTTGCCCAGGCTCGAATCTCGTCGGCGCTGTCGGGCTTCAAAAAGACCTGAACCACATTCGTGAGCGCCTCCGACTTCTTGGCATATTCACGAGTGTACCGAAGACACACTGGGCATTCGGTCTTAAGAAGGAAGTGCAGGGCAATGAATTTGCCTCTCGCTTCAGAGGCCTTGAAGGTGTGCCCATCCACCGGGGCCGTGACGGTGAATTTCGACACGTCCGCAGCGTGAGTCTTAAAGAAAGCGGTGATGAACAAAAGAACGAAAGTCGTCGAGCTCCAGGTCGACATCATGCATGGCCGATTGCGATTTGTTTGCGACATAGTCTTCACATCATTAGAGCGCTGGCTCGGATGACTATTCCCAAGGAGGATTGAATTCTGGAAGTTGTTTCGGTAATTTGTTTGAAATGAATTCTTCCACGCATTCCGAACGCCGGCATGTTCGAGTGCCGTACGGCTGGCAAGGTGGACACCGCGACGTCGCCGTCTCATGAGTTCACTTGGGTCATCTTCGCGGGCATGCTGGGTCGTTTGTTGGCTGTTCATCGCGGCAACGGTCCGTGCCGAACAACGTCCGTCGGCTGCCGCTCCAACCAATCTCTCGACGGAGCGGTCTGCAGAATTGGTGGTTACTGACGCCGCCCGTCAACACTGGGCCTATCGGCCTCTTCGGCAGGTCTCGGTTCCGAATCGAAAAACCATGACGGATAGCCGAAATGCGGTGGATCCATTCATCCTGGCTCGATTGACGGAGCAAGGTATCGCGCTCACGGGTCCCGCAGACGCCGGGAAAATCGTGCGTCGCATCTATTTTGACTTAATTGGTCTACCGCCCACACCGACCGATGTTGACACCTTCGTCGCCTCATGGAATCGGAATCCGCAGTTGGCTGTGGAGACCCTGGTGGACGAGTTGCTCGCAAGCCCTCACTACGGAGAGCGTTGGGCACGGCATTGGCTGGATGTCGCGCGCTACGCCGACAGCGACGGACAGGAAAGCGATGCGGATCGCCCCACAGCCCACCATTTCCGAGACTTCGTCATCCGCAGTCTGAACGAGGATGTGCCCTTCGACACCTTTGTACGATGGCAATTAGCCGGGGATGAATTGGAACCTGACATGCCCCAAGCCCTCGCTGCCACGGGGTTCATCGTCGCAGGGACCCACGCTGCCCTGCCCAACAATCTGATGGAGGAGGAGCGGATCCGCACCCGGTTCAATGAGTTGGACGACATGATCTCGACCACGGGATCCGCCATGCTGGCGCTCACGCTGGGATGCGCCCGATGCCACGATCATAAATACGATCCTATTCCGCGTCGGGACTATTATCGTCTCATGACCGCCTTCAACGGGGGGGATCGGTCAGAACTTCCTCTGGTCCCCTTGGTGGAGGCGGAACGACAACGGTTGGCGGAATCCGCTTGGAAAGCCGAGATCGACGCCGCATCGAAGGAATGGGTTGATTGGTTTCAATCGGCGAAAAAGCCCCATGAAGCCTCGGTGCATCTTTCCAAGATCCAGGCGCTAAAAATTGCGGACACCGAAAAATCACTTTTGAAGGAACAGCCAAATTCGGCGGCTGCCAAGGAACTCGCCAAACGATACGCCAAGGAATTGAAGGTGGCGGATGAGGACTACCGGCCCTGGCTTGCGGACCCCCAACGGCGCGAGTGGGATACTCGCCGTGCGGCGCTGAAGGGGGTGGTATCCAAAAAGCCCACTCCATTGCCCACCGCGCTGGGTTTCGCCGATTTTTCTCCAACACCAAGGGAGACTTTTTTGCTGGCTCGTGGTGACTTTCATGCAAGACGTGAACCCGTGTCATTGGGGTTTCTGGCCGTGCTGACTTCGCGTAAGTCTCCTGAGGCGTATTGGGATTCCGCACGCCAAACACGACGTCGTTTAGATTCCACGCAGCAGCGTCGTGCCCTGGCGGAGTGGATGACCGATCTGGATCAAGGGGCAGGGGCGTTGGTGGCTCGCGTGATCGTGAACCGCGTTTGGCAGCATCACTTCGGCCAAGGCTTGGTTCGCACTGTCAATGATTTTGGCACGCGATCGGATCCTCCAACTCATCCGGAGTTGTTGGAATGGCTGGCCTCCGATTTCGTCCAAAGCGGTTGGAAGTTGAAAGCCTTGCATCGGCGGGTCATGACCAGCGCGGTTTATCTTCAGGACACGACCTTCGATTCAACGAGGGCTTCGGTGGACCCCGATAACCGATTTCTCTGGCGTCGGCGCCCGCTGCGGATCGAGTCGGAGATTCTCAGGGATAGTATGTTGTCGGCGAGCGGTTTGTTGAATCCACAAATGTTTGGACCGGCGTTCAAGGCGCCGGTTGTCGCCGAGGCCATCCAGGCGCGAAACATGAAGGATCCATATCCGAAAGATCTCAAAGACTCGCCCTCGACACGTCGACGTTCGGTTTACATGTTCCACAAACGCGTGGTTCAGCAGCCGCTCATGCAGGCCTTCGATGGCCCGGATGCTCAAGCTAGCTGCGGTCGACGTGAGAACACCACGGTGGCCCCCCAAGCCCTGGCGCTTTTGAATGACCACTTCGTACGAAGTTGTGCCTTGGCGTTTGCCACCCGGGTGATTTCTAACGCCGGTCCAACTTTGGATTCCCAAGTCCGATTCGCCTGGCGTCTGGCACTCGGACGAGACCCTTCCCAGCTGGAGTTGGATTCGGGAAGGGCATTCGTTCAGTCACAAGAGCAGTCGCGTTCTCAGCGGGAATCCGGAATGGAAAAGTCCGAGAACTCCATCCAAGCCCTTGCTGACTTTTGTCAGGCGATTTTTGCCTTAAATGAATTTATTTATGTCGATTGACGCCCCCAACGTTCGAAAGGTGTCGGCCAAGAATTCCCCGTTATGTCGATGAATCACCATTGCGGTCGGTTCCAGACGATTTCTGATCGCCGAGACTTTCTAAAGAAGGCAGGCGCTGGCTTCGGACTGCTGGGTTTGGCGGACTTGTTGCGAGGCGATGGGATCCAAGGCTTGGGCGGCGGCCGATCCCGGGCTATCGATCCAATGGCACCTCAGTCGGCTCATTTTCCGGCAAAAGCAAAATCGGTGATCTGGCTCTTTATGGAGGGGGCACCAAGCTCGGTGGATCTCTTCGATCCTAAGCCTGAGTTGATCAAACGCGACGGCCAGCGCATTCAGATCGATGTCTTCAATGGCAATCCTGGACCGTTAATGAAGTCACCGTTCTCCTTCGCCCGACATGGTCAGTCGGGTGCCTGGGTTTGCGATCGATATCCGAATGTCGCCAAACACGTCGATGACTTTGCTTTCATCAAATCCTTATACAGCGAGTCCAACGACCACGTTCCCGCCTTGTATCAGATCAATACCGGTATCGCACGTCCCGGGTTCCCAAGTGCCGGGGCTTGGATCACCTACGGGCTCGGCAACGAGAGTCAGAATCTTCCTGGGTATGTCGTCCTTGGAAATACCCAGGGTGTTAAAGGTGGGCCGTTAAATTGGAGCGCGGGATTTCTACCGACCAGTTACCAAGGAACTCTTTTTCGATCGTCCGGCGCACCCATTTTGAATCTCAACCGCCCTGAAAAGGTGACGCGAAAGGATCAACGGGCACAATTGGATTTTCTCGAGCGAATGAATGGTCTGCACCTCCAAACACATGGAGGTGAACCCGATCTCCTGGCGCGCATTCAGAGTTTTGAGTTGGCCTATCGCATGCAGTTGGAAGCCAGTGATCTCACCGATTTTTCTTCAGAATCCAAGGAGACCTTAGCGCTCTATGGACTGGACCAGGATGTCTCTAAAAGTATCGGGACGAAGTGCCTCATGGCTAGGCGTCTGGTTGAACGTGGCGTGCGCTTTGTCCAGGTGTATAGCGATGGGGAATGGGATGCCCATGGTGATCTCAAGGGCAATCATTCGCACCATTGCGCCTCCACGGATCTGCCAATCCACGGCCTGCTCACCGATCTCAAGCGGCGGGGATTATGGGACAGTACTTTGGTCGTGTGGGGCGGTGAATTTGGCCGAATGCCCGTGTCCCAGGGCAACGGTGGGCGCGACCACAATCCGAATGGGTTCATGGCCTGGATGGCTGGGGCGGGCATTAAGGGCGGTACCAGCTATGGTGAAACCGATGAAATTGGCTACAAAGCCGTCAAGGACCGCGTCAGTGTTCATGATCTCCACGCCACCATGCTCCATTTATTGGGCATGAATCATGAGAAATTGACGTATTTCCACAACGGCCGGACGTATCGCCTCACCGATGTCGCGGGTGAATTGATTCAACCCATCCTCTCGTGACAAGAAAGCCCAACCACGCAGTTATTCGATCAACCAATTATTTATTGTCGCCTACCAATGAACTCAACCAGTGACACCGCAGAGATGGGAAGGACACAGAGAAGGGCTGAGATATCAATCCCGTATGACCCGCCCGCGCTCCACCGGATGTCCTTCGGCGCGTAACCGTCGAGCCTGATCTTCCACACCGCCGGGGTATTTAGGATTCAACTTATCACCATCTTTGAGCACTCGCCACCAGGGTGTCACTCGCTTCTTGCCATCGGCCTCATCTTCCGCCGCAGCGTGCGCCGCGATCCACGCGAAGATACCTGTGGTGATCGGGCAAGCCGTCTCGGTCCCATGCGCCTCGGCCAACTGACGACGCAAGTCGTTGATTGTGGCCGTGCGCCCTTTGCGGATGCCGCGAATTAATTGGTCCACATCGCGTGTTCGTGCGATGACCATGGTTCGGCCACCCCAACGCGCGGCACGGATTCCGTCGAGTTCCAGCACCTTTGGCAGATCCTTGTCGTCGGCCAACTTCGATCGCCATGTCTTCCGAACGCGCGACCCAATCTTCGATACGGGCGCAGCCTTGGTAGATCCCCGGGCTGGTTTGGATTTCACGCAAAACATTGTGATGCGCGCCCGGATTTTTGCAACGCCCTTTCCTGCCCTCACGGATGCGAGTCACAAGCACTTGCCGGTTGTATGTTTGTATCGGTAAGCACCTCGTGGTTTTTGCACTCGGTTTCTCCGATCCGTTGGAACGTGCTAGGATTCGAGCTTGTCAATCGTTCGCTCCGTCGGTTCCTTCTGTCCGATATCGACGTCATGATTCATTCCTCATTTGCCTTTGTAGGGAACCTGTGGCCTCAACGCGCTAGTCTATGGATTCTCAGCGCCGCGCTCCTGTGCGGCATGGTGCAAGCCGAAACCGAGCATTGGGAACAACAACTTCGCTGCCGCTGGTGCCAATTTACGGAACAATCCCGCACGGCCCTTGCGGCCGCAGCCAGTGACTCCAATACGTCGCCACGAAAATATGCACCCAGTCGCGAAGTCGACATTCAACATCTCGCGCTCGATATCACACCCGCTTTCGCTCAACGCCAGATCCAAGGCGTCGCGACACTGAAGTTTAAGCCCATCGCCAAACCGCTCTCGCAACTCCAACTCGATGCGGAAGATTTGAAGATCGACGGCGTCACGGCGTCCGTTCCGGTTCAAAATTGGCAATACGACGATCACCGCCTGACGATCACTTTTACCAACGCCCTCGAGGTTGACGTTGAGACAACCGTAACGGTCCGTTACCGCGCCGAACCCCAAAAAGGATTATACTTTAGGACACCTGAAATGGGATACCGTCCCGAAGACACCCATCTCTGGACCCAAGGCGCACCTCTGGAATCGCGTCATTGGTTCCCATGCTTTGATGCGCCCAACGAGAAATTCACATCTGAAGTGACCTGTCGTGTGCCCCAGGGCATGATCGCACGTTCCAACGGTCGGTTGGTATCGACAATTCCCGATGGCGCAACTGGCCTCACGGCGTACCGCTGGACGCAAGAGAAGCCTCATGTCACTTATCTGATCTGCTTGGTCGCAGGTAAATTCCAAGGACTCGAGGATCGTTACGGCGAAGTGCCTCTCGGTTTCTGGACACCCACGTCGCAGATAGATTTCGCCAAAGCCTCCTTTCGCGACACTCGATCGATGATGGGCTTTTTCGAACGCGAGACGGGCTTCCCTTACCCCTGGTCCAGGTATGATCAGGTCGTGGTCGACGATTTTACTTGGGGCGGCATGGAGAATACTTCCATCACAATCCTAACTGATGGAACGTTGTTTCCCGAAGAATTCAATGCCACTCGTAGCAGTCGTGGATTGGTGGCCCACGAATTGGCGCACCAATGGTTCGGTGACTTAGTGACTTGCAAAGATTGGAGCCATATTTGGCTCAACGAAGGATTCGCCACCTATTACGACGCGATGCAGTCGCGCGAACAATTGGGTCAAGACGAGTTCCTTTATAACATGCTGCAAAACGCCCGCGGGGTCCTCAGCAGCACCGACGGCACACCCATCGTCTGGCGCGAATATAAAAATCCCGTCGAGCAGTTCGGATACCGGGCTTACCCCAAAGGCGCTTGGGTGTTGCATATGCTCCGATCGCAATTGGGCGACGACCTTTATCGCCAATGCATCCGTACCTACCTGCAACGTCATGCGTTTGGCGTCGTCGAAACTTCCGATCTCCACAAAGTGATCGAAGAATTCTCAGGGCGCAGCTTTGATCGCTTCTTTGATCAATGGCTCTACCATGGACATCACCCCGAGTTGAAGGTCATCTATAGTTGGGACGAATCCACGCGCCTCGCAAAGCTCTCGGTGGAGCAAACCCAGAAAGTGGGCGGATCCATCATGCTGTTTGATTTCCCGTTGCCCGTCCGTTGGATCACACCTTCAGGCACCATCGACAAAACCCTGCGCATTCAGGCTCGCTCGGAAGATTTTCAAATCCCATTGCCCGCTGCTCCCGACTTGGTTCGAGTCGACCCCCAATACACCGTGCTCGCTCAAGTCGCATTCGACATTCCGGATGCCATGTGGCATCGCCAACTGAAGCTCACCAATGATGTCATCGGCCGGCTTTTGGCGGTCGAAGCGTTGGGCAAAAAGCAGAATAAGGAATCCGTCGAACAACTGAAAGAGGCCTTGAACACAGATGCCTTCTATGGAGTTCGATCCGAAGCGGCTGGCGCCCTCAAATCCATTCATTCCGAAGAGGCCTTCCAAGCGCTCAAAGCGTCGCTCGACCAGCCAGACCCGCGCGTTCGTGCTGAGGTAATCCGCGCTCTGGACGGCTTTTACCGTGCTGAAGTCGGAGAGATCGCCCAACGACTCGCCAAAACCGATCCGCATCCGGAAGTGCGACTCGCTGCTGCGCGATTGCTCGGGTGGCCGGGGGCCTTGGATGGGGCAGGGGACTTGGTGCGATGGTTGGGCACGAATTCATACAAGAGCGAACTTGCCTCTGAGGTTTTATCGGCGTTGCGTGATCGCGAGGATCCCATAGTTCTGCCCGCCCTTTTGCAAGCCGTTCAGCAACTCTCCCCCCAATGGACCACACGGGTCCAAGCGAAAGGTATATCCACCCTCGCGTGGCTGGCGCGGCATCAGGAGAATAAGTCCGCCGTGCGAGAATTTATCTCGGAACACGTTCGGCATCCGAAGCAGTCGATTCGACGCGCGGCAATCAAAGCCCTGGGCGACCTGGGCGACGATCCGTCTATCCCGTTGTTGCGAACGTTTGCTGAGGCTTCCAAGACCTCGCCCGAACAAACTGACGCCGAAGCTGCCCTCAAGGCGATTCGCGAAAAGCAACGTCCGGCTCCGGAGTTGGGTGATTTGAGGCGCGAAGTCACCGATCTGCAGAAGGAGAATCGAGAATTGAAACAGAGCGTGGAAGCGCTGAAGCAGAAGTTCGAAGCCATCCTGCCTGCCAAGCCAGCGACCAACGCCGTTCCCGCTGAGAAATAGCCTTCCGACGCCATCCAATCCTGTCTCCCGATTCAAGTTCGCAGATCTTGTTTGCCAACGCCTCAGGCGATACCACTCCAGCGACCCATAGTCTGTTGGGCGCAACGCGATGCTGGTGGAACCATGCACAGCGCAGTGGGTCAGGACGATCCTCATCGAGGCACCGCCTGGAAGCAGGTGGGAGCAGTCGTTTCGAACCACTTGCACGAGGGACTTGACCATCGCCAAACAAAACGCAAGGTTGTCCGGGTCGACGCTAATCCAATGACATCGAATCGTCTGACACCTCGGTAGGCGGGGTAGCCAAGTGGTAAGGCACGGCTCTGCAAAAGCTGCATTCGTCGGTTCGATTCCGACCCTCGCCTCCATCTGCAAACTGTTGCAGACAGGGAGTTTAAGTGGTGCGGAATGGCCACTGTCAGTGAAAATGTCAGTAGCGTGGGGTGGGAAACCACCATTCGCGTGAACTGGGCAGAACCTCACTGAAACTCGCCGAAACCCGCGTTCGTTTACGCGACCGGGGTCCGACTGGTTCTTCGAGAAAGAACGACCAGTCATGAAAACTCGATTCATCCTCTTCCGTCGCGGAGGCGTGTTCTACAGCCAGGACACGGAGAACGGCAAACAGGTCAGCCTCCGCACCAAGGAGAAGGCCGAAGCCCTCACGCTCCTCCATGCCCGCAACGAGGCCTTCCGCCAACCCGTCCTGAACCTGCACATCGCGCGGACGTATCTGTCCGCCACCGACCCGGAAATCGCCAAGCGCACCTGGCAGATGCCGATGGACGAGATGACGCGGACCAAGACCGGCCCGACTTTCGTGCGCAATAAGCGGGCGATGCAGGACCCGGCGTTCGATTCCATCCGCAACCTGCCGATCCTGGAGACGAAATCCACCGACTTCCTGCGCGCCCTGGAGGCGGGCACCGTGGCCACGAACGTGTTCCTGCGGCGCATCCACAACTTCGCCCTCGACATGAGCTGGCTGCCCTGGCCGGTGCTGCCGAAGAAGCAGTGGCCCAAGGTTCACTTCAAGTCCAAGCGCGCGATCACCTGGAAGGAGCACCAGGCCATCGTCGCCGCCGAGCTGAACCTGGAGCGTCGGGCGTTCTACGGGTTCTGCTGGCTCCTCGGGGGGGCGCAATCGGACGTGGCGTCCCTCTGCGCCGAGGACATCGACTGGCAGAACAAGGTGGTGGGTTTCCGCCGTCAGAAGACGGGGACGACCTCGGTCATCCGGTTCGGTGAGGAGCTGGAGGAACTCCTGCGCTCACGGCCGCAGGCGGGACCGCTTTTTCCCAAGCTCCAGAAGATGCGGGAAGCGCACCGGGCCACGGAATTCGCGCGGTGCTGCCGCCGGTTGAACATCAAGGGCGTGACGCTCCATAGTTACCGCTACGCGTGGGCGGAGCGGGCAAAGACGTGCGGCTATCCGGAGCGCTTTGCGCAGGAGGCCCTCGGCCACAACAGCAAGGCGGTCCATCGCGCCTACGCCAAGAATGCGCAGGTGGTGATCCCCACGCTGGAATCCTACGAGCGGAAGCTCGCCAACAGCGCCGAGATCCTGCCCATGCCGGAGGTGCGGCTCGCGTAAGGCTCAACCGGTGACGACACGCTCGGCGAACTCCAGCATCGGCCGGTGGCCGTCCGGTGACCCGGTCCCCGGACGGTCCTTCTTGCGCCCGTTCTGGCGCTGCCAGTGCTGGATGATGGTGTTGGTCACCTTGGTCAGCCAGGCCCGGTCCTTGAGCTGCTCCTGCACGTCGGCCGTGGAGAAGAACTTGATGCCATTGACGGGCGGATTGCCGAGGGGCTTGAGCAACCGCGCCGCGACCAGGGCCGGAACATCGTGGGGCTGGCAGTTCAACAGCCAGGCCACCTGTTCAACCGTGAGCCGGGCCGGGAGCTGGCCGCTCAGAGATAGAAACCGATGTTGGTCTTCTTTCATCACGTTCCGAGGGCCGGATGGCCATCTGGAACATCAGTCGCGACGAACGGGCAGTTTCGAACAGGACTTGTGCCGAAAAAGGGAACACCGCCCCGGAGTGAATTTTATTTGTTCGGTTTCGCCGATCCCCAGCGACCGGACCAGCAGCGGGCAATCACGCCCCAACATAATCATGACTGACACCTGCCAACCTTATCTTCCGCTGGGCGACGTGGTGCTGCCCCTCCCTGATCCGACCCCGGAACTGGTGGAACAAGCGATGAAGCGGATCAACTTCGAGCGGATCCAAACCGCGATGCAAGCGGTGGGCTGGACCTACTGGGGCGATTCGGAGGCTCCGAGCATCGAAAAGCTCCGCGCCATGGCGCGAGGCCTTCTGGAAACGGTGGCCGAAGAGAAGCGGGACGGGGCTGAACTTCACAGCGGTGGGTTTCGGGCCAGTTGGTATTGCCCGAACACGCTCGTTCTCACGTTCGTGCTGGAGTCCGGGCACGCCAGTTGGCGGCCGGTGGGCCGGTTGCGGAGCCTTCACCTCACGCGATAAAATGAAGGTTCACCCGGAGGTAGCCCATGAACATTGAAGTGCATGCCATCGGACCGCTGCTGCGTCGCGCCATTGACGCCATTGAGTCGCTCTACAGCCTGAGCGGTTCGGGGTGGAGCGCCGACTGGGACGGTGAGTCCTTGGTCTTTGGCCGTGCGGAGCGGCTGAAAGAGGAATTGCTCGCACTCGGGATTTCCCCGGAGCGGCCCTCGTTGGAAGCGTTGGCCAGGCTGGTCTGGGAATCAGCCGTGAGCCGGAGGCATTCCACGGTTTGGCTCCTTCGAAACTATTCCTTCGATGTCTCGCTCATCCTCCTGCTCTGTGTGGCCTCAGGCGTTCCGACCGAGAAAATCCTGAACGCGGACTTGTCCGAGATGCAGTTCCTTTGGCTCACCTCGGCGGTGGCGCGCCTCATCGACAGTCCCCTCGGCATTTCGGTGTCCCCGGCGGATGAACATTTTGGCGAGCGCTTGGAGCTCGCCCGCTGGGCGCAGGACGCGGAGGTGGCCATCTGCGACTGGATTCTGTCGCCCGCCGAACTTCGGGCTGCGCAACGTTCCGAGCTCCGGATTCTTGCGCTCGGGGATTCCCCCAGGGAAACGGTTTAACCCGGACTCTTTCGCAGCCAGCCCACCGGTTCTGCTGGCGGAAGCGTTCGCTTCCGGGTGACTGCGAAAGAATTCCGTTCCGCTTGGCTCATGCGCTCAGTCCGATTCTCCGACCAGTCCTTCCGCCCACTTGGCCGGTCATTTGACTAAGAATCGGTCTTGAGAGGAAATGTCGATGGGCAAAGCCCGGGAGGCAGTGGATGAAGTGGGTTGCAGGGGGCCGGATTCGGTCGCGGGTGGAGACGGGATTTCTTCAGCTGAGTTTGTTCGATTTCAAGAGAGAGGCGCATGGAAACACTGACGCAATACGGACGGATGGCCGAACGGCACTGGCGGGAGTTCCTGCCCAAGATGGTGGCGGAACTGGAGGCGACCGGACGGTTGCACTCGCAATTGTTGAAGGCCGAGGAGCAGACCGACGAGGACCTCGATTTGATGCGCCGCCACCTGATTCAACAGGGTCTGACGGCACAACAGGCTCACGACCGGGCCTGGGAGATGGTGCGGGAACGCTACCTGTTCCTCCCGCCCGAGCAGTAGAAACCCAAATTCCGGCGGACGAGCCGCCGCAGGTTCGCAACGCGCGGAACTATCGCATCACCGACGAGGACCAGGTTGGCGTCGGTTCGCTCAAGCAGAAGGCCCGCGACAATCTCACGGCCATCGAGGTTCTCCAGCGCTTGGAGCGCGAAACCCGATCCCCCACCGCTGGGGAACTCCGTCAACTGGTCCGCTTTGTGGGCTGGGGCGGACTGCCCCAAGTCTTTTATGCCTGGAACAAGGAGTGGAAGACGGAACGCGAACGGCTGGAAGCCCTGCTTTCCGACAGTGAACTGGAATCCGCCCGTGCCAGCACGCTCAACGCACACTACACGGCCCCGGTCGTCATCCGGGCCATGTTCGCCGCCCTGCAACGCTTCGGCTTCGAGCGGGGCCGAATTCTGGAACCCGCCTGCGGGTTGGGCCATTTCATCGGCCTGATGCCGGAGGACATGCTCCGGCAGTCCCAGATCACCGGCATCGAGATTGATTCGATCACCGCTCGGTTAGCGAAGCAGTTGTATCCGGACGCCGACATCCGGCGGCAACCCTTCGAGGAAACCCGTCTGGCCGACTCCTTCTTCGACGTCGCCATTTCGAACATCCCCTTCGGCGACTACCGCCCGTTCGACGCCCGGTTCAAGCAGTGGAAATTCGTCATCCACGACTACTTCTTCGCGGCGACCTTGGAAAAGGTTCGACCCGGCGGACTCATGCTGTTCGTCACCTCCAAAGGCACGCTCGACAAGGTCGAAGGCGGTTTGCGGGAACTCATCTCCCAGCAAGGCGGAAGCCCAACGGATTATCGACCAGGCGAAAGCCGAGGCTCAACGCGTCATTGATGAAGCCGCTGAGATCAAGGCTCAGGCCGAACGGGATTCCAAACTTCGGGGAGCCCAAGCCGCACTGAAAGACGCAAAAACCGAGGTGGGTGTCCGTGACACTCTCGATGAAGCTACGCGGACACGCCTTCGACAACGTGCCGGTGATCCGTCCGTTCAGGCTATCCTGGCCCCGTTCATCACTCCGGGATTCTGGACGCCTTCGACAGGAACTCGACCCTTGAAGGAGATTCAACGCAAACCGATGTCGTTTGCTGAAATCAGTGCGGCGGGTGCACTCAACCCGGACGCCAATGGCCTGCGGGCATTGGTTCGAATCGCCTGCTACAATCGGAATGATCGCCCCAGGTGGGATGATATCGTGCGTCACAACCACCAGGCTGATCTTTTTCAGCGTGACCCGGAGAAGGTAGCCCTCGCCGCCGAACGGCAGAAGGTGTTCATCGAGGTTGCTCCCGTCTTGGTGGAAATGAAGTTGCTGGAACCCTGATTGGTTTTCGGTGGCTCAAGTAAGCGAAGGCAGCCCGCCGATGGCGGGCGCCGTGTCCCAGCTCCGCCCCGTCGCTCCGGGTTCCCCTCCGCTGACGAACCGACATTCCTCCGCTCCCGGCCGTCAAGAGGTGCTCGCTGCGCTGCGCTGCCATCTTGACCGCCTCCGCTGCGGAAAGCCGGTCCGTCCCGGGGACTCCGCCGTGGCTTGAAAGGATTCCCGCCCAGGGGCGGGAGCCGTCTCTCCGCTCCGCAACGCGGCGCGCCGCCGACTGAGCAAGCCCGTGCCAGCGAAGCTGTCACTCCGCTTGCTTCGTCAGTCGTCGTCGCTTCTCCCCGCGTTGACTCCGCCATTCCTCCAAGCGGTCAGCCCTCCGGGCTGGCTGTGTGGTCGTCTTTCCCAAGGAGAGGGGGGGTGTTTCAGCACGTAGGTGAAAACACGCCCCCCTCTCCCCGGGAAAGCCTTTTTTGGGGTCGGGTGGGGCAACTGACTAACGGAGAAAATATGGAAACGACCGAGACAACCAACACCCCGGAGAAAGGAGGATACGCGCTTCAGTTCGACCTGGGGACCTTCGAGGGCTTCAACTTTCGGCAGAGTTCCGCCATCGACCGGGTTCTGACCGGCGACGAGGTGGTGAACTGGGATCACGACGCGCACGGGGAAGCGGAGTTCTGGCCATCGGGCGACAACGCCGGAGTGTCCCTGCTGTTCAAGGACCGGTCGGCCGTGACGGGGTCAGAGCTGCTCGACCTCGACAAGGTGCTTCAGGAATTGGGGGACGATTCGACGTTCAACTTCCTCCGGATTCACCACGCGGTGAACACGCTCGGAACCTACCTGAACCAGCTCACCGGCGAGCAGGTGGAGGACCAGAACATCCACCTCTTCGAGGGGACCAGTTTCTACGACCTCCGGAGGGGAGCCGCCTACGAGCTCTTCGAGCTCTACTATCCCGAAGCCTATGCGATGTGGGAGGCGACGCCTTGCGACGGGTTGATCTTTGACACCGATGTTTTCCTGGATTCGTCCTCGTGGTCCGTGGAGGAAATCGAGCTCAACGGCGGCCAGAAGGCACTCATCGTGGGGGCTCAATGAGAACACCGCAGAAATCACCACCGACCGTCAGCGAAGCCGAGGCAATCGTGGTCATCGACAAAATCCTGGACCATTACTGGCGTGGTGAGTTGAGGGACTACGTGGAGAACCCGAGCGACGTCGAGACGCCGCACATCTTCTGCCACCTCCAGGAGCTGGACCGATTCCGGTGCGGTCTTTACGACCGGGTTCACAAACGGAGGCGCCCGAAGTAGCCCCTACCGCCCGCCTCACCGGCGGGCTTTTTTGCGCCTGCAAGAATCGGCGAACGACTTGACCGCCCGCCCCGCTGATGAACCGACTGCGCTCTTCCCTCACCCCACAGCTCCAGGACCGGACTACGCAGCTCAATTCCCCAACCAGCCAAAATCGCAATCGTCTCGCCCCAGATTCTCGTCCGAACTCGAACGAAAGAAGTCCAACTCCGAACGCCCGCCCCGTTCGCCCAACTCTCCCACCTTTCACCTCACCTCAAACCGCTCTGCCAACGCCAATAAATGCAGCACACCTGATGCACCTGTCGGTGCGTTTACACAGCCAACAGCCACCGATGCAAACCGCAGTGCCAGAGCTGCTTTTGGAGTTAACAACGACGTTAACAAAGCCGCGATTCTCGTTTCCAAAGCACGCTCAATCAACGGGTTAACAGGTTAACTCTGGCCTGCCCGGTCTTCCCGCTGATTTCCGGGTTCGAAAACCGGGATTTCCGCGACTGCTGGTTATGGCGGGGCACGACTTCACCGCCAAACCGAGCATGCTATCACTGGAAAAAATCTCCATCCGCAGTGCCGCCTACTACGTGGAATTGGCGCACGAACATTACTACCTCCAAGGGGGTGAACCTCCCGGCGAGTGGCATGGCGACGGAGCAAAAGCTTTGGGTCTTTCCGGGGAAGTAGCCGGGGAAACTTTCCGCTACCTGTTTCAAGGGTTCTCACCCGACGGCACCCGACCCTTGGTTCAGAACGCCGGGAAGAAGGACGGCTACCACAAGCGGGTTCCCGGCTGGGACCTGACCTTCTCCCCGCCGAAGTCGGTCAGCGTCTGCTGGGCCTTGGCCCCGGAACCGATGCGCCAGCAGATCGAGCGGGTCCACGACGAGGCGGTTCGCAAAACACTGGCCATCGTCGAGGAGCACGCGGGGATCACCCGGTCGGGGAGCGGCGGGTGGAGGAGGGAAACCGCCTCCCTGTGTTTCGCCCTGTTCCAACACGGAACCAGCCGCGCCCAGGACCCGCAGCTGCACACGCACGCCGTCTGCTTCAACCTCGGGCTTCGGCCCAATGACGGATGGGGTGCCCTCAAGACGGATCAGATGTTCGAGCTGAAAACGGCATTCGGGACACTCTACCGCTGCCAGCTCGCCCACCTGCTCCAAAAGGAACTGTCCTACCCGGTCGAGAAGAGCGGGGCGTTCTTCGAAATCAAGGGGGTGGATCGCGACACCATCGAGTTCTTCTCCACCCGACGTGCCCAGATCATCGACTACTGCCGGAAGCATGGCGGCTACGACACCGTCATGGCGGAGAAGGCCGCGCTGGCGACCCGCACCAAGAAGTCCCACGTCGCCCGTGAGACCCTTTTCGCCGCCTGGGCCAGCGCGGCGGCCGAAATGGGTTGGTCTCCCGGTAGAGTCGTCGGGTTGCAGTCCCGGAAGGCGGAGCAGACGAATTGGACCACCGAGATGAAGGCGCTTTCCGCCGACATTGAAGCCGCCCTGCGCGCCTCGCCGATTAAACCGAGCAAAGCCGAGACCCTCCAGACGGTCGCCGAATCGATGCAGACCAGCGGTCTGTCCGCGCGCCAGGTGTTGGCCGCCACCTACGAAGCTTTAGGTAGGTCGAAGACCAAGCTCTCAACCTCGAACCAGAAGCAGGACCCTCCCTTTCCCGACCGGCTCACCGAAGCCCAGGCCAGCGCCCGGACCGAGAAGGAGTCGAAGAACAAGGAGGAGTCCCAAAAGCGGTCGGAGGAATTTCGGAAGAAATGGGAAGAGGCCGCGACGAAGCACAAAGCCGAGCGGGAGAGCCGGGAAAAAGAGGAGCGCGCGCGCCAGAAGAGACATTCCCCGCGCTACAAGCCGGTCTCGGCGAGAGCCTCCCGCAAACGGAGAAGCGAATTCGCCGTCGTCAAAATTGGAGCCCTCCGGAGAAACCGTCGCCATCCGTTCACCACGATTGAGCTGCGGGTGTTCAATGTTGACCTCCAAGCGAACCGGCTTTTCCAACGATCTCCTGGGTGGAGTCCATTCCACTACGTCAAGCTTCCTGCGGTCGCCGTCGACTCGGACTTCGCCCCGCACAAGATTCGGCGGCGACTGTCGATCCCCCTGCGGGACGCGAAGCACGCCGCCTTGCGGCAGATTCGGGAGTCCATCGTCACCGCCTTCAAGACCGGCGCGAGGCTGGTCTGGATCAAGGATGAACGGCTCGAAAAGCTGGAGCAGTCCATCAACGACGGCCGTCGTTTCCTCCGCCAGTTTCGGAAGCCACGCGTCCTCGTCGGCAAGTCCGATGGTCATGCTTGGCGGGGAATCCTCGACGACTGGGAACGTGCCGGGGGAATGACGCGCCCGGAAGGGAACCTCGTCCTCTGCCAAACGCGCGCGGCAGCGGAACGCCTCAACGCGGAAATCCAGAAGCAACGTCGGAATCAAGGGCGCGTCGGACTGCGCTCGATCCAGGTCCACGAAGAAACGTTGCATCAGCATGACCGGGTCACCTTCCGCACTTCCAACACCCGGCCCGACATCAAGAATCTCGACCAGATCAACATCGGCGACTTCGGAACCGTCACCAAGGTGGCGGGTGATCGGATTACCATCCGGACGGATGCTGGGGTGAAGGTGGAGTTCCAAGCCAAGGAGGCTCCTGACATCCGGCTAGCCTACGCCGTGGCCCATGCCGACGCGACAACTACCAATCCAAAGAAGGCGTTCATCCTCTTCGAGGGCAAAGGGCCGGAGCTTGAGTTTGAGGCCATCAAAGCCCGGGCGGCGGATTGCCCGGTGCGCGTCTACACGGGACCGGACTTGGCCGAATGTTTTACGGTGGAAGGGCAGCGCGAGTTGAACCACCGGCGTGGCATCCAAGAAATGGACGCGCACGATGCGAAGCGCGACGAGGCTTGGAACAAGGATGCGCCCAACCCAGGTGTGAAGGCGGACGCGAAATCTCAAAGCCGTTCGGAGGAGTCATCCCAGGGTAGATCGGAAGCCGAGACGCGGGCAGACCGGCCCTCCGGCACCAAGCCCTCGGCTCCCTCTTACTGGAATCCGACGGACAGGCCGGAGCCTCGACACTTTGAAGAGCAGCGGAATCAGCGCGAGGAACAGAACCGCACCGAGCGTGCGACTGAACGATGGGAAGCCAACGAGGACCGCAATCGCGCGGCGGAGGAGCGGAAGGAGCGGCGGGCGGCCAAACAGGCGACGGAGAATTCCGAATCGGGCGGGCCTGATCAATCTGCCGCCGGGAAAACCATTGTCAGTCGCTCGCCGTTCCACCGGGTCTCGGATACGGAAACCGTCTGGACGGGTGAAGGTGCGCGGGGACCCAGCCCCTTCGAAGAGGAGCGAAACCGCGGCGAGCAACAGGGCCGCACCGAGCGTGCGGTTGAACGACAGCAGGCCGAGGAGGAACGTAATCGCGCGGCGGAAGAGCGGAAGGCGAAGCGGGCGGCCAAGCAGGTGAAACAAGGCTCCAGCGAAGGCGACTCGGCTCCGTCTGCCGCCGCGAAACCGATTGTGAGCCGCTCCCCCTTCGACCCCGTCTCGGACACCAAATCTTACTGGACCGGGGAAGGCGTGTTGGGACGTAGCCCCTTCAAAGACGAACGGGTTGAGGAGGATCTCCGAAATCAAGCCCGTGCCGCCACGGCCCAAAGCGAGGAGGCAAAGCGACTCCATGAAGCCGCACTGGCGACGAAGGACCGAAGCGCTGCGGAGCGGGAGAAGGCTGCCGCCACCGGCGGCGATACCCGCGATACTGAGCGCGACCAGCCTTGGCGTGGCAACCCGACGGTTCAGGCGACGGAGACGAAGCACTACTGGACCGGCAAGGGTCGAGTGGGGGCGAGTCCCTTCAGTGACGAACGCCTTCAGGACGATGCGGAGCGCCGCAGGGAGGAAGAGCGCCGACGCCGTGAGGAGGAGGAGGAGAAACGTCGGCAAGCCGCAAAGGCCCCGGTGCAATCCAACCCGGCGCAGTCGAACTCCCAGTCCCACTCTCACTCCCACAGTCATTCGCACTGAACCCAGCAAGCTCGCCTCCGAGATGCCCGCTGGACGACGGCCGGTGCAGAACCGCCCCCCAACGGGGCCCCGGGCGCTACGCTGTGGACCGCGACCTGGCGGGTCGGCAGATCGGTCCACAGCGGCGCTACGCCCGTTGGGGACCGGTTTCCCATTGGTGACAGCCTAACCGGCAAATGAAGGGGGACGCAGCCCGGTTTAGGTTCACCACTTTCGGGAGGTTGCAGAACCATGGTAAATGGGACGGATGGCTCCAGAAATCGCCCGACCACCGCTCACCGAACAACCGTGGCTGAAGGAATTCCTTGAAGCCCAAGGCTTTGAACGCACCGCGCCTGCGTCGTTCACCAACGGACGCGCCACTGTCCGACTCGACGGCAACGCACTCGTTGCGATTCCCGGCGACGGCACCAAGGCGTGGCGGACGGAACTCAAAGACGCTGAGCCCGAAGCCATCTGCTACCTGCTGACCAACGTCCTCGCCGCGCCCTCGTTCCTTTCTCAATCCGAACTCGATCAACGCGCCGCCCAGAAACGCACAGCCGAGGAGGCTCTGCAAAACTTGGCCACCAGCATTCGCGACAATCCCGACACCCACAGCGGCCAGCATCTGCGTCGCTTCGTGTGGTCCATCTTCAACGGGAACCACGCCATCAACCCTTGGCGGCTGAAGGATGTCCTCGATCCCCAGCACAACGCGTGGGTCACCGAAGTCTTCACCGCCTGGATGCAGGGGTTCGTTCCTGAAGCCACAATCCGCAGTGCGCTGCTCGATTCCGGCGAAATGGACCGATGGGACACTGTCCGCCTCCGCGCCCCGGAGCAGAAACGGCTCGTCGAAGCCTTCGACGCGGTCACCGACCTCCTGAACACTACCCCGCCCGGCGCGCCAGTTCCCCATCTCACCCGTGCGAACGGTCTGCTTCGGCAGGTGATGGACCTGCTCCGGCAGGCTGCAAAGCCACCCGGCCGGGATTGAATGGGTCCGTAACCGCAAAACGTGGGACTCTCCTGGGCAAGAGGGCTCAATTCCTCGTGGAATCGGACGTCTCCAGCCCATCCGCTTCAACCGGATTTAAACTGGTCTTCTTGGACAGCCTCGTTACCCTCCATCGCTAAACCGATGGCCCCACCGTTTTGTTCGGCTTGGGCTAAACCACCAGAAAGTCGCTATGGCTGAACGCTGGCTGTCAGTGGACGAAATCGCAGCGCATCTCGGGGTCAATCCGGACACCATTTACAAATGGATCACCAGGAAGAGCATGCCCGCGCACAAGCTCGGGCGCCTTTGGAAGTTTCTGGCTTCGGAGGTTGACCAGTGGGTGAAGGATGGATCCGCCTCAGAAAGCGGACGGGGGAAAACCGCCGAACCTTAGCAGGCGCAAAATTATGAATCGACCGAATAGCGTGAAGACGGTGGTTAAGAATGCGGACCTCCTGGATGGATTTGTCGCCGAGGCTGATTTGAAACGAGAATTATGAAATCGCTCAAAGAACTCTGCATCCCGCGCGACAGCATCTTCGACATCGCTCGGCGCGACACGGTGCTCAACCTGAGCCATCTCACTTCCGACAAAATCGACCCGAAGGATTTCTTTGAGGAGAACTACGTCACGGAGGGCATGAAGACCCTCCTCACGGAATCGTTCCGCCGCATGCAAAGGAAGTCCGAGCAGGCTGTCTTCAAGCTCACGCAGGCGATGGGTGGTGGCAAAACGCACAACCTCATCACGCTCGGGATGCTCGCGAAACATCCTGAGTTCCGCACCCAGGTGCTCAAGGATTTGCCCAGCGCCAACGATCTCCCGCCAGTTCGCGTCGTGGCATTTTCAGGCCGCGAGACCGACGTGCCCAACGGCATCTGGGGCGAAATCGCCAGGCAACTCGGCAAAGAGAGCGCCTTCAAGGTGCGGAGAGCGGCGAGAAAGCCGAGTGATTCTGACGATTTGAAAACCGTGTGTGTTTTTGGGTGCCAAAGCAGAAGGACGGCGCCAGATGACTGGTCGCCGTCCATGGGTTGATTAATGGCGGGTGGTTTACTCCGGGT
>SXSK01000230.1 GCA_005793375.1 Verrucomicrobiales bacterium | reverse complement strand
CATCCAAAACCCCGCAGCAGGTGAAGAAGATCCAGGAAGAAGGAAGAAAAAATCTGTCGAAGTGTTCGAAGAAAATCCACCGCCCAAAACACGGTTTTCAAATCGTCAGAATCACTCGGATTTCATCCCGCTCTCCGCAACGGTGGATGGTGAGGGCTTCATTCGCGTGAATGAGTTCCTGCAATCCGAATCGCATTCGTTTGTCTTCGCAGCCGGTGATATTGCGACCATGACCGGGCATATCCGTCCCAAAGCAGGAGTCTTTGCCGTGCGCCAAGGAAATCCCCTCTGGGATAACCTGTGCCGGATCCAACGAGGAATTCCGATGCAGCGCTATGTACCTCAGCGCGAATTTCTGACGTTGATCAGCACTGGGGATCGTTATGCGGTGGGTTCCAAGGGCCGATGGAGCGTGCAGGGGCGTTGGGTCTGGCGTTGGAAAGACTGGATCGATCGCTCATTCATGCGACGTTATCACTTCAGCGTTTCCAGCACCTGAACTCTGCGGGGCTCCCGTGTGGAACGAAGAGTACCTTTGCCAGTCTTTGCCACCCAGTTAGTCGGGAGGTTGAACCGGCGCGCAAACTCTGACGAACCGTCCCGTGGATGTCGCGTCTTGGAACATGTTTGACACGTGGCAGGGCTCCATACCGGCACCGGATTGTGGCACGGTCAGCGAGGTTTTAATTCGCTTAATCGGACTCGCTGCTGCAACACGACAGCTCCCGCGCCATCGCGCACTTGCAGTCGGACTAGGGGATCCGGTTGGGTCCAATCGATCTCGATCATTCCAAAATTGACATCGAAAAAGGTCAGGCCGACCCGATACCGATTGATCTCATTGGCGAACCGAACGCCCGCCTTAGTGATATTGCCACTCGGTGTGTTGAGGCTGCTGGATGTGACCTCGTAGATGGGGTACTTGGGCAGGCCGACACCGGAGGGCGATTTCATCAACTCAGCCAAATGCCTATCGCCGCTCAAAAACACTACGCCATTGGCTTGAGTATCGTGGATCAACTTCAACAGTCGTTGGCGTTCCTGCGGAAAATTGCCCCAACACTCCCATCCATGTTCATCAGGCAAGATCTGGGTTCCGGAACCGATCAATCGGAGTTTGGCCGGAACTCTGAGTTGTTTCTCCAACCACTGCCACTGGGTCTCGCCGAGGATCGTTGCGTTGGGATCGTCGTTTGGCACATAGATCCCGCGGTAACCATCGCCTGGTTCGCTGGGTTTGAGTCCTTTCTTCAGAGGACTGCGAAAGTAGCGGACGTCGAGCAAGACGATCTGGACGCGCTGATCCTCTGGACCCACCAAGGTGCTATGGTAGACCCCGGGTTGGGTCCGACGAGGGCTATCGGTGGGGACGCCAAAAAAATCGAGGAACACCTGTTGCGATTCCTGCCGCATGGGGTAATCCGCCCCGGCATCGTTTTCTCCGTAATCGTGGTCATCCCAGGTGGCCAGGATAGGGCAGAGCTGCTGGAGACGTTGGTACCCGGGTAAAGCGCCGAGCCTCGACCACTTGGCACGCAACAGGGTCATGTCGCGAGTATCCCCGTAGATGTTGTCGCCCACAAAGAGGAAGAGTTGTGGAGCGGTTGCCACAATGCTGTCCCAGATGGGTTGGGGCTGGTCCTGCTTGGCACAGGAACCGAAGGCGATGCGTTGAATGGAACCAGTCGAGGTGGAAAGGACCGAGTCAGCGGCCCGCACCCATCCGGCAGTTGCTGCGACCGCGCACAGCAGCATCCAGGCGATCGATGGAATCTGAGAGTTCATCGGAGTCGAAAAGGCTATAGGCCGTCCGTCAGTTGGGCCAGCACGACGTCGATCTGTTCGTCGAAGAGGGCGCGCCATTCGGGCGCCACGAGTGTGTCGCAATCTTCCTGCGCATAACCGGTGTTGCGTCGTTGCGCTTCCGTGGGGAGATAGTACAGGTAACCGTTGGTGTACCCCGCGACGAAGGTGTGAGGTCCGCGGGCCCTCTTCTTGATGGCTAACCCTATCTCCACCGTGAGTTCTCCGGGGAAAGTCACCAACACAAACGAACCGACCCGCAATCCAACGATCTCGGCGTCCAACGTCTTCTTTCCAGAACTCAGATGATCTCGTTGATGCATCCGAAGCAGCGCCAGATTTACCTGCAGGCGCGTCAGACGTTCCATGGTGTGAATATTCGTTAAGTAGGCATTCAGGTTGGCTTGGTTCTCGGCATCCAGGTGGGACAAGTCACTGCGCCCAAGTTGCTTTTCGTGAAGATACCTTGAGGCAAAGGATTGCGGAAACTCACCTGAGACTCTGTGCTGAATGTAGAGGGGGAGAAACGTTTTGAACGTCAAGCTCGTGCCGGCTAATGATTGCACGAGTTTCTCCTGTTCCAATTCCAATTTGGCAATGCGTTGGGTCGTGTCCTGAGCCAACGGCACCGACACAATCTGATTCACGACGCGCAACGTGGTATCCTGAGTGGTGTGGATCGTTCGATATCCTCGGAGCACGCTAAGCCCTAGGGAATTTCCGAGAGGTTCGGCATCATGCGGTTGGTGCACGGCTTTGTAATGGGCTGGATTGATGTCGCCGGCGCAGCCTTGAATGAACAGAGCCGTGACTCCGGTCCCCAGATTTTCTTCGATCACCCGACTCGCGACTCCTGGAAAATCGGCCGTGTTGCCACCGGTGGGCATGCCTTGGATTGGATGACACGCAAAATTGTAAACTGCAACCAACGGCGTGCCATCGGTACGATCCAGACGCAATAGCCCTATCTCAGGATCAATGGGACCCATGGAGGCGACGTCACTGTCGAACGGCATCGAATACGCCCGGCGCACATCCGTTTCGCTGCCGTCCTTCAGTTGAATTCGACGATTTTCCTGGATGCTATCTTCCGAGCCACGCCCGGCGCCGACCCAGACGGGGGTCAGTTGTTGGACAGCCTGCTTCACGGCATCCACCGTGAGGGAAGCGGCATCGGATCGGACGGCACTGTGACAATGGCTGGCATTGATTAAAACATGCGTGGGGAGGATGCCCAATTCTTGACTCAACCGTTTTCGGACCGTGTCCAAATAATCATTGCGAATGGGGCCGATGCCTCCGATGGCAACCACATCCAACGTGATCAGCGCCACGGTTTTTTCTGAATCTCTCAGAACGAGGGCTTTGACATACGACGGATCGTGCACCGGACCAGCGGCTCGATCCGTAATCTCAACTCTGGCGACGCCAGCTCTCAGCTCGGCGGCATGGGTTTTGAGTGACGCGATTCCGCACGCAATGGCCAATGGAATGGCGAAGCGCAGTGCTTGGAGTGTGGCCATGGAGCGGGGAATTGAGGTGAGACAGCTCGACGGATCAGGGACATTCATAAAGGCGATCGAAGGCTTTGAGGGCTTCGTGAGTTCGGGAGTCGTTGGGACCAAGGGTGGTTCGGTACGATTCATAGGCGGCGGCCAGGAGGGATTCTGCGTCCTCCAGGCGCCCTTGGGCGGCCAAGGCGGGTGCCAGTCCGACTTGGAGTGCGGTGTGGATCCAATGATTTCGAGTGTACGTCTCCAGGGCGAGCGACAAGGCGTTGCGATATAACGATTCGGCTTCGGCAAACCGGCGTTGTCTGGACCGGACCTTCGCTAGAATTGCCCACGAATCCACATGGGCACGGTGACCAGGTGGTAGGAGTGTTTGATGAATGGTCGACGCCAACAAGGCATTCGCTTCAGCGGCTTGAACGTCATTTCGCTCCAAATCCAGTCGTGCTAGCGACAGCAACGTCATGGCGGTATGCATGTTGGTGGGACCGTACAAACGGTTCTGAATGAGCATCGCCTGCTGTAGGCAGGCGTCGGCCTCTTGAAGTCGATTGAGGGAGCGCAATTCATTTCCTAAATTGACCTGGGCTACCGCCAGGTCCTGGGCGCCGGATGGAAATTGTTGAAGCATTTCGATGGCTTGTCGGTAGAGCACCACAGCACCCTCTTCATCCCCGATCAAATCGTGGTAGTTGGCGAGGCTGGTCAAGAGTGAACCCAGCGGTTGATTCGTGGGCCCATGGGATTTTCGATACAAGTCGGCGGCTTCTTTGAAGAGGACCTCCGCTTGAGTCAGCGTGCCGATCTCGAGCTGAGTCTCCCCGAGTCGTTGGAGCAATAAAGGGTAGATCAACTCCAATCGCGTCGGCTGATTACTGGCGATCCGCAAGGCTTGCCCGAAGGTTTCGATCGCTTCTGGATGTCGGCTCTGCCAGCGCTGGACCTCACCGAGATCACTCAAAGCGCTAATGTAACGAGGGCTCCGTATTTCGCCGCGTGCTTCGAGACGCGGAATCACCGATCGCATCAAACGTTCCGCCGATTCATAAAGAGTGAGACTGGCGTACGTTTTGGCAATGACCAGCTGTAGGTCTATTTGGGTGTCTTCATCTTGCTGCAATTCTTCAGTCAGCCGCCGCTCCGCAACTGCCAGTACATCGATCGCTTTCACATCCCGGCCTTCTTGGAAGGGGTCTGGCGATTGGAGGAAGCGCTCCAGCAGTGTCACCATCCGCTCCGCTTTTGACTGGGCGCGACGGGCTTCACGAGCTTGGTAAAGACTGGTGACTAACCCTACGATGAGCGCGAAAATAACGGCTGTGGCCGCAGAAAGTGTGAGTCGATTTCGGCGCGCGAATTTTTGGATGCGGTACCAAGCGGAGGGTGGACGAGCCAGGACAGGTTCATCCCCAAGAAATCGTTCCACGTCTACTGCGAACGCTTCGGCGCTTTCGTAACGGCGGGATCGATCTTTGTCGAGGGACTTCAAGGTAATCCAATCCAGATCTGCGGGCAGTTGCCGCAAGTTGCCCCAAGAATTTGAGGGGATAAACTTGGCGCTTGGAGGCTGAAGTTCCGCCTGTTGGATGACTTGTAGCCATTGCGCCGTTGGGGCGCCACGTTGCGGTTCGAAAGGGGTGGAACAGGTGAGCAATTCGTAGAGGACGATTCCCAACGAATAGATATCGGTGCGCGTGTCAATATCATCACTCGCAGCAGCCTGCTCCGGGCTCATGTACAGCGGCGTCCCGAGTGTCTGACCTTGCAACGTTAAGAATCCGGCGTTGGTCAGATTCCGCTGCAAGGCCTTGGCAACACCGAAATCGATGATCCTAGGGACGGGTTTGCCGTCCTGGACTGAGACCAGAATGTTGGAGGGCTTAAGGTCGCGATGAATAATGCCCTTTTGGTGCGCGTGATGTACAGCCCGGCAGACCTGGGCAAAGAGCTGCAGTCTCAGCTGCAATGACGCCTCGTGCAACTGACACCACGTGATGATCGCGGGTCCGTCGACATACTCCATCGCAAAGAATGGTCGGCCTTGAAGCGTCAGTCCCGCATCATAAACCTGTGCAATGTGAGGGTGATGCAACAGCGCCAGCAATTGTCTCTCAGCATCAAATCTGGCGACGACTTGGCGACTGTCCATGCCAGGCTTCAGGACCTTTACCGCAACTTCTCGCCGAATAGGGTAGCGTTGCTCAGCGAGATACACCACGGCCATTCCCCCTTCTCCTACAGGGGCCACCAGCTCGTAGCCATCAATCAGATCTTGTAGCTCAAGGCGATCTTCCAAGGCAGCGGTCAAAAGGCAGCGGCCACAAACCGATGTGCTGGCTTTCGATGAAAACGTGTCTCCGCAGCGCGGGCATCGCAAGGTGGTAGCCGGTTTCACGATAATTAATGGTTCCTGGGCAGGGGGTAGGGTTCAGCGGGTTGGCGAATTCAACCCTTGATGCAGACTCGGCGTCCAGAGAAACCTTGCTTCCACTGGTGACAGTCGACACCGCAGCGAGGGGAACGGCGCAGAGAAAGACTGAGACGCCATTCCCCGCTTCCCCACTCTGCGCCTTATCCCGCCTCTGTGGTGTCAGAATCGAGAGCACAGTTCGCAGATGCCGAGGGAGCCAACTCCCCTCAGGTCTCTCCCGCTGCGCGCTCTCCGCATGCCAAAAATCTTTAGCATTGAAATTGTCACGCCTGAAAGTCCTGGCGGGAATCGAAGGCCGCACGCGGAGACGCGGAGGCGCGGAGCGAAGCTTACTCGTCCTTCTCTCTGTGGCTTTCGTGATCGCGGTGGTTCCTCAGGTCGGAAGCGAGGTTGATTCAATGACGCTGTCTCTTTTCTATCGTTCAGGCATCGATCCAGCCTTTGGATCGTTCCAGTGCTCGAGCCCACCCTCGGTGCAGCGCGGTACGACGGGATGCAGTAAACGTGGGTTGGAAACGTCGATCGGTTTGCCATTGTTCGGCGATGTCCTTCTGATCTGTCCAAAATCCAACTGCCAACCCAGCCAGATAGGCTGCGCCCAGAGCCGTCGTTTCGGAGACCTTAGGGCGCACGACCGGGACACCCAGCATATCGGCTTGGAACTGCATCAGGAGATTATTCGCGCAGGCACCGCCATCCACTCGCAGCTCTTTCAAGCGAACCCCGGCATCACGTTGCATGGCATCCAAGACATCCTTGACCTGGTAGGCGATGCCTTCGAGTGCGGCCCTAGCTATATGCCCCGCTGTGGTCCCACGGGTGAGTCCGGCGAGTATTCCCCGCGCATACGGATCCCAGTGTGGGGCACCTAATCCGGCAAACGCCGGGACCAAGTAAACGCCGCCGGTATCGGCGACACTGCCAGCCAAGGCTTCGATTTCGCTCGAATTCCTTATCAGCCCGAGACCATCCCGGAGCCATTGCACCACGGCACCTGCAATAAAAATGCTGCCCTCCAATGCGAATTCGGTTCTTCCGCCCACACGCCAGGCAACCGTTGACAGCAGGTTATTCTTGGAAACGATCGGTTTGTTTCCTGTGTTCATGAGCATGAAACATCCCGTTCCGTAAGTATTCTTCACCATACCAGCCCGGTGGCATACCTGCCCGAACAACGCGGCTTGCTGATCTCCGGCAATACCGGCAATAGCGATGGGAACCGAATCCAGTGTGGCATCGCCGTAATGGTCACTGGAGGCTCGAACTTCGGGCATCATGGAGAGTGGAATTCCAAACAGATCGAGCAGAGTTTTATCCCAGTCACCCGTGTGAAGATTGTAGACCATGGTACGTGACGCGTTGCTGGCGTCGGTGGCGTGGACTCGGCCTCCGGTAAGATTCCAGACCAGCCAGGAGTCCACGGTGCCGAACGCTAATTCACCGCGTCGAGCTCGAGCTTTGGCCCCGGGAACGTGCTTTAAGATCCATGCAATTTTGGTGGCGCTGAAGTAGGCATCGATGACCAGTCCCGTTTTTTGGCGGATGGTCTTCTCCAATCCGTTACGTTTCAGGACATCGCACTGTGCGGCGGTGCGGCGGTCCTGCCAAACAATGGCGTTGTAGATAGGTCTGCCAGTCTTACGATCCCAGACTAGCGTAGTTTCACGCTGATTCGTGATGCCAATCGCGGCGATTTCCCTCGCCTGAATTCCTGTCGATTTAAGGACATCCTGCACCACCTCCCATTGCGACGACCAAATGGCATCCGCATCGTGTTCGACCCACCCGGGTTTGGGAAAAAGCTGAGGAAATTCCTTTTGAGCAACGCCTTGGATGGAGCCGGCATGATCGAAGAGAATGGCACGGGAACTGGTTGTGCCTTGGTCCAAGGCGAGGATGTATTTCATGGAAAAATTTCGAAACTAATGGACGAACAACAGTTGATAAATGAACGCACCCAACACACCTCCCACGATGGGGCCCACGACAGGAATCCACGCGTAGCTCCAATCCGAATCGCCTTTTCCCGCGATAGGAAGGCAGGCGTGGGCAATGCGCGGCCCGAGGTCTCGCGCCGGATTGATGGCGTACCCCGTTGGGCCACCCAGCGATAAGCCAATACTCCAGACCAAAAGCCCAACAAGTGCCGGTCCAAAAGCCTTGTCCCAACCGGAAGCGGCCAGAAGATTGTCGGGCGACAACATCGCACGGACACCAAAGACCAAGATTGCAGTTCCGAGGATTTCGGTGATAAGATTCGACCCCGTGTGACGGATAGCAGGCGCGGTGCAAAACACTGCAAGTTTGGACCCTTTGTCTTCGGTGACAGCCCAGTGCGGGAAGTAAGCTAACCAAACCAAAACGCCTCCCAGAATTCCGCCGAGCATCTGCGCCAGCAAATAGCTGGGTACCGAAGCCCAAGCCAGTTTGCCAACCGAAGCCCTGCCGAGTGTTACTGCGGGGTTTAGGTGCGCGCCACTGACCGAATTGACGCAATACACCGCTACCGTGACCGCAAGTGCCCATCCCGCGGTAATGCAGATCCAACCGGAGTTGTGGCCCTTCGTTTGTTTGAGAACGACGTTGGCAACGATGCCATCGCCAAGAAGCACGAGCACAAGTGTGCCAATCAGTTCTGCGAGGAAAGGGGACATGCGATTCGTCTAATGCAGTGGCATCGCGCTGTCGATTCCAAAGAAGGATTGTTCGCACAGAACTCACCTTATCGTTGTGAATTCGTCAGCAAAGAAGAACCAACGGTTCGCGCGGAAACGCCGTCGGCCGCTCCGGCGAATTTGGAGCGAGCCGGAGCTTGACGCCGAATAGGCTCATCCAAATGCTGGAACCGAGAATTTCACACCCAGTCGTTTACCTTTATGTCCTGCACGATCCAAATTTCACTCGACTTGCGCACCATTGACGATGCGTTGCATGTGGCCCAAATCGCTGTCGACGCCGGCGTAGATTGGCTCGAAGCCGGCACACCGCTCATGGTCGAGCAGGGACTGGGTGCTGTCAGGGCGTTGCGTGCCAAGTTCCCCGCCCATCCCATCGTTTGCGATTTCAAAGTTTGCGATGGTGGTGGGTTGTTTGCCCGTTTTGCCGCCGAAGCCGGTGCCAATCACATGGACGTGATGGCCGCCTCCCATGACGCCACAATCCGGGCCGCCATTCGCGAGGCCGAGAAGCACGGGATCCAGGTTATAGCCGATATCATGTTCTGTCCGGATCCGGTTGCTGCCGCTGTGCGTGCCCAAACTATTGGGGCGCACATGATCGGGTGGCACTTGGGATACGATCATCGCGCGGAGAATCGTGGTTTGCGTGCTATTGACGGCCTGGATGAGGTGCTTCGTGCCGTTCGAATCCCAGTTCAAGTGGTGGGTGGGCTCTCGGTGGAACACGCCATCGAAGCTGCGAGGAAGGGGGCTGCTTCGGTCGTCATCGGAGGCCCGTTGGTTCCCGGCGACCGCGGAGTTGGTTTGGCCGCAACGCTCAAAGAAATCGTGACCGGCGTTCGGTCCGCAAGTCGTCGGAGTTAGGTCCGTTTAGAAATGATTGTGACAATATGCACGTCTGCGGAATCATATTGGTGACTGGCTCAGCGGGTCGTATCGGGCAGGCCGTAGTGGCCGAGTTGCAACGCCGCAGGTATCGGGTTCGAGGGTTTGACCGAGTCAAGACGCCGGGACTTGAAGATGCTGTGATCGGTGACATCGCCGATGCCAAAGCTGTCCATCAGGCTGCCACGGGTGTGGAAATGATTCTTCATTTGGCTGCGACGCCCGACGATGCGGATTTCATGACGGAACTGCTGCCCAATAATATCGTGGGCGTTTACAACATCTTGGAGGCTGCCCGCTTGAGTGGAGCACGGCGCATTGTGCTCTCCAGCAGTGGGCAAGTGAATTGGTGGCAGCGCATGGCTCAACACTGGCCTGTGCGCGTCGACGATCCACCGAGTCCCAGATATTGGTATGCCGCAGCCAAGGTGTTCGCTGAATCGATCGGTCGCGGTTATGCCGAGACCCATGGGTTGAGCGTCATTGCCGTGCGGCTCGGCTTTTGCCCACGAAACAAAGCGCATTTTCAAGAAGTGATCAGCAGCGAATGGGCTCAAGATGTGTACCTCAGTCCGGGAGATGCCGGGCGATTCTTTGCCTGTGCTGTCGAGGCGCCGGACGTTCACTTCGCGATTGTTTTCGCCACGAGCAAGCCCAAGCACTGCGTGCATCTCGATTTGGAGCCCGCTCGTCAGGTACTCGGATTTGAGCCTAAGGACACCTGGCCTGAGGGAATTGAGATGGCCCTGATGAGTGAACCCGAGAGAGCCCTCTGAAAAACAGCGCAAACGGTGGGAAGTCCTTGAGTTTGACAGCCTGAGGTTGAGTGGATCATCGTCGCCCTATCCACTGCAACCTGCAAAGCACCATTTAAGAAGTCTATGAGCCGACCCACTACGCAACCGGCCGTCGTCACTTACGATCGCAAACCTTATAGCGTTGAATTGCGCGAGACCACTGTCCCAGAGATTGGCGAAAGCGATGTTTTACTCGAAGTGGCGGCAGTGGGGGTTTGTGGGAGCGACTTGCACATGTGGACCGGCGACCACAGTTGGGAGGTGAATTATCCCTGCGTCTTGGGTCACGAATTTTCAGGACGTATCTGCGACGTCGGCGCACGCGTAAAAAACTTCCAACCGGGTGATCGCGTGGTGAGTGAGACGGCTGCCTGGATTGATACGGATAGCCCGATGTCGCGTCGAGGTTTGTACAATCTGGATCCCACCCGGAGAGGGTATGGGGCCGCTGTGGATGGAGCTATGACGCGGTTTGTGCGCGTGCCAACGAGAATTCTGCATCGTGTGCCCGACGGGTTGGCTTTGGAGAAGGCCGCGCTTACCGAACCCTGTTGTGTCGCGTACAATGCCACGGCAGTGAATTCGGAGATTGTCCCGGGGGATCGGGTCGTGGTTTTGGGCCCTGGGCCGATTGGAATTCTCTGTGCGGCGATTGCTCGAATGCGTGGCGCGTTGGTTGCCGTAGCTGGTTTGGAGCGAGATCGGGCGCGACTCGCCATTGCCGAGCGATACGGTTGCACGGCGATTATTGGCGATGCCTCCGCTTGGGCGAAAGAAACCGATGGGTTGGGCGCTGACGGCGTGATCGACGCGACCGGTTATTCCCCCGCGCTCAAGACGGCGATGGAATTGGTGCGTCCCGCTGGGTGGATTACGAAGGTCGGATGGGGCCCCCAGCCATTGAATTTCTCGCTGGATCCCATTGTACAAAAGAATGTCCGACTCCAAGGAAGTTTCAGTCACAACTGGCCCATCTGGGAACGGGTGATCCAACTTCTCTCCGCCCGCCAACTGAATATCGATCCGATCGTCGGCGGCCACTGGAAACTGGAACAATGGAACGAGGCGTTCACAACCATGAATTCGGGGACCATTGTCAAAGCGGTCCTAACGCCTTAGTCAGGTCGTTGAGTTCCGGGCTGAAACCGCATGTAATGACACCGCAGAGGCGCAGTGGCGGAATTGGGATCGATACTTCAGGCCTGCTCTGTCCTCCGTGGTTATTCCGGTTTTTGGGATGCCACTGAGGCATCGACGGGGTTGGGGAAAAGAGGTGGAGGGCCACCGCAGTCCAGAAGGCGTGTGGTGTTTGGAGCTCGGTAATCCCCTGGCGCTTTCTGCTTCGCGGCTAGGTTCATAGCCCACTGAGTAAGATCATGAGCAGGATCAAGATTAAGAAGATGGCTTCGGACTCCACAGGTTGAGTTCTGTTCATTGGTCGGCGCGGAGACGCGGAGGGGGACAAGATTCGATGACGGTGCGCTCCGATGTTTATCCCCGAACTCCATGTCTGAAAGTCAGAACCTTCTCTGGTGCATTTTCCTCGCGGTTGGGGCAGGCTGCCGTTGCAGATGAGCAAACGGTTCTACATTACAACCGCCATTGATTACACCAATGGCGCGCCACACCTCGGTCATGCGTATGAAAAGATCATCACCGACGTCATTGCCCGTGCCCACCGGGGTTTTGGCGATTCAGTTTTCTTTTTGACGGGATTGGACGAGCACGGTCAGAAAGTACAGCAAGCGGCTCAGGCTGAAGGGCTTCAACCACAGGCCTACTGCGATAAACTGGCGGAGCAATGGCGCGCGTTTGTGCAGGCTTTGGGTGTTTCCAACGATGATTTCGTTCGCACGACTCAACCCCGACACCAAAAGGTGGTCCAGGCCTTGCTCGAGAAGCTCCATGCCCAAGGCGATATCTACAAAGCGCCCTACGAAGGATGGTATTCGGCACGCCAAGAAACGTTTCTGACCGACAAGGAGCGTCGCGAAGACGGCAGTTGGGATTCGAGTTACGGCGAGGTCACGCGCTTGGTGGAAGAGAACTGGTACTTCCGCATGAGTGAGTACCAGCAGTGGTTGATCGAATACATTGAGGCCACACCAACCTTTGTTTACCCGGATTACCGCCGCAATGAAGTCCTCGGGTTCCTGAAAAATGTCACCCTCGACGACCTCTGCATCAGCCGCCCGTTGTCGCGCCTTTCCTGGGGAATTCCCATCCCCTTCGACCCCGATTATGTGAATTACGTTTGGTTCGACGCACTGACGAACTATTTCAGTGTGCCGGCGTCATTGGGAGACCCGGTCGCTTGCGACGTCTTGGGTGCGTCGGCCCCGGCAAAGGCCACGGGTCCATCGCTCTGGCCGGCAGACATCCATGTTATCGGAAAGGACATCCTCCGTTTTCATGCGGTTTATTGGCCGATCATGTTGAAAGCAGCTGGTGCCCCCCTACCTAAACAGATCCTCGCACATGGTTGGTGGATGAAGGATGGCGAAAAGATGAGCAAATCCACCGGGAATGTGGTGGACCCTTTGGCGGTGATCGCGGAATGGGGATTGGACGCTTTCCGATATTACGTGGTTCGCGAACTGGAGATTGGTCCGGATGGCAATTGGACGGATGAAGGATTTCGGCAGCGCTACACCTCTGAACTGGCGAATGGCTTAGGGAATTTAGTGAACCGCTCCATTTCCATGCTCAACAAGTATCGGAACGGGGTGGTTCCAAATTGCCACAGTGAGCTGGAACCCGATGCGGTGCGGGCAGTTCAGGAGGTGGAGAATTGCCTGCGTCAACGTCGACTTCAGGCTGCGCTCTCTGGGATATGGGATCTGATCAACAAGGCTAATCAGTACGTGGACCGCACAGCACCATTTAAGTTGGCGAAAGACCCTGAACAATCGGGGCGCTTAGACCAGGTGCTGTACAATCTCGTCGAGACGTGCCGAGTGCTGGCGGTGTTACTGAATCCTTTCATCCCCAACACGTCGGAACGGATTTACGCCCAATTAAAGGTCTGTAGTGAACCCGAGCTTTGGCGTCACACGGCGTGGGGAGGTTTATTACCCGGCCATACCGTGGGTGCCCCAATTCCGCTCTTCCCGCGCAAGGATCTCGTCCCCAAGGTTTGAATCAGGGGCTTTCGACCTCTGCCTGAAACCACTGCGTTAGGAGAAGGATCAAGCCTCAGCCCCACTTTTCGGTCTTCATCTGCTCCTTCGGCAGCCCCAGGTCGTGAGTCACGAGATGTTCGACGGCGGCGACCATCTCGTTGGTGCCACAGGCGTAAAACACGGTCTGCGCTGGATTATCGACAAAGCTTTTCACCCATTCAGGTGTCATGCGGCCGCGTCGGCCCGTCCAGGGATCCTCGGGAGTCAGCCGTGTGCATGTGACATGGAACTGGATCCGAGGGTTTTGTTGCGCGAGGTCGCAGAACTCCTTTTCAAAGATAACGTCCTTGGTAGTGCGGACTGTGTAAAGAATGGTAATGCGTGTATCGAAATTGCGCCGTGTGGCTTCGCGGGCAAAACCTCTGAATGGAGTGACCCCGGAACCACCCGCCACGCAAATCAAATGCTTGCCTGGAGGATCAAATACCGGCAGGAAACGGCCGGTCGGCGGGATGACAACCAATTTATCCCCGGTGTCCGCCCAATCCACCAGTGACGTGCCCATTTTGCCATCGCGTTTGACGGTGACTTCATAAAAACCTCGATCGAGAGCGCAAGAACTGAGCGAGTATGCCCGTTTGTATTTTGCCTTATGAGGCCAATAAACGGTGATGAACTGCCCGGTTTTGAAATCTCCGGGGTCATAGCCTTCCGGCCATTGTAGCTTAAGCGTTTTCACATCCGGCAACTCCATAGTTGCCGACTCCACCAACATTTCCGCGATGACTTTGGCCATAATTTGCGAGTTCCTTCAGAAAAAGTGGGCCGATTATGGTTCAACGCAAGCTCAGGGCGAAGTCGGAAATCGAACAAAAGGACGATTCATCGACTGATCAACGCCCCGTCACATGCGGTGGTCTTCCGTCTCGATGGGGTGCGGCGCCTCCTTTTTATGGGGGGGACCTCGAAAAGACGTGCGTTCTTCGAAACTCCTGCTCCTTTTCGCTTTGCGGTGCCCCTGGTTCTGGGAAACATCCGCGCGCACGATATGGATTCAATTTCGACTGAACTTGTGGTGATCGGTTCTGGACCCGGCGGTTACGCCGCGGCCTTCTACGCAGCGGACCTAGGGAAAAAGGTGATCTTGGTGGAACGAGATCCCCGCCTGGGCGGTGTCTGCATGAATCGGGGCTGTATCCCATCCAAGGCCCTGCTTAACGCCAGCCACATGATCAGCGCCGCCAAGGAATCGGCACATCGCGGCATTTCCTTCGGTGACCCCACGATTGACCTCACCAAACTCCGAGGCTGGAAGGATTCAATCCTAGAAAAGCTTGGCCAAGGAATCGCCGGCCTCGCCAAGATGCGCGGCGTGACCGTCATACACGGCCGCGGCCATTTTGAAGATTCGACCACGCTGAGGGTTGAGACAAAGGAAGGCCAAAAGTTCATAAAGTTTGAAAAGGCCATTCTCGCGGTCGGTTCCCGGCCGACCTTGCCAAAGAGTTTCGACCTGGGTAATCCGCTCGTGATGACCTCCACGGAAGCTCTCGAGATCGCGGATATTCCCGAGAAGTTGCTCGTGATTGGTGGCGGTTACATCGGTATGGAATTGGGCACGGTCTACGCCGCAATGGGATCCAGCGTGACGGTGATCGAAGCGATGGAAGGCATTCTCATGGGGGCGGATGCGGATTTGATCCGACCGGTAGCTGCCTATGCCAAGAAGGCATTTAAGGAAGTCCGACTTAAATCGACCGTTGTCAAAATCTCGACGGCGGGCAAACAGATCAAAGTGGTCAGCGACTACAACGGTCAACAACTTGAAGAGCTGTATGACCGCGTTTTGGTAAGCGTCGGGCGAAGCCCCAACAGCCGTGACATTGGATTAGAGAACACCAAGGTGCAGTTGGATGAGAAAGGATTTGTGAAAGTGGATGAGCAATTGGCGTCCACGGATCCCAATATCTATGCCATTGGTGACATTGCCGGTGGGATCATGCTGGCCCACAAAGCCAGTCGCGAAGCGCGCATCGCCGTCGAGAATCTCTACGGCGAGGGGAATCCGCCCAACCGCGATTACGTGATCCCCGCGGTTGTCTTCACGGATCCCGAGGTGGCTTGGGTCGGCCTCACCGAAAATGAAGCCAAACTGAAGAACATCACTGTGCAGGTAGTGAAGTTTCCCTGGGGCGCCAGCGGACGAGCCTTGACCTACGATCGGACCGATGGGCTAACCAAGCTGCTGATTGAACCTGAGACTGAGCGCATTTTGGGTGTGGGAATCGTGGGCCATGGGGCGGGTGAATTGATTGCTGAAGGCGCGTTGGCGGTTGAGATGGGAGCGACGGCGCATGATTTGGCAGCTGTTGTTCACCCCCATCCGACACTCAGCGAGACGCTCATGGAATCCGCGGAGGTATTCTTCGGCCACGCCACGCACGTCCACACGCGGAAGAAGACGTCCTGAGGTTCCAGGATCATTGAGACCCGCCAAGTTCAGGGCTTGCTGGGTCATTTTATCGGACCGAGACAACGCCCAAATCGGGGGCTTAGGTCTTGGCGTAGATGCGATTGGCCTCTTCGAGGGTTTCTCTGGAGCCGATGTCGTACCAAAGGCCTGGTACCCGCCACGTTTGAACTGGGGTCTGAGGATACAACCATTGGATCAGCCGACCGGGTTGGTCCGGATTGTTTCCAGCCGCCAAGTATTCGCTAATTTTTGGAAGGACCGCACGAGGATAATAGTAGAGAGCGATGCCGATGAGCGTGCTGGCAGGTGCCGGCGGTTTCTCAATGAAACTCACGATCTGGCCGCTTCTATCGACGTCGACCACGCCGTATTTTTTGGCCTGCTCCAAACTGCCGACATCGTAGATACCGAGGACTGGGGCATTGCCGGAGCGACAAAAAGTGCCGTAGTCCTGAAGGCTTTGGCTGAACAAATTATCTCCAGCGACCACGATGAGATCGTCGTCGAATTGTTCGCGTTGAAGTACGAGGTTGAGGTCCCCGATGGCGCCGAGTTTATTCGTGTCGTCGGTTGAACCATCATTGATTACTTTAAAATTGAGCGGTGTCTTATTGGTCCGATAGGCTTCGGCCCAACGTTCAAAGGTCCCGGCGAATTTGGCATTTGTGACCACATAGACCATGTCGATTCCTGGAATCGGAGCCAGGTTGTCGAGGACATAGTCGATCATCGGCTTCCCGGCGACTGGCAGCAGCGGCTTCGGTTGCGTCAGCGTCAGTGGATAGAGTCGGGTGGCATAACCGGCGGCAAGAATGAGGACCTTCATCGATGTGGGGTCAAGATAACCACAAGGTGACTCAGGAGAAGTCTGAAACGACTCCTGGGCGTCTTCCTACAGCAATTTCTGGTTAATTCAAGGGCTTTTGAACTCCGACCGACCATTCCCTTCGTTGAAGTAGAGTGTGCCATCGACCTCAACCAGGTTGAGGTACTGACTCCAGTGCATGAACCCCAACTGTCGTGTTGCTTCCAAGCGCCGTTCTTTCACCTCGGGCACAAAATCGGGATGTGATTTGATCGCCTCTTTGAGAATGCGTCCATCGACCTTCTCTTTCGGCACAATTCCTAGAAGATGCAACACGGTGGGCGCCACATCGATATTGCCGCTGGGAGTTTCGCTCACCAAGCCCTGTTTGATGTCTGGACCGGAAGCCACCAGGGTATTGTTCATCTCAAAGCGACTAAGCGAGCCATGGGTGCCGGTATTTCGCGAGCCGCCAGTGGCAATCAGCATGCCGGGAGCGCCATGTTCATTGCGATCATGGCTCCATCGCATTGAGATCACGAAGTCGGGTGCTCCGTTGGCCGGATCTGTCGGATAGCGAATGGTGTCTAACGGAAAGGTCCCTTCGATTGGAAGTCGGGAAAAGATGACGCCGGTGAAATCGCATACTTGGAGGACCTCAGCCACTTGGTGAATCGTCCGTTCATCCCGTTCGATCACATAAATTAGTGCAGCACCTCCCAATCCCACTACCAAAACATCGCCGCGCTCCGGGTTTTCCAGTTTGGAGTGTGCATTGATCTGGTTGGCTCGGAGCGCCTTGGCGATGTCAGCGCCACGGCTAATCGTCGAGAACCCGTGGTCTGAGACCACGAAGATATCCGTTTTGTCGCGCGCCTTCTTTTCGTCGAGCACTTTGAGAAGTTCTCCGAGGTTCTTGTCGCTGGCCTCGATGGCTGTCAACGATTCCGGTGCTCCGACTCCCTTGGCGTGTTGGGTCACGTCGGGATCGCTCAGCCATAACAACGAGTACTTTGGAATCCCCTTCTTCCACAGTCCGCGCACGAGAGCCTTGGTGGTCCATCCATCTGAGGCAATGTTGGGTGTTTTGAAATCGTCTGGGAAGGGCTTGTCGTCGTTTATCTTGACCATCGATTCGCTCGCCGCCCGTGGCAAGGTCAAGCCGCGCGCCAGCACAATGGAATTCTTGTGGGCTTCCGTGTCGATCCGACGCACATCTCGGTCATGCAACAGCGCAACGCCCTTTGTTCCGCAAATGTAGGTATGAAATCCGGCGTCCTGGATCATTTCGGCTGCCGTATCCACAGCGATATAGCGGCCAACTGATGCGATATCTCCTCGTCTCACGGTATCGAGCGTTTCGGAGGCGATCGAGGAGGTGAAAGCCAGTTCCTGTCGGTAATCGGAGTTGGCGAGAATCCCGCTCCGTCCGGGATGAGTTCCGGTGGCGAGCGCGGTGCCATTGACGATGGTGGTACTGACGAAAACGCAATGGTTATTGCGAAAGAAGACGCCATTCGTGGCGAGGGAATAAAGATTGGGGCAGTACTGGGGAGTAACGAAGTCTGGTCGCATACCGTCGAACACCACAACGACCACATGGTCAGCTTGTCCTTTAGCCGCGATGTTCAGGGACAGTGACAACCAACTGGTGAGTATCGCGACCAGCAATAACAGGGTGCGGTCAGGATGGACTGGTTTCCCATTCGAAATGAACTTCATTGTGGTTTTCTCACGTTCGTCATTCGAACGATACCGGGCATTCAATCGCTATTCCGGGGCGCAGCCAAGGAGAACTGCCGAAACAATCGGGTGACACTTTTTAGGACTCGTGCTTCAAGGCGGAGTTCAGTGAGCGGAATTTAAAAAAGTGCCGGGGCGGCTTGACGGGCCGCGTTGAGGCTGCGGCGCAGCACCTCCTGAGCGGTGTCGCATAGGAGCAATTCCGATGCGAGTACTTGCAGTGCATCCCGACGGAGTCTTCGAATGAGGTATTTCACTTGAGGTATCGCCGCGGGTGTCACGGAAAGTTCATCGACACCCAGTCCCACGAGCGCAGGCACCATGCTAATATCGCCGGCCATTTCACCACACACGCCAACCCATCGGCTTGAGCGGTGCCCGGCATCGACGGTCATTTGAATCAGCCGCAAGACGGCAGGGTGACTGGAGCAAAACAGTGAGGCCACCCGTTCATTGAGACGATCGACTGCCAGGGTGTATCCGGTGAGATCGTTGGTGCCCAGGCTGAAGAAATCGACCTCTCTGGCGAGGGCTCCAGCCACCAGTGCCGCACCTGGAATTTCGATCATGGCTCCGACTTCCAACTTATCGGCGATGCTCACTCCCCGTTCTACGAGTTCCGCGCGGACTTCGGCCAGATGAGTATTGGCAGCCCGCACTTCATCCACCGAGGAGATCATGGGGTACATGACGCGCACAGGGCCATGGGCTCCGGCGCGGAGAATCGCTTTGAGCTGGGACCGAAACGTGGTTGGTTCGGATAAGCTGATGCGGATGGCTCGCCATCCCAGAAATGGATTCAGCTCCCCCGAATGTGCCATCGAGGAAGGCAGCTTGTCGCCTCCCAAGTCCAGGGTGCGGATGATGACTGGCTCTGGCGCCAAGGCTTCGACCACGGATCGGTAGACTCGATATTGTTCCTCTTCGTCAGGTAACTCACCGCGATTCATGAATAGGAACTCGGTCCGAAAAAGTCCGACCCCTTCGGCTCCGGAATTTCGAACTGAAACGACATCGTCAGGATGATCAATATTGGCGCTCAAGATGAGGCGATGCCCATCCAGGGTGACGGCCGGTTGGTATCGAAGCGATTCGAGGCTGTCTTCGAGCGCGACACGCCGTTGGCTCAGTTGGCCATATTCAAACAAGGTTTGATCCGAGGGATCCAAGGTCAACTTGCCGGAGTGCCCGTCCAACAAGCAGAATTTTCCTGATCGAGCTCGTTGAGTGATTTCAGGTAGTCCGACGGCAGCTGGAATCCTGAGCTTGCGCGCTAGAATCGCTGTGTGGCTGGTTTGGCCCCCGGTTTCCGTGGCGAATCCCAACACCTTGGTTCGATCCAATTGAGCCGTCGTACTTGGAGCGAGGTCGTGAGCGATGACGATGCATGGCTCCTTGAGGTGGGCCAGATCTTGTTCTCCAAAGATGCCAAGCAAGTGGTCGATGACGCGTCCCGCGACGTCTCGGATGTCCGCAGCCCGTTCGCGAAGGTATTCATCTTCGACTGCGGCGAGAGCACTGGCATAACGCTCCGCTACTTGGTGTAAAACCCACTCCACATTGCAGCGATCCTGGCGCACGTGGCGGGCAACCTCGGCAAGGAGCGTTGGATCCTCGAGCACCAGCAAGTGTGCGTCGAATAGTCCGGCTTCGGCAGCGCCCATGACCTGGCGCACCTGGTCTTGGACTACCTCCAAATCTTTACGGGTCGAAGCCAGGGCGGCATGGAGTCGGTTGATTTCGGCTGGAATACCGGATTCCTCGATGGCGCGTTGGGGAATATCCGTGTCGCGGCGACCCAGCACCAGAATGCGTCCGTGGGCGATCCCTGGAGATACGGGAATACCTTGGAAAATACGTTCGCCTGATGATTCTCGCACAGACATGTCGACCCGAGCTTAGAACGTGTCGTTGAACGATGGAAAACCAATTCCATCGCACTCGATCCAGGGCAGTTTCAAGAAAAGTGGTTTGGCCGGATTGGTTGAAGGATGGACCCGCGGAAGAACAATAGGCAGGCGGGATATTGAGAACTCGGCTGATTTTTCACAATGGCCACGCTT
>SXSK01000229.1 GCA_005793375.1 Verrucomicrobiales bacterium | reverse complement strand
TCTCAAAGCCCAAGCCACAAGAAATCGACGACGACGATGCAAACACTCCGGGCATCCTCGATCTGCTCCGGGCGAGTGTGCCAAACAAGATACCGGAGACCCCTGAACTCACGCACCGCCAAGCACGACATTCCCAAGCACAATGGTGAGAATGTCTAGAGAGCCATTTTAGAGACAAAGATGAGGGAGGGCCCACGCACTCCAAAGGCGCCGCCATTCGAGTGGCACGACCCAATGGATTTGGAGTGCGGCAGCCCTCTTCCGCTTTCTCCCTCAGCATCCCATGCGGCGCCGGCAACTCGGAGATGCGCCCGTACATAAGCAAGTAAATCTAGCCGGTTGTTCGCTTAGCGAGTAACCGGCTCCAGCGTTTTACTTCGCGCCGGACTTCCCGTGTGCCTGGTGCACCAACGACCCGTCGTCGTTCCATGGCTCGCAGCAGATGGAATGTTTCCAGGACGTCGTCTCCGAATTTCTCTGAGACGCTTTTGAACTCGGCCAGCGTCACCTCATTGAGCAGTTTGCCGGCTCTTTCTGCGAGAGCAACCACCTCACCCACGGCATGATGTGCCTGTCGAAATGGCATGCCGCGTTTGACCAGATAGTCGGCCAGATCGGTAGCAAGCAATTGTGGATCCTCTGCCGCCCGCCGGCAATTCGCCTCGAGCAGGGTCGTGTGGTCCAGCATGGCACCCATCAGTCGAGTGCACGCGCGGACTGTGTCGGCGGTGTCAAATAGGCGCTCTTTGTCCTCCTGCAAATCCCGATTGTAGGTCATTGGGAGCCCTTTCAGTAAGGTCAACAGGCTCATGAGATTGCCAATCACTCGACCTGACTTTCCACGTGTCAATTCGGCGATGTCTGGGTTTTTCTTCTGCGGCATCAAGGACGACCCGGTGGTATACGCGTCTGCAATCCGAATAAAGTGGAACTCGGCCGTTGCCCACAGGATGACGTCTTCGGCCAACCGGCTTAGATGAACAGCGGTCAAAGCCGCCACTGCGGAGAACTCAATCATGAAATCGCGATCGCTAACCCCATCCATGGAATTACGGGTCAACCTGGGTCGACCAGCGCTGTCGACAAAACCCAATTCGCGCGCGACGAATCCTCGGTCGATGGGCAGAGTGCTGCCGGCCAGGGCACCGCTGCCCAAGGGACAAACGTTGACACGTCGCTGGCAGTCTTTAAGGCGGTCGCGGTCGCGATCGAACATTTCGACATAGGCCAGGAGATGATGCGCGAAATAGACGGGTTGGCCCCGTTGGAGATGGGTGTAACCGGGAATAATGACTTCAGGAAACCTCGCACCCAATTCGACCAAACTGACTTGGAGTTGCTTGAGTTCGAGATCCAGATGATGGATTTCGTCGCGCAGCCAAAGTCGGACATCCAAAGCCACTTGATCATTCCGAGAACGGGCGGTATGCAGTTTCGCGCCTGCGGGTTGGCGTCGGGTCAGTTCTGCCTCCAGATTCATATGCACGTCTTCGAGCGACGCCTTCCATTCGAATCGACCTGCTTCGATATCGTCACGGATGCTTTTGAAACCGGCCTGAATGCTGGAAAGCTCCTGGCGACTGAGGACGCCAATCTCTTGTAGCATGGCCGCATGAGCGAGGGATCCTCGGATATCGTGCTCCCAAAGGCGCCAGTCGAACGAGATGGATTCCGAGAATGCAGCGACGTCCGCAGCCGGTCCACCGGTGAACCGGCCTGAACGTGAGACCACAGTGCTATCGGGTTTTTGCTTCGGAGACTTCTTCATCGGCGGACGGAGTGTGGTGATCCTTGGGCCTTGAAGTCACGCCGGAAGGTGCACTGGGCGGTGCGCCTTCGGGGGACAGGTTGGGGAATCTGGATCAGAAAGCATTGGCAAATCTCAACGTTTGCGCGACTGTTCGCCTGAACACCATGAATTGCTCCGCGTGGACGAACTTCAGCTTTCGGGTCACGCTGGTCCTGATGACTGGCATCTTTGACGAGTCGCTTCTAGCGGCACAACGACCCTCAGGTGGTGGGTTTGTGACCCGTTCTGAAGTCATCGCGCGACATGGAATGGCGTGTACGAGCCATCCCTTGGCCACGCAGGTGGCGCTGGAAGTCCTAAAGGCGGGCGGCTCAGCGGTGGACGCGGCGATTGCAGCCAATGCGTGTCTGGGGCTGATGGAGCCGACCGGGAATGGGATCGGTGGGGATATGTTTGCCATCATTTGGGATGGGAAACGGTTGCATGGGTTGAATGGCAGCGGACGGTCTCCTGCATCGCTGAGTTTGGATCATTTCCAATCCAAAGGGCTCACCAACGTGCCCAAATTCGGGCCGCTGCCGGTGACGGTTCCTGGATGTGTGGACGGATGGTTCGAACTTCATCGCCGTTTTGGTCGGCGATCCATGTCCTTCAACCTGGCACCAGCTATCCGCTATGCGCTGGAGGGATTTCCTATGTCGGAGGTGATCGCGGAAGGTTGGGCTGCTGGCCTGAAGGCGCTCCAGGATTGGCCCAATTTTGCCGCGACCTACGCCCCGGGAGGGCGGGCACCCCGCAAGGGCGAACTCTTCCGCAATCCGGCCTTGGGGAAAACCCTGGAGACTATTTCGGAACGAGGTCGCGATGGATTTTATCGGGGTGAGATTGCGCGCCGGATCGGGGACTTCATGAGAAGGCAAGGAGGGTTTCTCACGGAATTGGATTTAGCGGAGCATCAAAGCGAGTGGGTGGATCCCGTCTCCGTCAACTATCGCGGTTACGACGTGTGGGAATTACCGCCCAATGGGCAGGGAATTTCGGTGCTGCAGATGTTGAACGTTCTGGAAGGTTTTGATCTACGTTCCATGGGTTTTGGCAGCGTGGATTATCTTCATCTACTGACCGAATCCAAGAAACTCGCCTTTGAAGATCGCGCTTGGCTCTATGGAGATCCAGCGTTCGTGACCAATCCCATTGAGGCATTGCTCTCCAAGTCGTATGCGGCCCAGCGGCGAATGCTCATTGCTAAGGACCGCGCCGCCGACCGATATGATCCGGGGTTGCCTCAGTTGAAGACGAGCGACACAATTTATCTCACGACAGCGGATGAACACGGGATGATGGTATCGTTGATACAGAGCAATTATCGGGGCTTTGGCAGCGGCATGGTACCAGATGGACTGGGGTTCACGTTGCAAGATCGAGGGGAACTCTTCGATCTCACGCCGGGACGACCTAATTCGTATGCCCCGCGCAAACGACCGTTTCACACCATCATACCCGCGTTTGTCACACACCAAGGCAAACCGTGGCTGAGTTTTGGTGTTATGGGCGGTGACATGCAGCCTCAGGGGCATGTGCAAATTTTGGTCAACCTAATCGATTTTGGAATGAACCTTCAGGAGGCTGGGGACGCCCCGCGAATGTATCATACGGGTTCAAGCGAACCGACCGGAGAACGTATGACTCACGGCGGTTTAGTGAATCTGGAGAGCGGATTTTCGCCGCAGTGCGTCGGCGAATTAGACCGCCATGGGCACCGCATGGGCAATATCCGAGGCGGCGCCTTCGGAGGCTACCAAGCCATCCAGTGGGACGCGACCAATCGGGTTTACATTGGCGCTAGCGAATCTCGAAAGGATGGTCAGGCCGCCGGATATTGACCCGCATTCCCCAGTCGCCTTTTGTTCGCGCCTTCGGACTACCTCAGCTTCTTGCGGAAAACTGTCAGTGCGTCAACACGTGCCTTAGATAAAGGTACATGATGGGCGCGTTAAACAACAGGCTGTCCAGCAGGTCGAGGATTCCGCCGATGCCTGGAAAAAGTTTGCCCGAATCCTTCACGTTCGCCTCGCGCTTGAAAAGGGATTCGATCAGGTCCCCGATCACTGCGGCAATCGCCAGAATCACGCCTAAGATCACGGCATGGGTAATCGTCATGCCTTTGAGATAGGGCTTCATGAGGAGGGCGTATCCGACACTGGCGCCGGTGGAGAACACAATGGCCCCGGCAAAGCCTTCCCAGGTTTTTCCAGGGCTAATCCGTGGAATCATTTTGTGTTTGCCGATCAACGATCCCGTGCAGTAGGCCCCAAGATCGCTGAACTTGGTGACCAGAATAAAATAGAGCACATAAAACCGTCCATCGACTCCTGGAAAGAAGGTGATTTTCTGAATGAAATTCAGCAGCCACGGCACGTACATCAGCCCGAACAATGTGGTCGAGATCGCCTGAATGCCCGCTGTGTTGCTTTTGGCAAGGAACTGGCGCACGCAGAGTCCCAGTACAAACAGGATCAAAACCGATGTCTCAAAGTCATTCGCCTTCGCGGGCATCAAACTTTGAACCGGATTCTGACGTAAATAGGCAGTTAGATAGAAGAATGTGGCTCCCATGAGCAAGAGCCCGCCAAATATGCCCCAACCTCGGAAACATACCAACCCCCGCTTCTCTACCAACGCATAGAATTCGTGAAGACCTGTCCATGCTAAAAGCATCATAAGGCCCAAGAACACGTATTCTCGGACAAATGCGTTGCTGGAGAATATTGACGTCAGCACGACCGCCCAAAGCACAATCGTACTGCTCAAACGACGCACGAAGATCTGACCCTTCGACAGGGCAATTGGTGGGGTGGCGGGCGTGTCGGCCATGTGATGCCTCAATACTGCCAGAGTTGTGAATGGAGTTCCATGAATCTTCTCCAGAACCCCTCCTAGTCCCGACACTTTTGGAGATGCATTCTAGGGTGGACCAGAATTGAAATCTGGCTCTTGCTGTATGGAATGAAGTTCCCCTTGCGATTTGGCGCCGGTTTTCTGCTGGGTTGGATGGCCCTGGCTTGTTTGTGCCACAATTCCGTGGTTGGTGGGCGTCTCCCCCCCCAGACCCTGCGTCTCTGGCCTGGCAAAGCTCCTGGCGACCCCGAAGCAATGCCGGCCGAACGCGACACCACCAAACCCACCTACGCGCTTATCGCCGGCAAACGAGTCATTCGCACCGGGTACGTCTCGGAACCCACACTGACACTCTACCGCCCAAAAAAATCCAAGGACACTGGGACCTCGGTATTGGTTTGTCCGGGGGGCGGTTATCATATTCTGGCGCTGGATCTGGAGGGAACTGAAGTGTGTGATTGGTTGAACTCCATCGGTGTCACCGCGGGACTCTTGAAATATCGGGTTCCACGTCGTGATGGCCAAGAGAAGCATGGTCCACCGCTTCAAGATGCTCAACGCGCCATGGGACTGTTACGCGAGAAGGCACGATCCCTGGGTTTTCAACCCGATCGAATTGGTGTGTTGGGGTTTTCCGCAGGCGGCCATTTGGCAGCGGCCTTGAGTACGCGTGGTTCTGAGAGAACCTATGCCCGAATCGATGCGGCCGATACGTTCGATTGTCGGCCAAACTTCACGGTTCTGGTTTACCCGGGATACCTCACCTCAAAAGAGCATAACGACCGGGTGTCTTCGGATCTTCTCATCTCCAGCGACACACCTCCCACGTTCTTGGTCATGTCTCAGGATGACCCGGTGCGCGTCGAGAACGTACTCGGGTATGCGACAGCCTTGCAGCAAGCGAAAGTTCCTTTCGAACTGCACCTCTATCCAACCGGCGGACACGGTTATGGACTGCGTCGTACCGCAGAACCAGTGACTACTTGGCCAGACCGGGTCACTGACTGGATGCGTGCCAATGGTTGGCTCAAACGTTCCTCCGGAAGCAAACCATGATGCGACTCATGGACTTTTTTTTGGGGGGGCGGACCTGGAATCGGTTGGCATTGTTTCCTCGAAATGACGCTTAATTCGTGTTTCCAGGTGTATTCAGACAGGCTCTTAAGCCGCAGCCGCCGGTTCGTTGACCTTGCCGAAAGCACGGAATTTCGCATAGCGCTTCTGAAGGCGATCCGCCGGAGCCCAGGCTTGGACCTCGCTGAGGTGTCGGAGGAGAGACTTCTGAATACTGAGGGACGCGGCAGCTGGGTCATTGTGGGCGCCGCCGAGTGGTTCGGAAACGATCTCATCGACCAAGCCCAATTCGAGTAGATCGCGAGCCGTGATGCGTAGCGCAGCCGCTGCTTTGGCTTTGGCGGAAGAATCTTTCCAGAGGATCGAGGCGCACCCTTCTGGGCTGATGACAGAGTAGTAGGCGTTTTCGAGTATGAGGACGCGATCGGCGACGCCGAGACCCAAGGCACCACCGGAACCGCCTTCGCCAATGACCGTCGCGATCACTGGCACTTCCAGTAGCATCATCTCACGGAGGTTCACTGCGATGGCTTCACCGATGTGCCGTTCCTCAGCGCCGATGCCTGGGTAGGCGCCGGCGGTATCAATCAATGTGATAATCGGCAGCCCAAACTTGTTGGCGAGTTTCATCAGGCGCAGGGCCTTTCGATAACCCTCCGGATGGGCTGAACCAAAATTCCGAAGGATGTTTTCCTTGGTATCGCGGCCTTTCTGAGTTCCCAGGACCAACACACGCTGCGTCCCGAGGTGTGCAAATCCAGCAACGACAGCGCGATCATCGGAATAGAGTCGATCCCCATGAAGCTCCGTAAACTCCGTAAACACCGACTTCAAGTAGTCCAGCACATAAGGCCGCTTCGGATGGCGTGCCAGTTGGATGCGTTGCCAGGATGTCAGGTCAGAATAGATCTGACGGCGCAGCGTTTCGATTTTCGCCTCCACCAGACGGCATTCCTCATCCACACTGATGCCGAGTGAATGAGTTTCTGGGTGCGCCCGTAGGTCTTCGAGTTTGCGCTGCAGCTCAACGATGGGTTTTTCGAAGTCGAGATAGTATTTCATTGGTTGGTGCAAACCAACTGAGGAACGAGGCTATACTAAAATGGGACAACCCTTTGGAGCAATGCTGAAGATTTTGGTCCAATTGCGCCTCCCTGGACCGTTAACGGTCCTCGAAAACTTCTAACGGGCTTCGACTCGGATGGAGTTGAGATCAAACCAAGCATCCCCGCGATTTGCGCGCACTTCCGCGATCAATTCCACTGGGCCATCGTCCGGTTGTTCGAAATCAAAGGTTAATTGGGTCCAATCGCGGTCACCTTCCATGCGGGAAATGCCAGTGGCGGTGGAACCGGTGATTCGGATGGAAGCTCCCCGCCCAAATCGATCTTCAAAGGCTTCCAGCCTCTGGCACCGACAGCGTGCCACAAGTCGATATTTTCCGTAGGGTAGTGTGACTGTGGTTCGAAACGATGCTCGAGTCTCGGGTTTTTCCACAACAAAATAGAGGGTCCTGGAGACCCCAGCCGCGGGTTGATTGGTCCTTGAACGCGCACTGCCGGTTTGCACCATGAGCCCCCATCCGGATGGGGACAGAGTTTTTCCTGCGGGCCAGGGCGCCATTGGGTCAGGCCACTCGGCAAGTTCTCGATGAACGACTGCCAAGCGGCGACGGATTCTGGATGGCAGATCGGTGCGGTTTGCCACCAATCGGCTGCGGTCCGATTCATTGAGTTGTTCGGCGATGTCTTCCAGACGGGACTGCAGCTGCGTTGCGATCCGAACGAGATTCGTTTCCGATAAGGGGCCGCCAACCAGGGTGCGCATGTGTTCCCGCAGTCGAATTCGTTGGTCGGGCATTCCTAAAAGCGATTGGGCTACCATTCCGGTCCAGGCATCCCGAATCGGCGAGTCCGCGTGCATCAACCATTGGTCCATGCCGCTGGGCAAAAATAGAGCTCTGCCGTCTGTTCCTCGGAAATAGATCCGATAATTGTTTCGGTTTCGCACGTAGCCATCGCGATCGTCCAGTAACAGTTGAATCGAGGCTAGCATCATAAAACGGTCGACATCCAATGATTGGTTCATCGCAGCCAATCGCTCGTCGATGGGCGATATGAGCGCAGATCGCAACCGCACCAAGTCGGAACCGTCATCAGGACCTTGGCCGGCATCGCGCTGCAGCTTTCGATCCACATCGCCGACAAACCCTCCCTCATAGAGATTGCCCAGACGACGGGAATCCTCGGGGAAGTGACGTCGGATATAGTCGGCATCGTAGGATTCCTTGACGACATAAACGCCCAGGTCGCGGCCATTGACGGTCAGCAAGGCGTGTGTGGCTCGTGTCGACGGGATTCCGAGTTGGCGATACACGCGGCTGGCGAAGTTCTCATTGAGAGTCGAGCTGTCCTGAACGGAGTTGTTCAGGTGCAGTTTTTCTATTCCAAACGCGCGCTGACCTTTGCGGAATCGATTGAATTTCACCGTCAACGCCGGCCGATCATCGACGCTGCGTTTGCTGCCAGCTGATCCTTTGATGTGAATGCCGACATTCGAAAATTTCTGATTCCCGATGCGCAAGTTGGCTCGTGCGTAGTCGCGAGGCGATTGTCGCAATTCAACCAGGGACTCCTCGGGGATGATGAGTTCCCACCGTTGCACGGGGCCTTCAAAAAATGCAACGACCTCTCGGTCGCGAGCCTCTGGCAGGGTGTCGCGCCCCACAACTCGAACTGGCATTTCGAGGGCGATTGCCAACAGAACCGGTAGGATCAACTCACGGACGACTGTCCAGGAAACCAGCATTCACCAAGGCTGGAGCGATTTCGTCTTCCGGTGCAAGGTCAAGACAACTGAGCGCCGAAAATTTCCCGTCAAGGGTTGGCTGTGGTGGTGGCTTTTGCGGGCGCCGGTTTAGCAATGGGAAGAGCCGTCAGTAGCTTGTCCGTGGGCTTCTCGGTAAGAACCAGGCCCCGGAACAGAAATTCCTGGGGTCTATCATTCGAGTGCAGTTGAAGGCCGATGGGACTAGCCCGCAACATTCCGGGTTCATCGGTGAAATCGATCACGACCTCACCATTGGCCACCATGCGTAGGTGTTCTCCAATGACCAGTATCTCGATTCGATTCCATTGGCCGATGTTTTCCTTCTTGATCTGGAGTGTGCCAGCATGGCCAGCGGGATAGACCCGATTGCGGCGATTCGCGTCCCAAATGCCCCAATCATTGCAAAACATGAGCAGAGGACCCTTGAAGCTGTAGGGATCGCCTTGGTCGGTAAATTTCTCACCCAGCACGGCCACAGCGGAATGCGTAGGCGAAAAACCGGCGGTGCGGTTTTGTTTGACTTCGAACAGCAGCCGGAAGTTTCGGTACGAGTTGGTGGTCCAAAGATAAGTGCTGGCTGGAACACGACCCGTGTTCGCACCACGGATCCACCCATTGGTGACCGACCAGTAACGATCCAGTTGGCCTTCCCAACCCGTGAGATCACGCCCGTTAAAGAGCGAAACTTTCGATTGACTCTCGGCTCTAGAAAGTTTGATGGAATCTGTCCAGGAAACTTCAGCTGCCATCGCGGCGAACTGGAGGCGCAGCACAGCGGCGGTAATCGAGACACCAAGAAGCCAAAGTCGTGGCAAGGTTTTCATAGGAGCATCTGTCGATTCAAGGGTGTGACTGTTTCACGCCCACGGTCCTACTTACTCGTGGCAATGTACTCCACGAGATGGCGAATTTCCTGGCGTGTGAGAATGGTGGTAAATCCCTCGGGCATGCCACTCAAGCCTTTTTCACGCGACTTGATGTCGCTTACTTTCACTTTCACCAAGCCGTCTTCCGGTGAGTTCAGTTCTAGTTCCTCTGCAGTTTCTGATTTAATGACGCCCGCATACGCAGAGCCATTCTTGAGGGTCACCAGGACGTTTTCGAACCCCTGCGCTATCGCCTGGTTGGGATAGAGAATGGACTCGAGGATATATTCGCGAGGTTGCCGACTAATCAGCCCGGCGAGGTCGGGACCGACCTCACCCCCTTCGCCGTCGGCTTTGTGACATCGCACGCAGCTCACCTCGACTTTTTCGACAAAGATCCGTTTTCCTTCATCGGCACTACCTCCGGTCAGACAGACACGGAATGTCGCCAGAGCGTCGTCTTTCTTAAGAGACGCTTCGTATGTCGTCACCCGGTCTTTCACCTTCGCGGATTCGCGCTGTCGGGCCGCTTCAAGCACATCGAGCTGGAGCTCTGGAGTCACCTTTCCAGCGATCAGTAGGTCCATCCATCTCGCGAGGACATCGTCTGCGGCCGCTTCTTTCATCCCAGCTAATGCGACGAAGGCGTTTTGTTTCTCTCCCATAGACCCTTTGGCCAGCACGTCCGACAGCGGACCTTCTTCGGGGTTGGATTTGGAGGATGACTGCGCACCGAGGGTGACCGCAGTTTTGCGTACCTCTTCGTTAGAATCGCTGCTGGCGGTTTGGAGCACTTTAGGAAGGGAATCCGCCTTCAATGCGGCCAGAGCCTTTAATGCTTCCACCCGCGGGGCTGAGTTCCGCTGGGTATCCTCAAAGACCGAACTCAGTGCCCCGACTGCGTTGGATATTTCCAATTCGGCAGAGGCTTTGGCCGCGGCAACCTGTACCCGGCTCGGTCCATTTCGCAGCAGTTTCTCGACTACGGCGGCAACGGCTTCCCGCGGGATCTTGGAATCCCGCGCGAACGAGGTAGGGCGCCACAAGCCAGTGATACGATCCCGACCGGAATTGCGAGGCCAGGAGGCGAGGGCGGAGATGGCTTCGGCACGTGCGGTTTCTGGTGCATCGTTTTGTGCGGCGAAGTTGGCGAGTGCCTGGGCGGATTCCTTCGTTCCCCAACGGTATTGGGCATTCAAGACGCGGCGGAGAAGCGGTTCACTCTGTATGGGTTTGGCAATCAAGGCGGCTAGTTCTGGCAAGGCACCCGAGATGGGCTCGTCGTTGATAGCTCGGGCGGCCTCGGTGACGACCTTCTGGCTGCTGTCATTGAGGAAATGGGCGACCTCGCTTTGGCCCAGGCGCCGCAAGGCGATCACCGCGCCAAGTCGAACGGACTCGGACGGGTGCTTTGCCGCTTCGGCCAGTGGGACCACCTCCCCAATTTGGGCCAACGCGAAGCTGGCCGCATGGCGAACCACCGGATCTTGATCGGCATTGTTCTGCAACAGGGCGAATAAAGCCGGAACCGCTTCCGGACGGCGGAGATGACCGAGTGCGGTTGCCGCGAGATGGCGCACGCGAGCGGACGCATCGGTGAGCGCCTTGGTTAGGGCATCGTAGCTGCGCGCGTATCGGGTATCTCCCAAGACGCGAGCGGCGTTAGCTCGGATTTCAATCTCTGAATCCGACAGCAATTGAACGACTGTTTCGAGCGCTTCGATCCTGGACGATGTGGAACCGAAACTGACCGAAGGGTTGTGGGATCGATGGGCTACTTGACCGATTCCCCAAAGTGCATGCAACCGTGCGAATAGCGAGGAGCCCGAGCGGCTGGCTGTCACAAGGGCATCCATGGCGCTGAGGCCGCGATTCGCCAATTCGAATTGTGATTCCTGGCGGACGCGTTGATCCGCATGACCGAGCAATTGAATCAGCTCGTTTTGCGGGCGCTTGACCATGCCTTCAGCCAAAAGCTTCTTGGTTTCGGCCACGATCGGTTGTTTGGAAGCTTCGGTGTGCGTGAGCTTGTAGATGCGACCTTTGCCGTTTTGGTCCCACCCCTCGACCCAATCCATCAGATAGAACGAGCCGTCAGGGCCGAAGTCGCCATCGGTCGCCAGCATGGACCAAACAAACTTCTGGTCCTCGACCAATTCAAAGCTCGCACCCTTGGGTTTCAGTTTGAAGCTCAGCAAGCCACTGTTGCCGGCGCTACCTCGAAAATCGGCCAGAGTAAACGTCCCCTGCCACGAATCGGGAAAGCCGGTTCCTGGGTAGTAGGCCAAACCACTGGGACCGGAGGTGATGTTTCGGATGGGCGGCACAATGTAAGCCGGTTGCGCCTCATTATGCGGGTGCCACATCTTCTCCGAATTCCAGGGGCCGCGCGGGTTGGGTTGTTCCAGAAACTGCCATCCAATGCGCCAACCACTATCCCCACCCTCCACTAAATAGACCCACCGTGCTTGGTCACCGCCATCCGAATTATTGTCACCTGTGAACAGGTTGCCATAGGCATCGAAGGCCAGTTCTTGGGGATTCCTCAGTCCGTAGGCAAACACTTCGAATTCCGATCCGTCCGCATTGCAACGAAAGACGCTGCCCGTGTCCGGAAAGCCCACAGACTTGGTGCCGACCTTCACATTGGATCCACGATCACCGATGCTAAAGTAAAGTTTGCCATCCGGCCCCCAGGTGAAGCCGTGCATGTCGTGTCCCAGAAAGCCCACCCGCACGCCAAACCCATGATGTAGGACCTTTCGCGTCTCCGCGATGCCATCGCCGTTGTCGTCCCGCAGATGCCAAAGGTTGGGAATGTTGGCGAACCAGACGTCGTTTCCGCGCGCGATGACGCCGCTCGCGATGCCGTCCAGAGCGCCGGAGAATCCTTCCGCAAAGACGGTCGACCGCGTGGCTTTCCCCGACCCATTGGCATCCCAGAGCAGCCGGATGCGGTCTGAGTACTGCTCGTAATCGGAAAACTTTCCGCCCAAATGGCGCTTCATCTCCGCCAACCGATCATCCACGGTGCGGCAAGCCAAGTCTTCGTCCAGCCAGTCCATGATGCCACGGATATCGGGAACGCCCTTGTGAAGGCGGAACGTTTCGGCGACAAAGATACGTCCCTGATGATCCGGATAAAGACAGACCCCTTGGGCGACATCCGGTTCGGTGGCCCAGAGTTCCAGCTTGAATCCGCTTGGAATCTGGAACCGTTTGATGGCGCGTTCTCCTTCATCCGAGGCAGCGAGAATTTTTGGCGCGACGGTCGATTGCCCACTCAGCTTGTGCTGAGCGCATAACGGCGTGGATGTGAGTGCTAGCGCGGCGGCGGCGAGCATGGCTGACCGGCGACTGAAGAAAACGGAGGGTTGGGCCATAGAGCGCAGCAAAATAAGGATGCTGGCGCCGCATGCAAGATTCAGAACACCTAGGAAACAAGATTCAGTGTTCGGATCTTGTGGATGAAGAAGGTTTATCCAGGGGGAGAATCAACTGGGTCGCCTGAGCCTCGACCAGTCCACTGACGCCCAATCCCAATAAACGCAACGGTCTGGACACCAACCGATCCCGCCCCAGCAACCAACATCCCAATCGATAAAGATCACGTCCGGATCGTATAGGCTCTTCCACGGAGAACTGTCGGGTCAATGTCGTGAAGTCGGTATACCGAACCTTTACTTGCACAGTCTTCGCTGCCAACTGGCTCTTCTCTAGGCGTCCCGCGATGTCCTGAGCTTGCTCCCGCAGAATCTGTCGCAGCGTCGGCCTGTGGTCGGTGTCCTGGTCGAAGGTGTTCTCGCTACTGATACTTTTTACTTCATCCCCAAAGTCCAGCGGACGATCGTCTTCGCCTACCGCGAATCGTTTGAGTTGTGGCCCCCAGGATCCCAAGAGTGCCCTTAAATCTCCTGGGTGTGCTTGGATGTCTCCAATGGTCCGAAGGCCTGCGCGTGTCAGGATTTGTTCGGTCACTCGGCCCACGCCGTGAAGCGCCCTGACTGGAAGCGGTTTCAAGAAGGCGACCTTTTCGGATTCTCGGATCAACGTCAGGCCATCGGGTTTCTCGAAGTCGCTGCCAAGCTTGGCCAAGAGCTTGTTGGGCGCGATCCCGATACTTGCCGTTAGCCCGCGCTCCCGATGAATGGTTGCTTTAAGCTGGCGCGCAAACGGCAGCGCGAGTTCCAAAGCGTCATCAGGCGTCGCAGTCGGTTGGAGCGAACTCGCGTCGAGATAAGCCTCATCGACCGACACCTGTTCAACCAACACTCCCGTCTTGGCAACCAACCGAAAGATTTCCCGAGATTCCGCCCGATACGTCTCCATGCGCGGTTGGATGAAGATTCCCTGGGGGCACAATCGCCCCGCTGTTCGGCTCGGCATGGCAGAACGAACCCCAAATCTTCGAGCTTCATAGCTTGCCGCACATACGACCCCGCGATGGTCTGGGGATGAACCAACCACCACAGGCAAACCTTTCAGCGAGGGGTCATCGCGCTGTTCTACCGAGGCATAGAACGCATCCATATCGAGATGCAGAATGACGCGTGGCATGCGGAAACCCCGAGGCTTATGGAAACTGGGTTTTGGGTAGGACTCGTTCCAGCACCTTGGCACTGCAGAGCACCCCGGGAACACCGGCACCTGGATGGGTGCCGGCGCCGACAAAGTACAGGCCGTGTATGTCTTCGCTGACATTGTGCGGCCGGAACCAGGCACTTTGTGTGAGGATCGGTTCGAATTGAAACGCACTCCCAACATAGGCGTCGTAGTCGCGCTCGAAGTCGAGCGGCGTCAGGATTCGTCGCGTCACGATGTGGCGACGAAGGTCCGGGCAGAGCGATGGAATCTCCAACGACGCCAGAATCGCGTCAGCATAGCGTTCCTTCTCGAGTTCCCAAGAGACCGATCCTCGCAGATTCGGAACCGGCGAAAGCACGTAGAAGCATTCCCCACCTGGAGGTGCCAGCGATGGGTCCGTTCGCGTAGGCGCATGCAGGTAGAGGGAGAAGTCATCCGCCAAAACCTTGCGGTCAAAAATGTCCGCCAACAACTCGCGATAACGCGGCCCCAGCACAATGGTATGGTGGGCCAGGTTTGGATACGTACGATTCGTCCCAAAATAGAGCACGAACAAGCCCATGGAGTATCGCTGGCGCTCGAGCTTTCGATCGGTCCACGTCGACCGATATCGGGCCTGGACCAACTTGCGATAAGTGTTGGCCACGTCGCCGTTCGAGACCACAATTTGGGCTTCGAGTTGAGTTCCATCCTTCAAGCGAACGCCTCGGACCACCGGTTTCCGCGAGAGATTGTTTGGGGCTATCAACGCGCCCGATGGGATGTCCTCGGGTTGTTCACACAGGATTTCCGTGACACGCGAGTTGTATCGCACGGTTCCGCCCATCTCCCGCAACAAGCGAACCAAGGCATCCACCAGGGCCCCCGTGCCGCCCATCGCAAAATGGACACCCCAGCGCTTCTCCAGTGCGTGTATCATCGAGTAGATGCTGGAAGTGGAAAATGGGTTCCCTCCGACCAGGAGCGGATGGAAACTGAACACCTGCCGTAGTTGTTCGTTCTGGATGTAGCTGCCGACCGCCTTGGCCACACTTTGATCCGCTCGCAGGCGCATCAAGTCCGGCGCCACTCGGATCATATCGGTGAACTTCGAGAATGGCTGATCGGCCAGTTCGACAAATGCGCGCTGCAACGTGGCTTCCGACCGCGCCGCAAAACGCCGATAGGCTTCCAGTTCAGTGGCGTCAAATCGCTCGACCTCAGCTTCGATGGCAGTGGCAGTTGCCTCGTAATTAAACACCCGTCCATCCTGGAATTGAATCCGGTAGGCCGGCTTGGTCTCGACAATCCGGACATAATCCTGCGTGCGCCGTCCCGACAGCTCAAAGAGCTCATCGATTAGGAACGGTGCCGTCAAGATGGTGGGCCCGGCATCGAAGGTGAATCCGTCCTGCTTGAAAACACGCCCGCGCCCCCCGGGCCGGTCCAATGCTTCCACCAAGGTGACTTCATAGCCGCGAGCTCTCAAACGAATAGCGGCTGCGAGCCCGCCGAAACCGGCGCCGAGAACGACTGCCTTGAATGGTCGAGTTAAATTCGCCTGCACGCGTGTTCGGTAGCATGTCCCCGTCAAAAGCCAAGTGATAGAACACCGCAGGGAGGGCGCGTCTCCGAGTTACCGGCGCCTTTTGAGCGCGGTGGCCCTCCACCGCTATTGGGGAATTTCCGTGACGACCCATCTCCAAATGTCGTCAACGTGTAGATGCGCCCGCGCAGGATTGAGAACGTGCGCCAACGAACTTTTTGGAGTACGCGCAGTCCCCTGCCGCTTTGCGTTGACCCGGATGAGTCGACGCCTAATCCCGAAGCGGAATAGATCGGGCGAGGACGGATTTTGAGAATGGGGAGGGGTGTGAACGCCCGATTTATTCCGTG